>NZ_BAAGYZ010000064.1:0-20632 GCF_054778995.1 Streptomonospora sediminis
AGCGGCGTGGGGTGCGGGCGATGGATCCGGGGTTGGCGTTGGGGGTGTTGGGGGAGGTGTTGCGTACCAACACCGATGGCGCCGGCCCCGCCGGCGCCGCCGTGCTCGGCTCCGCAAATGGCGCGGGCTGTGGAAGCGGCGGGGCCGCGGTCGGCTCCGGTGCCGGGGGCAACGGCGGCATTACCATCGGCTCCGGAAACGACGACGCGATCAGCTCCAGTACCGGTAACGGCGTCGCCGGTTCCAGCATCACCACCGGTTCCGGTGGGTCGTGTGTGGTGGTGGCGGATGTGGATTGGGTGCGGTTCGCGGCGACGTTCGGAGCGGAGCGGGCGCGTCCGTTGATTTCGGATATTCCGGAGGTCGCCAACGCCGCCCACGACGAACCCCCGGAGGAGACCGGGCTCGCGGCCACGCTGGCGGCGCTGCCCGAATCGGAGCGGATGGAGTACCTGCTCGACCTGGTCCGCACCCGCGCCGGCGCCGTGCTCGGTTACTCCGACGATGAGGCCCTCGACCCGGAACAGCGCTTCCGCGAACTCGGGTTCGACTCGCTGACGGCGGTCGATCTGCGCAATGCCCTGACCCGCGCCACCGGTCTCACCCTCCCGACGACCGTGGTCTTCGATCACCCCACGGCTCGGGCGCTGGCCGTCTACCTGCACGGGCAGCTGCTGGACTCCGCCAGCGGCGAGACCATCCACGCCGATGTCGAGCGCCTGGAACACGTGGTCGCCACCACCGAACTCACCGACTCCGAGAAGCGGCGGATCGCCGACCGGTTGAAGCTCGTGCTGCGCGAACTCGACGGCGCCCCGCGCACCGCCGCAGCAGCCGAGGAACTGGACTCCGCGAGCGACGATGACCTGTTCGCCTTTATCGACGACCAACTCGGACGTTCCTGAAAAGGTCCGCGCACATTTGTTTGCCGGCCGGCGGCCATGGTTCGCTGTGCGGCCTTGTGTCCTGCCGGGTTGCGGGCGGTCCGGTGGAGAAAAGCGGCACCAAGGGCGGCGGGGGCCCGGGGTGGCAGCCCTGGTGCTGCGGGCGGTTGGTTGCGGCCCCGGAGGGAGGCCGCCCCTCAACCGCGGGGGTGATCGCGGTGACCCTGCAGTTATGCCGTGATCCGGCGCCGGATCACGGCATAACTGCAGGGTCGTTGCCGCACACTGCCACATCCCCCAATCCTCCCAATCCCCCCGAATCCGCCACTGCTCACATCCAGTTCTCTTCCGTACCTAGGGAAACACCTAATCCCACTGGTGAGTACCCAAAGGGTCGCGCACATACATTGCTAAGCGCTGCCGTCCTGTGAGGAAACGGAAAACTTGATGCCGAGCGAGAATGAGCAGAAGCTCCGCGACTATTTGAAGCGAGTCACGGCCGATCTCGCCGATGCCCGCGACCGGTTGCGCGAGGTCGAGGAGCAGGCGAGTGAACCCGTCGCGATCGTCGGGGCCGCGTGCCGCTTCCCAGGTGGGTGCCGCTCGCCAGAGGACTTCTGGGAACTCGTGGACAGCGGGACCGACGCCATCGGCGCCCTTCCGCGCGGCCGCGGGTGGGACCTTGATGCGCTCGCCGGCCACCAGGGCGGTTTCCTGCCCGACGCGGGGGAGTTCGACGCGGGGTTCTTCGGTATCAGCCCGCGCGAGGCGCTGGCGATGGACCCGCAGCAGCGGCTCCTGCTGGAGACCGCGTGGGAGGCCATCGAACGCGCCCGCATCGACGCCGCCCGCCTGCAGGGCTCGCAGACCGGCGTGTTCATCGGCGCGAGCCCGTCCGGCTACGGGGCCGCGGAAACCGCCGCCAACGAGGGCGCCGCGGAACACCTGCTCACCGGCGGTTCGGGCGCGGTGCTGTCCGGGCGGATCGCCTACACGCTCGGGTTGGAAGGCCCGGCGCTGACCATGGACACGGCCTGCTCCTCCTCGCTGGTTTCGCTGCACACGGCAGTGCAGGCGCTGCGCAACCGCGAGTGCACCCTGGCGCTGGCGGGCGGCGTCACGGTGATGGCGCTGCCGGTGGCGTTCGAGGAGTTCGACCGGCAGGGCGGCCTCGCCGCCGACGGCCGCTGCAAGGCGTTCGCGGACGGCGCCGACGGCACGGGGTGGGGCGAGGGCGCCGGCGTGCTCCTTGTCGAGCGGCTGTCCGACGCGCTGCGGGCGGGCCGCCCGGTGCTGGCCGTGGTGCGGGGCTCGGCCGTCAACCAGGACGGGGCCTCCAACGGGCTGACCGCACCCAACGGGGTTGCCCAGCAGCGGGTGATCCGGCAGGCGCTCGCCAACGCAGGGCTGTCGGCGTCGCAGATCGACGCGGTCGAGGCGCACGGGACCGGAACCGTGCTCGGCGACCCCATCGAGGCCGGTGCGCTGCTGTCGACCTACGGCAGGAACCGCGAACGGCCCGTATGGCTGGGCACGGTCAAGTCGAACATCGGGCACACGCAGGCCGCCGCCGGTGTCGCGGGTGTGCTCAAGATGGCGCTGGCGCTGCGCAGTGCCGCACTCCCGCAGACCCTGCACATCGGGGAGCCTTCTGCGCACATCGACTGGTCGGCGGGCAGGGTTGAGTTGCTCCGCGAGCCCCGGCCGTGGCCGCAACACGAGGAGCCGCGCAGGGCGGCGGTCTCGGCTTTCGGCGTGAGCGGCACCAACGCCCACGTCATCCTGGAGGAACCGCCCCGGCCCGCACCCGTTGCCGAGGTCGCCGAGGACGATGGCGGTCCCGGCGCCATGCTGCCGGCGGTGCCCTGGGTGCTTTCCGGCCGGACCGCGAGCGGCCTCGCCGAGCGGGCCCGGGAACTGATCGCCCACGTTACGGCGCGCCCGGACTTGGACAGCGCGGCCGTGGCCCGCTCCCTGGCGACGACGCGCTCGGCGTTCGCGCACCGGGCCGCCGTTGTCGGCGCCGACAACGGCGAACTGCTCGCCGGGCTGCGCGCGCTTGCCGAGGGCGCGGCTGCGCCGCAGGTCGTCGGGCCCGCCGTGGCGAAAACGGGCTCCGGCAAGCTCGCGATGGTGTTCTCCGGGCAGGGGGCGCAGCGGGCCGGTATGGGCGAGCGGCTGTACCGGGACGCCCCCGTCTTCGCGGCGGCGATCGACGACGTGTGCGCCCGTTTCGAACCGCATCTGGGCCGCGACCTGCGCACGCTGATGTTCGCGCCGCCGGGCGGCGACGAGGCCGGCCTGCTCGATCGGACCGAGTACACCCAGCCCGCCCTGTTCGCGTTCGAGGTCGCCCTCTTCCGGCTTTTCGAGAGCTACGGGGTGCGGCCGGACCACCTGATCGGCCACTCCATCGGCGAGGTGGCCGCCGCCCACGTCGCGGGGGTGTTCGGCCTGCCCGACGCCTGCCGCCTGGTGGCGGCCCGCGGCCGGCTGATGCAGTCGGTCGAGCGGTCGGGGGCGATGGTCTCCATCCGGGCAACGGAAGCCGACGCCGCCGCGCTGCTGCCGTCCGAGGGCGCCATCGGAATCGCGGCGGTGAACGGCCCGGCCGCGGTGGTGGTCTCCGGCGACTCCGACGCCGTGGCCGAGACCGAGCGCCGCGCGCACGACCGCGGGTACACCACCAAGCGGCTGCGGGTCAGCCACGCGTTCCACTCCGCGCACCTGGACCCGGTCCTCGACGACTTCCGAGAGGTGGCGGAGACCGTCGCCTACCTGGAGCCGCGGTTGCCCGTGGTGTCCAACGTGACCGGCGAGATCGGCGGGGAGACGCTGTGCTCGCCCGACTACTGGGTCGCGCAGCTGCGCCGGGCGGTCCGGTTCGCCGACGGGGTGCGCCGCCTGTCCGAATGCGGGGTGGGCGCATACCTCGAACTCGGGCCCGACGCGACCCTGACCGGAGCGATCGCCGAGACGCTGGACGATGCCGCGGTCAATGCGGGCGGCACGGGCGGTGCGGAGCCGGCCGTGATCCCCGCGCTGTACGCCGACCGGCCCGAGGCCATCGGGGCGGCCACCGCGCTCGCCCGGCTGTACACGGCAGGGGCGGACGTGGACTTCGACACCGTGTTCGCCGGAGCTCCGACGGTGGACCTGCCGGTCTACCCGTTCCAGCGCGAGTGGTTCTGGCTGCGCGCCCCCGAACCGGCGGCCGGCACCGGCGGCGTTGCCGGCCTCGACCCCGGCACCGGCGCCGGACTGTGGGACGCCCTGCACAGCGCGGACGCCGCGCAGTTGGCGCGCGACCTGCACGCCGACGAGGAGCAGCAGCAAGCGCTGGAAGGCGCACTGCCGCTGGTGTCGCAGTGGCTGCAGGACCGGCGCGCGCACGAAACAGTGGACCGCTGGCGCTACCACACCACCTGGCAACCGGTCGCCGACCGTGCCGCCGTGCTCGCCGGCACGTGGCTGGTGGTGGCGCCCGCAGGCGCCGACACGGCTCTCGCCGGCGTCGAGTCCGCGCTGCGCACCGCGGGCGCGACGGTGCGCACCCGCGTTGTGGATGCGGGCACGGACGGTTCCGGTCCGTCCGAGGACGATGGCGTCCGCAGCGGCCTCTCCAACGACCTCTTCAGCGGCCTCTCCGGCGAATCGTCCGGCGCCCTTTCCGGTGTCCTCTCGCTCCTTGCGCTCGGCACCGGCCACCTGCCCGAGAACCCGTCCGTGCCGACCGGGCTAGCGCTCAACACCGAGCTGGCCCGGGCCCACGCCGCCACCGACCCGGCGGCCCCCCTCTGGCTGGCCACCTGTGGCGCCACCGCCACCGGGCCGTCCGACCCGGCGCCGGATCCGGTGCAGGCGAGCACCTGGGGCCTGGGCCAAGTGCTCGGTGTGGAGAACCCGGACTCCTGGGGCGGCCTGGTCGACCTCCCGGCGCACCTGGACGAACGGGCCGGCCGCCGCCTCGCCGCCTGCCTCGCCGCCGCGGCCGAAGGGCAGGTCGCGATCCGGCCGAGCGGCACGCTCGCCCGCAGGCTCGTGCGGGCGCCGCGGGCGGCGAGTGCCACCGGCACTGCCGACACCACCGGCACCGCCGCCTGGCCGGGCGGAACGGTCCTGATCACCGGGGGTTCCGGTGCGCTCGGCGGGCACGTCGCCCGCTGGCTCGCCACCAACGGGGCGGAGCACCTGCTGCTCGTCAGCCGACGCGGCGAGGCGGCTCCGGGCGCAGCGGACCTGCGGGCCGAACTCACCGCTGCCGGAGCGGCCGTCACCTTCGCCGCCTGCGACACCGCCGACCGCTGCGCGCTCGCGGCCGTCATCGACGGGATCCCCGACCGGTTCCCGCTCACCTCCGTCATCCACACGGCCGGGGCGCTCGACGACGGCGTGGTCGCGTCGATGACACCGGACCGGCTCGCCGCGGCCCTGCGCCCCAAGGCCGAAACAGCCCGCAACCTGCACGAACTCACCCGCGACCGCGACCTGTCGGCGTTCGTGCTGTTCTCCTCGCTGGCTGCCACCATGGGTTCGGCCGGCCAGGCGAACTATGCGGCCGCCAACGCCTACCTCGACGCCCTCGCCCAGCAGCGCCGCGCCGAGGGCCGCGCCGCGACCGCGATCGCATGGGGGCCGTGGGCGGGCGGCGGAATGGCCGCCAACGACACCGTCGCCGAGCGGCTTTCGGCCGCCGGGACGCCCGCCATGCCACCCGGCCTCGCGTGCGCCGCGCTGCCGATGGCGCTCGCGGACAGCGCGGCCACCGTCCTGGTCGCCGACATCGACTGGCCCCGGTTCGCCGGGCCCGCCACCGGCCCGAAGGCGCGCGCTTTCCTCAGCACGCTGCCCGAGGCCGCGCCGCCGCCCCAGACCGCCGCCGAGCAGCCCGGCGCGGAGGCGGCGGCCTCCCGCATCGCCGACCTGCCCGCGGCCGAACGGCTCGCCGCGCTCACCGGGATCGTCCGCACCCAGGCCGCGGCCGTGCTCGGCCACGACCACCCCGACCGGGTCGACGACACGCAGACGTTCCGGGAGAACGGGTTCACCTCGCTCGCCGCGGTCGAGTTCCGCAACAGGATCAACGCGGCCACCGGGCTGCGGCTGCCGGCCACCCTGGTGTTCGACTTCCCGACCCCCGAGGAGTTGGCGCGGCACCTGCAGCACCGGCTCACCGGCGGCGCCGACACGGCTCCGGGCACCGCTGCCGCCGCGGACGCACTGCCCGCCGCGTCCGCCGCGGAGGACGGCGGCGCCATCGCCATCGTCGGAATCGGCTGCCGCTTTCCCGGCGGGGTCGCCGGACCCCAGGACTTCTGGCGGGTCATCGCCGACGGCGTCGACGCGGTCGCGCCGTTCCCCCTCGACCGCGGCTGGGACGCCGCCGACACCGACAGCGCAGCCGACTACGCCCGCGAGGGCGGGTTCCTCGCCGACGCCGCCGGTTTCGACGCGGCGTTCTTCGGGATCTCCCCGCGCGAGGCGCTGGCCATGGACCCCCAGCAGCGGCTGCTGCTGCACACGGCCTGGGAGGCGGTGGAACACGCCGGCATCGACCCGGCGGCGCTGCGCGGCCGGCGGGTGGGCGTGTTCGTGGGCACCAACGGCCAGGACTACCCCGCGTTGCTGGCGCGGGCAGAGGACGACCTCGGCGGCCACACCGGAACCGGCAACGCGGCCAGCGTCGCCTCCGGGCGGATCGCCTACGCGCTCGGCCTGCAAGGGCCGGCGCTCACCGTCGACACCGCCTGCTCGGCGTCGCTGGTAGCCCTGCACCTGGCCGCCGAGGCGCTGCGCCGGGGCGAGTGCACGCTCGCGCTCACCGGTGGGGCGACCGTGATGTCGACGCCGTCCGCGTTCGCCGAGTTCGCCCGCCAAGGCGGCTTGGCGGCGGACGGCCGGTGCAAGCCGTTCGCCGCCGCGGCCGACGGGACCGGCTGGGGCGAAGGCGTCGGGGTGCTCGCCGTGGAGCGCCTCGCCGACGCGCACCGCAACGGCCACCGGGTCCTCGCGGTCGTGCGCGGCAGCGCCGTCAACTCCGACGGCGCCAGCAACGGCCTGACCGCACCCAACGGCCCGGCCCAGCAGCGGGTCATCACCGACGCCCTGCGCAGCGGTGGGCTTTCCCCCGCCGACGTGGACGTGGTCGAGGCGCACGGCACCGGGACCTCGCTGGGCGACCCGATCGAGGCCCAAGCGCTCCTGGACACCTACGGGCGCGACCGCGCCGCCGAGCGGCCGCTGCTGATCGGTTCGGTGAAGTCGAACATCGGCCACACCCAGGCCGCCGCCGGGGTCGCCGGCGTCATCAAGATGGTGCTGGCGGCCGGGGCCGGAGTCGCGCCCCGCAGCCTGCACGTCGACACGCCCACCCCGCATGTCGACTGGAGCACCGGCGCGGTCCGCGTGCTGGCCGACCACCGGCCCTGGCCGGACCGCGGCGGTGTGCGGCGGGCCGGCGTCTCGGCGTTCGGTGTTAGCGGGACCAACGCCCACGTGATCCTGGAGAGCCCGCCGCCGCGGCCCGGCGCCGAAACCGGGCAGCCCGCGACCGACCAGCCCGAGCACCCGGCCGGCGTCCCTGACGACCCCGACGCCCCGGCCGTCTGGGTGCTGTCGGGACGCAGCGAAACCGCGCTGCAGGAGCAGGCCCAGCGGTTGCTGCCCGTCGCCGAGCACCTGCCCACCCGCGACCTCGCCCTGTCGCTGGCCACCACCCGCACTGCCTTCGAGCAGCGCGCCGCGGTCGTCGGCCGCGACCGCGCCGAGCTGCTCGCCGGGTTGCGCGCGGTGGCCGGCGGCGGCTCCGGGGCGCTGCGCGCAACGGCGCGCCCCGGCCGCACGGCGTTCCTGTTCCCCGGGCAGGGCGCCCAGCGCCCGGGGATGGGCCTGGGCCTGTACCGGGCCTCCGGCGCGTTCGCCGCGGCGATGGACGAGGTCTGCGCCCACCTGGACCCGCACCTGGACCGGGCACTGCACGACGTGCTCGGCACCGAACTCGTGCACCGCACCGAGTACACCCAGCCGGCGCTGTTCGCGGTCGAGGTCGCGCTGTTCCGGCTGCTGGAGCGGTTGGGCGTGCACCCGGACGTCCTGGTCGGCCACTCCATCGGCGAGATCACCGCCGCCCACGTCGCCGGAGTCCTGGACCTGGCCGGCGCCGCCGAACTGGTCGCCGCGCGGGGCCGCCTCATGCAGGCTCTGCCCGGCGGTGGGGCAATGGTGTCGGTCCGGGCCGCCGAGGCCGAGGTGCTGCCGTTGCTCGACGGGACGGCCGTGGAGCTGGCCGCGGTCAACGGACCGGGCTCGCTGGTGCTGTCCGGCCCGGACGAACAGGTGCAAGAACTCGCCGAGCGGCTGTCGGCGGCCGGGCACCGCACCCGCGAGCTGCGCGTCAGCCACGCGTTCCATTCGGGCCTGATGGAACCGATGCTCGCCGACTTCGAGCGGGTGTTGCAGCGACTGGACTTCGCCGCACCGCGCATCCCCATCATCTCCAACCGCACGGGCGCGGAGCTCGGCGCCGACCAGGTGTGCTCGCCCGCCTACTGGGCCGAGCAGGCGCGCCGCACGGTCCGGTTCGGCGACGGCCTCACCCGCGCCGCCGAACGCGGCGCCACCCGCTTTGTGGAAGCGGGCCCCGGCGGTGCGCTCAGCGCCATGGTCCACGAGTGCCTGCCCGCCGCCGAGGACACCCCCGCCGCCGTCGCGGTCCCCGCCCTCCGCGGCGACGATGAGGCCGCCGCCCTGCGCACGGCGCTGGCCACGCTGCACGTCCACGGCGCAGCACCGGACTGGTCCGCGGTGTTCGACACGGCGAGCACGGTCGCCCTGCCCACCTACCCGTTCCAAACCCAGCGGTACTGGCCGCGGCTGCGCCCCACCGCCCGAGCCGGCCGCGGCCTGGGCCACCGCGCCGCGTGGACCCCGGTGGACGGCGGTGCGGCAGCCGCGTTGGAGGGCCGCTGGCTGCTGTTGGCACCCTCTGAGCACCCCCTGGCCGCGGCGGTCGCCGAAGGCCTCGCCGCGCGCGGCGCCGAGATCCTGCACGCACCGCCACCGGCCGGCGACGCAACCTCCGGCGGCCCGTCCGGGGAACACGCACTCGCCGGAGTGCTGTGCCTGCCCGGCACCGGAACCGAGCACGACCCCGGCAGCGGCGGCGCTGTGCCGCAGTGCCTCGGCGACCTCACCGCCGTACTGCGGCGGCTCGACGATGCGGGCATCGCAGCACCGCTGTGGTGCCTCACCCAGGGCGCGGTCACCACCCGCCGAGCCGACACACCCCCTGACCCCGCCCAGGCTTCGGTTTGGGGCCTGGGCCGGGTCGCCGCGCTCGAACGCGGGCCCGGCTGGGGCGGGCTCGTCGACCTGCCCGGCGCCGTCGACGACCGAGCACTCGACGACCTCGCCGCCGCCCTAACCGGCGCCGACGACCAGGTCGCCATCCGCGCCGCCGGCCGCTTCGGCCGCCGGATCACACCCGCGGACCTGCCGGCCGGCGGCTTCTGGCACGCGCGCGGCACCGCGCTGGTCACCGGCGGAACCGGCGGGCTCGGCGGGCACGTGGCGCGGTGGCTCGCCGAAAACGGCGCGGAACACGTCGTACTCGCCAGCCGCAGCGGCAGCGCCGCGCCCGGCGCCGCCGACCTCGCCGCCGAACTCGGCCGACTCGGCACCCGGGTGACCATCGCCGAATGCGACGTCGCCGACCGGTCCGCAGTCTCCGAACTGGTCACCGGGCTGGTCGCCGCCGGCGATGTGATCCGCAGCGTCTTCCACACCGCCGGAACCGTCGCCGACACGCCCCTTGCCGAGCTGACCGGCGACGGGCTCGCCGCCGCACTGGCGGCGAAGGCCGCCGGCGCCGCCCACCTCGACGCGCTGGTCGACGACGACCCCCTCGACGCGTTCGTGCTGTTCTCCTCGGTGGCCGGCACCTGGGGCAGCGGCGGGCAGGGCGCCTACGCCGCCGCCAACGCTTACCTCGACGGGCTGGCCGAACGCCGCAGCGCGCGGGGAGCGGCGGCCACCTCGGTGGCCTGGGGCCCCTGGGCGCAGTCCGGCATGGCCACCCGCGAAGGCGCCGCGCACCGGCTCGAACGGCACGGGCTGCGGCTGCTGCAACCTGCCGCGGCGCTGGACGCCTTGGGTGCGGCGTTGAACTCCGGCCTGGCCGCCGTGGCGGTGGCCGACGTCGACTGGGCCCGGTTCGTGCCCACGTTCACCGTGTCGCGGCCGAGCCCGCTGCTGGCCGGCTTGGCTGCCGCCGCCGAATCGCCCGCCGGCCCCGTCCCGGCCGCTGTCGGCACCGGACCCGGCGGGTCCGGCCCCACCCCCTTGCACGCCGAGCTCGCCGCCCTGCCCGGCAGCCGGCGCCGGCGCCGGCTGCTCGACCTGATCCGCCGCGAAGCCGCCGCGGTCCTGGGCCATTCCGGCACCGGCGCCGTGCAGGCCGACAGCGAATTCAACGGGCTGGGATTCGACTCGCTGACAGCGGTGGAGTTCCGTGCTGCACTCGTCCGCGAGACCGGCGCGGACCTGCCGGTCGGCGTGGTGTTCGATTTCCCCACACCGGCCGCCCTCGCCGACCACGTCGCCGCCCGGATGTTCGGTGCGGAGGCGGACGCGGACCTGCCGGCCGCCGCCGCTGCGCCGGCGGAGCGCGAGCCGATCGCCATCGTCGGCATGGCGTGCCGCTTCCCCGGCGGGGTCGACTCGCCCGAGCGGCTGTGGGACCTGGTGGCCGAAGGCACCGACGCCATCGGCGCGTTCCCCGCGGACCGCGGCCCGGACTGGCAGCGGGTCTGCGACCCCGACCGCGCCGCGGCGGGCACGGGCACCTCCCACACCGGCGAAGGCGGTTTCCTGTACGACGCCGGCGAATTCGACGCGCCCTTCTTCGGGATGAGCCCGCGCGAGGCGCTGGCCACCGACCCGCAGCAGCGCCTCATCCTGGAGAGCGCGTGGGAGGCGGTCGAGCGGGCCGGTATCGCGCCCGGATCGCTGCGCGGCACCGACACCGCCGTGTTCGTCGGCGCCGGGGCATCCGGTTACGGCGCCGGCGCCACCGAGGTGCCCGAAGGCGCCGAGGGCTACCTGATGACCGGCGGCGCCGGCAGCGTCCTATCCGGCCGGGTCGCCTACACGCTGGGGCTGGAGGGTTCCGCGGTCACCGTCGACACGGCCTGCTCGTCGTCGCTGGTGGCGCTGCACTGGGCCTGCCGCGAACTCGCCTCCGGCGACGCGTCGCTGGCGCTGGCCGGCGGCGTCACCGTCATGGCCACCCCGGGCGCGTTCGTCGAGTTCTCCCGCCAGGGCGGGCTCGCCGCCGACGGCCGCTGCAAGCCGTTCGCCGCCGCGGCCGACGGTACCGGCTGGTCCGAGGGCGTGGGCATGCTCCTGGTCGAACGGCTTTCGGACGCGCGGCGCCGGGGTCATCCGGTCCTGGCCGTGGTGCGGGGTTCGGCGGTGAACCAGGACGGCGCCTCCAATGGGCTGACCGCGCCGAACGGGCCGTCGCAGCAGCGGGTGATCGCGCGTGCACTGGCCGATGCGGGCGTAACGGCCGCCGAGGTCGATGCGGTCGAGGCGCATGGCACCGGGACCTCACTGGGCGACCCGATCGAGGCCCAAGCGCTGCTGGATGCCTATGGGCCCGGCAGGCCGGCCGAGCGCCCGCTGTGGCTGGGCTCGGTGAAGGCGAACATCGGCCACACTCAGGCCGCCGCCGGCGTGGCCGGGGTGATCAAAACGGTCCAGGCGATGCGCCACGGAATCCTGCCCGAAAGCCTGCACATCGACGAGCCCAGCCAGCACGTGGCCTGGGGTACCGTCCGGCTGCTCGACCGGCCGCGGGACTGGCCCGAAACCGCGGGACCGCGCCGGGCCGGCGTTTCCGCGTTCGGCGTGAGCGGCACGAACGCCCACGTCATCGTGGAAAGCGCCCCCGAACCCCCGGATCCCGAACCGGAATCCGGGCCCGAACCGGAATCCGCGCAAACCCCTGTGCCCGCGTCCGAACCCGCCGAGCGCGCCCCGGCCCCGCTGATCACCGTTGTGTCGGGACGCAGCACCGGCGCACTGCGCGCCAACGCCGCCCGCCTGGGCGCGGTCCTCGACACACCGCAACCCCCCACCGCCGCCGACCTCGCATGGTCGGCCGCCACCACCCGCAACGGCTTCGAACACCGCGCCGCCGTGCTCGCCGACACCCGCGAGGACGTGCGCGAAGGGCTGCGCGCGATCGCGGAGGCGGCCCCACACCCGCGGGTCGTCACCGGTGAGGCCGACGCCCGCACGGTCGCCTTCGCGTTCTCCGGGCAGGGCGCCCAGCAGCCGGGCATGGGAGCGCAGCTGTACCGGACCCACCCTGCCTTCGCCGCCGCCTTCGACGACGTGTGCGCGGCCTTCGCCGACCACCTGGACCGCCCGCTGCGCGACGTGATCGCACAAGGCGGCGACACGCTCCAGCAGACCCGCTACACCCAGCCCGCCCTGTTCGCCGTCGAAACCGCGCTGTACCGGCTGCTCTACGGGTGGGGGCTGCGCCCGGACTTCCTCTGCGGCCACTCCATCGGCGAGTTGGCGGCGGCCCACGCCGCCGGGGTGCTCGACCTCGCCGACGCCGCCGCCCTTGTCGCCGCACGCGGCAGGCTCATGCAGCGGCTGCCGGCCGGCGGAGCGATGACCGCCCTCCAAGCCGACCCGCACGAAGTCGAACCGCTGCTCGGCGACCGGGTGGACATCGCGGCCGTCAACGGGCCCCGCGCCGTCGTGGTCTCCGGCGACGGCGACGCGGTGCGGGCGGTCGCCGAACAGGTGGCCGGCTGGGGCCGCAAAACCCAGCGCCTGCGGGTCAGCCACGCGTTCCACTCGCCGCTGATGGAACCCGTGCTGGCCGAACTCGGCGAGGTCGCCGCAGGGCTGCGCTTCTGCGCCCCGCAGGTGCCGATCATCTCCAACACCACCGGCGACGTGGCCACCACCGAACAACTGTGCTCGCCCGAGTACTGGGTGCGCCACGTGCGCGAAACCGTCCGGTTCGCCGATGGGGTGCGCAGCCTGCGCCGCGAAGGCGCCGACACGTTCGTGGAGATCGGCCCGGACGCCGTGCTCGCCGCCATGATCGGCGACATCACCGACGACGACCCCGCATGCGGCCAAGTACTGGTAGCCCCGGCACTGCGGCGGGACCGCGACGAGCACGCGGCCCTCGCGCACACGGTCGCGCGGCTGCACACCGCCGGCGCGCCCGTCGACTGGGCGGCGGTGCTCGCGGGCAGCCCGGCGCGGCGGGTCGACCTGCCCACTTACGCTTTCCAACGCAAGAGGTACTGGCTCAGCTCCGGCACCGCCCCCGCCGGCGTCGGCGGCACCGGCGGCGGAGACACCCGCCATCAGCTCCTGCCCACCGCGGTGCCCCTCGCGGGCGACGGCGGGGCAGTGCTCACCAACCGCCTGTCCCTCCACACCCACCCGTGGCTGGCCGGCCATGCGGTATCGGGCCGGACCATCTTCCCCGGCGCGGCGTTCCTCGAACTCGCGGTCACCGCCGGCGACCACGTGGGCGCGCCGCTGATCGAGGAACTGGTGCTGGAGAACCCGCTGGCCATCGACGGCGAGGTCGAACTCCAGGCCGCCGTCAGCGGACCCGACAGCGCGGGCGCGCACACCCTGGAAATCTTCTCCCGCCCCACGGCCACGGCCACCGCCGCCTGGACCCGCAACGCAAGCGCGGTGCTGCGCGCAGCACCGCGCGACCCGGAAAACCCGGATCAACCGGACGCCCCGGGTTACTCGCTCGCCCAATGGCCGCCCGCCGGAGCCCGCCCCCTCGACACCACCGGCGTCTACGAGCGCTTCGCCGAGCGCGGCCTGGCCTACGGCGCCCCGTTCCAGGGGCTGCGCCGGGTGTGGCAGGTCGGCGGCGAGCTCTGCGCCGAGGTCGCGCTGCCCGCCGAAGCCGAAGACACCGCCGGATTCGGCCTGCACCCCGCACTGCTCGACGCCGCCCTGCACACCCTGGAATTCTCCGGAAACGGCGGCGAGCAGCGCCAACGCAAGCTCCCCTACGCGTGGAACGGCGCGGCCCTGCACGCCACCGGCGCCACCGAACTGCGGGTCCGCCTGGCACCCACCGGCCGCCCCGACTCCTACCGCGTCCACGCCGCCGACGTGCGCGGCGAACCCGTCTTCTCCGCCGAATCGCTGGTGCTGCGCGCCGCCCCCGAACAGACCGACCCCACCGACCAGCTCGACCAGACCGCACAACCGGCGCAGCCCGCGCCCGGCGGCGGCGAAACCGCGGTACCCGCAGCACGCCCCGCCCGCCGCAGGGCCGCCGCCACCGCGGCACCCGGAACTGCACCGGACCTCGGCGAACGCATCGCCGGACGCGACACACCCGAGCAGGAGGAAATCCTGCTCAACACCGTGCTCGACCAGGTCGCCGCCGTACTCGGGTTCGACGGCGCCAACGAGGTACCGGCCAAACGCGCCTTCACCGACCTCGGAATCACCTCGCTCACCGCGGTCGAGCTGCGCAACGCCCTCAACACCGCCACCGGCCTCCGGCTGCCCGCCACACTCGTCTTCGACCACCCCAACCCGGTGGTCCTCGCCCGCCACCTCCGCGCCGAACTGGCCGGCGAGAGCACCGCCGCCGCAGCACCCGCACCCACCGAAGCGCAGGCCGACGACCCGATCGTGATCGTCGGCATGGCCTGCCGCTACCCCGGCGGCATCAACTCGCCCGCCCAACTGTGGGACCTGGTATCCGCGGAGACCGACGCGATCGCCCCCCTGCCCAGCAACCGGGGCTGGGACCTGGAAAACCTTTACGACCCCGACCCCGACGCCCCCGGCAAGTGCTACGCCCGCGAAGGCGGGTTCCTGCACAGCGCAGGCCACTTCGACCCCGCCTTCTTCGGGATCTCCCCGCGCGAAGCGGTCGCGATGGACCCCCAGCAGCGGCTCCTGCTCGAAACCTCCTGGGAAGGACTGGAACACGCCGGCATCGACCCCGACACACTGCACGGCACCCCCACCGGGGTTTTCGCCGGCGTGACCTACCAGGACTACTCGACCGCCCTGCTGGCATCGCCGGACAGCTCCGAAGGCATGCTCGGAACCGGCAACTCGCCCAGCGTGCTCTCCGGCCGGATCTCCTACACCCTGGGCCTGGAAGGACCCGCCGTCACGGTCGACACGGCCTGCTCGTCGTCGCTGGTGGCGCTGCACTGGGCCTGCCACTCGCTGCGCCGGCAGGACTGCTCGCTCGCCCTGGCCGGCGGGGTAACGGTCATGGCGACCCCTGGAAGCCTCATCGAGTTCAGCCGCCAACGCGCGCTCGCCGCCGACGGGCGCAGCAAAGCGTTCTCGGCCGACGCCGACGGCGCCAGCTGGGGCGAAGGCGCGGGCATGCTCGTACTCGAACGCCTCTCGGATGCGCGGCGGTTGGGCCATCCGGTCCTGGCTGTGATCCGCGGGTCCGCGGTGAACCAGGACGGGGCCTCCAACGGGCTGACCGCGCCGAACGGTCCCGCACAGCAGCGGGTGATCCGGCAGGCGCTGGCCGGGGCCGGGGTATCGGCCGCCGAGGTCGATGCGGTCGAAGCCCACGGCACCGGGACGTCGCTGGGCGATCCGATCGAGGCCCAGGCGCTGCTGGCGACCTATGGGGCGGACCGGCCCGGCGACGACCCGTTGTGGTTGGGGTCGGTCAAGTCCAACATCGGCCACTCCCAGGCGGCCGCTGGGGTGGCGGGGGTGATCAAGATGGTGGAGGCGATGCGGCACGGCCGGTTGCCGAAGACCCTGCATGCCGAGGTGCCGTCGCCGCACGTGGATTGGTCGGCGGGAGCCGTGCGGCTGCTGAGCGAATCGCGGCCGTGGGAGCGCAACGGCCGCCCGCGCAGGGCGGGGGTGTCCTCATTCGGCATGAGCGGCACCAATGCCCACGTCCTCGTCGAACAACCACCGGACACAGCACCCGAGCCCGAACGGCCCCAACCCGAGCACAAGCCCCGCCCCCACCTGCTGTCCGCACGCTCCCACGCCGCCCTGCGCGCCAAAGCCGCCCAACTGCGCACCGCCATCGACACCACCGACCCCGACGACCTCGCCTACTCACTGGCCACCACCCGCAGCCACTTCGAACACCGCGCAGTGGTCATCGGCGCCGACCGGCAAGAGACCCAACGCGGCGCACAGGCACTGGCCGTCGGCGACCCCGCCGACGAAGCCGTCACCGGAACCGCCGACCTCAACGGCAAAACCGTGTTCGTCTTCCCCGGACAGGGCGCCCAATGGACGGGGATGGCCGCCGAACTGATGGCGGCCGAACCCGTGTTCGCCGACAGCATCCGCGCCTGCGCCGACGCCCTCGCACCCCACATCGACTGGCCGCTGTGCGACGTGCTCACCGGGGCCGGCAACGTCCCCGACCCGGACCGGGCCGACATCGTCCAACCGGCCCTGTTCGCAGTGCTGGTCTCGCTGGCCGAACTCTGGCGGTCCTACGGCGTGCGGCCCGCAGCGGTACTCGGCCACTCCCAAGGCGAGATCGCGGCCGCCTGCGTAGCGGGGGCACTGTCCCTGGACGACGCCGCCCGCGTGGTCGCCCTGCGCAGCAAGACCCTGGCCGCCCTCGCCGGACGCGGCGGTATGGTCTCGGTGTCCCAGAACGCCGGCACGGTCCGCGACCTGCTGGCCGGCTGGGACGGCCGCCTCGCCCTCGCCGCCGTCAACGGCCCCGGAACCGCCGTGGTCTCCGGCGACGCGGCCGCCCTGGACGAACTCATCGCGCACTGCGACACCGCCGGCGTGCGCACCCGCCGGATCCCCGTCGACTACGCCTCCCACTCCGCGCACGTCGAGGACATCCGCGCGGAGCTGGCCGACGTGCTCGCCGGCCTGGCACCAGCAATCGGCGACGTGCCGTTCTACTCCGCAACCGACGGCCGCTGGCTGGACACTACCGAACTCGACGGCGACTACTGGTACCGCAACCTGCGCAGCACCGTGCACTTTGAAGACGCCACCCGCGCCCTGCTCGCCGAAGGCTACGACGTGTTCGTCGAACTCGGCGGGCGCCCGGTCCTGGGCATGGCGATCCAAGAAACGATCGACGACTCCGCCCTGGACACCGAACCCGCCGTCATCGCATCCTTGCGCCGCGACGACGGATCGCAGCGGCGTTTCCTACACTCCCTGGCCGAAGCCTACGTACGCGGCGCGCGCGTCGACTTCGCCCCGGCACTGTCCGGACGGGCGGTCGAACTGGCCACCTACCCCTTCCAGGAAACGCACTACTGGCCGCGCCCCGTACCCCGGCCGGCGGTCTCCGCCCGCGGCGGTGACGCGGTCTCGGACAAGTTCTGGAGCCTCGTCGAGGACACCGGCGACGGCGAACTCCCCGAACAGCTCGGGATCAGCGCGCAGACACCGCTGGGCGAGGCCCTGCCCGCGCTTGCCTCGTGGCGCCGCCGCCAGGAGGAACGCGAAACGGTCGACGGGCTGCGTTACCGCATCAGGTGGCAGCCGGTACCCGAACAGCACACCCGCCCGCAGGGCACCTGGTTGATCGCCGTCCCCGCCGCACTGCACGAAGACCCCTGGGCCACCGCCGCCGCCGACGCGCTGCGCAGCGCCGGGACCGCCGTCGAAACGGTCCCGATCGACGACGCGGCCGACCGCACCACCCTCGCCGAACACCTCGGCACCCGCACCTTCACCGGCATCCTCTCCCTCCTGGCCCTGGACGAACGGCCCCACCCGCAGCAGCCCGACCTGCCCGCCGGAACGGTCGCGACCCTGGCCCTGGTACAGGCCCTCGACGACGCCGCCGCCCCCGCCCCCCTGTGGTGCGCGACCCGCCAAGGCATGGCCGCCACCCCCTCCGACGGCGGAGCGGGCATCGCCGCCGGCCTCTGCTGGGGCTTCGGCCGGGTCGTCGCACTGGAAAACCCGGGCCGCTGGGGCGGGCTCGTGGACCTGCCCGCCGAACTCGACGAGCGCGCCGGCGCGCGGCTCGCGGGCGTGCTCGCACGCGGCGACGGCGAGGACCAGCTGTGCATCCGCCCGGCCGGAGTGTTCGCCCGCCGGCTGGTGCGCGCAGCCGGCACCGCCGAAACCCCGCAGGCCCTGCGGCCCACCGGCACAACGCTCATCACCGGCGGAACCGGCGCACTGGGCGCACAGATCGCACGCAGGCTCGCCGGCGCAGGCGCCGAACACCTCCTGCTGCTCAGCCGCCGCGGAAACGACGCCGCCGGCGCCGCGGAGCTCACCGCGGAACTGACCGCCCTCGGCGCCCGCGTCACGGTCGCCGCCTGCGACGCGGCCGACCGCGGGTCGCTGGCCCGGGTGCTCGCCGAAATCCCCGAGGACGAGCCGGTACGCGCGGTCGTCCACGCAGCGGGAACCCTCAACGACGGCGTGGTGAATGCCCTCACCCCCGAACAGTTCGCCGCCGTCGTCCGGCCGAAGGCCACCGCGGCGTGGAACCTGCACGAACTGACCGGCGACCTCGACGCGTTCGTCATGTTCTCTTCGACCGCAGGGGTCTGGGGCGGACCGGGACAGGCGAACTACGCCGCGGCGAACGCGGCCTTGGACGCGCTGGCCGAACACCGCGCCGCCGCAGGCCTCGCCGCGACCTCGATCGCATGGGGGCCGTGGGACGAGGAGGGCATGGCCACCGACGCGAGCGTGGCCGAACGCCAACGCCGCGGCGGCATCAGCCCGCTGGCGCCCGAACGCGCGATCGACGTGCTGTTCCAGGCGGTCGAAGCGGGCGAGACCACGCTGACCGTCGCCGGGGTGGACTGGCCGACCTACGCACCCGCTTTCACAACGGCCCGCCCCAGCCGGCTGCTCGCCGAACTCCCGGAAGCGGCCGCGGCCATCGACGCTGCAGCCGCCAACCGGCCGGCCTCCGACGTCTCCGGCCGCTGGCAGCGCATCACCGAACTACCCGGCGCCGAACGGGAACGCGCAGTGCTCGACCTGGTCAAAGAGGAGGCGGCAGCGGTACTCGGCTACGACGGCGCCGACGCGATCGAAGCGAAGCGGGCGTTCTCCGACCTCGGGTTCGACTCCCTCTCCGCCATCGACTTCCGCAACCGGCTCACAACCGCGACGGGCCTGCGCCTGCCGAGCACACTCATCTTCGACCACCCCACCGCGGCCGCCCTGGCGCGCCACCTGCGTTCCTACCTCGGCGACGAGCAGCAGCAGCCGCAGAGCCCGCCCGCGACCACCGCAGGCACGCCCGGCACCGCCGACGAGCCGGTCGCGATCGTGGGCATCGCCTGCCGGTTCCCCGGCGGCGTGCGCTCCGCCGAGCAACTGTGGGATCTCGTCCAAACCGGAACCGACGCCGTCGGCCCTCTGCCCACCGACCGCGGTTGGCCACTGGACGACCTCGTCGCTACCGGCGCCGACACCGACAACGGCGCTGGCACCGGCGCAGCGGGCACGACCTACGCCCGCGAGGGCGGATTCCTTTCGGGCGTGGCGGAGTTCGACGCGGAGTTCTTCGGGATCACGCCGCGCGAGGCGCTGGCGATGGATCCGCAGCAGCGGCTGGTGCTGGAGTGCTCGTGGGAGGCGCTGGAGCACGCGGGCATCGACCCGACCTCGGTACGCGGGAGCGACACGGGCGTCTACCTGGGCACCAACGGCCAGGACTACACCTCGTTGCTGACCGGATCCGACGAGAACACCGAGGGCTACCTCATGACCGGGAACGCGGCGTCGGTCCTCTCCGGCCGCGTGTCCTATGTCCTGGGCATGGAGGGGCCCGCGGTTTCGGTGGATACGGCGTGTTCGTCGTCGCTGGTGGCGCTGCATTGGGCGGTGCAGGCGCTGCGGCGCGGCGAATGCTCGCTTGCCTTGGCGGGCGGGGTGACCGTGATGTCGACCCCCGGATCGTTCGTGGAGTTCGCCCGCCAGGGCGGGTTGGCGCCCGACGGCCGCTGCAAGGCGTTCGCGGAAGGCGCGGACGGCACCGGCTGGTCGGAAGGCGCCGGGGTGCTGGTCGTCGAACGGGTCTCCGACGCCGAACGCCGCGGTCACCCGGTGTTGGCGGTGGTGCGGGGTTCGGCCATCAACCAGGATGGGGCGTCGAACGGGTTGACGGCGCCGAACGGGCCGTCGCAGCGGCGGGTGATCGCGCGGGCGTTGGCGGATGCGGGTGTGTCGGCCGCGGAGGTCGATGCGGTCGAAGCCCATGGCACCGGGACGTCGCTGGGCGATCCGATCGAGGCCCAGGCGCTGCTGGCGACCTATGGGGCGGACCGTTCGCCGGATGCCCCGTTGTGGTTGGGGTCGATCAAATCGAACATCGGGCATACGCAGGCGGCCGCCGGGGTGGCCGGTGTGATCAAGATGGTGGAGGCGATGCGGCACGGCCGGTTGCCGAAGACCCTGCATGCGGAGGTGCCATCGCCGCACGTGGATTGGTCCGCCGGCGCGGTGGAGGTGCTGTCCGAGCCGCGGGTGTGGGAGTGCAATGGTCGTCCGCGGCGGGCGGGGGTGTCGTCGTTCGGGATCAGCGGCACCAACGCCCACGTGGTGCTGGAACAGGGCGTGGAATCGCCGGTGTCGGCAGAGTCGGCTGGCGCCCCGTGTGATGGTCCGGTGCCGTTGGTGGTGTCGGCGCGGGATGGTGCGGGGTTGGCTGCGCAGGCGGCGCAGTTGGGTGAGCCCGGGGGGCCGGTGGCGGAGCTGCCGGTGGTGGATGT
>NZ_BAAGYZ010000065.1:0-8933 GCF_054778995.1 Streptomonospora sediminis
CGTGAGACAGGGCCGGGTCCTTCACTTCGACGCCGCAGCCTCACGAAAGATCGAGGCTAACGAGCCGATGCGACATTTCGCGACCGACCGGTCACGGCACCGCGGCACACGTCCGGTTGACCATGCCGTAGCGGCATGGTGTCCGATGACAATGTGCATCAGACACACGACGGCCGCCCGGGGAAAACCTCGGGCGGCCGTCGTGTGTTCACTTGACCAGCACCCCGCGGAGCGAAGCACCACATCGGGGGGTCCGGGGGGGTCGTCCCCCCGACAAAAACAGCGAGGCGACCCGGCAAGCAAGCGCCGCTTGCGAGCAGGGTCGCCCAGAGCCGAGTGGAGCCAAGGGGAGTCGAACCCCTGACCTCCGGTATGCAAAACCGGCGCTCTGCCATCTGAGCTATGGCCCCGGTCTGATCTGTGACGATCATACCGTGTTGCGGGCAGTGCCGGTCGCTCTTTTCCGGCGCGGGGCCCGGGCTGGAGGCGGCACCGCTCGCTCGGCGGGCCCAGAAGCGTGGGGGCCGCAGGGGACGACGTCCGCCCACGACTCCGGGTACGCCGAAATCAGCCGACGGCCCATGGGAACGCGCCGTGGCTGGTCGAACCGGCCCCGGCTAGTTGTCCCCGGCCGTGGCTTCGGTCCACAGGTCGAGCTCGGCGCGGTCGGCCTGGATCTTGCGGTAGACGGCGAACGCACCGAGTGCCACCAGCACCAGAATGATGATCTTCTTCATGGTGTGCACCCCTTCTTTGGTCTCGGATACGGATACTGGGACGGACGCGCTGCCGCGGGCCGGAGGGCGGTCAGGATGGCTCCTGCCGGTTTTCCCCGCCTGCTGAGCGGAAGGCGCCACTAGAGAACTTTATGGGGTTGTCTCCCCCGCAGACTAGCAACCCGGCGGCGCGTTCCCGCCCGGGATGTCCCCGGCTTCATGTGAGCATCGCCAGCCGGTTGAGCGTGGTGCTGGTGGCCGCGGGTGCGCTGGATGCCGATACCAGCCGCCACCACACCTCCTGGCAGACTCCGACTCCCTCTTCGGACTCGACGATCCCGCCGCCGTGGGTGGCGGCGACGAACGCGAGGGAGGCCTCGCCCTCGTCGAACTCCAGGATGGTGAACGGGCCTGCGGTTCCGGCGTGCAGACCTGCCGAGGTGGGCAGCAGGCGGATGTCGACGCGGTCGTGGTTGCGGCCCAGATCGATGAGCCGGCGCAGTTGGGCGTGCAGAAGGGCGGAGTCGCCGCTGATCCGGCGTAGGGCGTCCTCGTCGACGATGGCGTGGTAGCGCTCCAGCGTGTCGCGTTCGAGCACCTCCTGGCGTTTCAGGAACGCGGCCACCATGCGTTCAGTGGCAAGGTCGTCGTGGCCTTGCGAGCGGGCGAGCGCGGCGGTGTATTCGGGCACCTGCAGCAGGTCCGGGATGAGCATCCCGGCGTAGGTGTCGATCGCAACGGCCCCTGCCTCGTTACCGACGTAGGCCGAGGAGATGACGTCCTCGTACTCCGTCCACCAGGGGCGCAGCCGTGACTCGCGGACCATGGTGAGGATGGCCTCGCGCTGCCCGCCGGTAACCCCGTAGAGCTTCAGCAGGGCGGAAACCTCCATTACGGACGGCCATTTTCGAATACCGGTCTCGATGTGTCCGAGTTTCGCCGGGGACCATTCAAGGACGTCGGCGACATCGCTGAGGGTCATTCCTGCTTGGACGCGGCGCCGGCGCAATTCCGCGGAGAGCCGGCGGCGGCGAACAGTGGGGCTGGTCATGGCGCCTGTCCCGTACACGCTTAGTACTGGTGCTGTGGCCCCAGAGAATCACCCGTCCTAGCCTCTAGCAATGAGTTTCTAGAAATCGATGCGGGATCCCGATGTGTCGGCCGCCGACCACTGCTCCGCCCCTGCTCACGGGTGTGTCGCACGAGACGGCGCGCGACCAGCGGGAATTCGTCGGATCGCCCTGCCGCCAAAGCCGAGTCCCCGGATCGGCGGGGATCCGAGGACTCGGAATTCCGTGTTGGCCGGATCTCTTGCCCGCGCACGGCCGAATGGGACCGGACCCGCACCGCAATCCCAGCGGGACGCCAAGGACCGAGCAGCGGCGAGCGTTCCCAGGCGGCGCACCGGGCAGCGGTTACTCAATCACAAGCGTCCCGCTTACCCCGTGCGTCACATGATTCCCGCCCCGCTGCACTTCCCGCATATTCGGTGCTTTCCGCGATTACGCGCGTTCGGATCGCCCGAGGTATCAGTGCAAAAGCTTGAGCCCGACGATTCCGCTCACGATCAGCAGCAGGCAGGTGATCTTCGCGACGCTCGCCCCCTCGCCGAGCCAGACCATGCCGACCAACGCCGTACCCACGGCACCGATACCGACCCACACGGCATAGCCCGTGCCGACCGGTACCGAACGCAGCGCCAGGGCCAGCCCCGTCATACTCAGCGCGAGACCGACGGCGAACACCGCTGTCGGCCACGGCTTGGTGAAGCCGTGCGACGCCGCGAGGGCGATCGCCCACACGCTCTCGAGTAGACCGGACAGGACCAGCAGCACCCAGGCCATATTCCCCTCCCGAACCGCGCCGTCTTGTCGCTGACCGGGTACGGCGCACCTCGTCCGGGGGAGGCCGGAGCGGCCTTCCCACCGCGGAAAACCCGGAACCGGCGGAACCTATTCCCCGTGAACCGCCTGTCACGGACGGCCACACGACGCGCTGAATGGTCACCTGGAGCACATACGATGCAGAAGTACTGACGGGCCCATGTACCCGTGCACAGGTGAAGGAACTCAATGAGCTATCCGATCGATGACGCCGAGCGGCTCATCGCCCACGCCGAGGAAGAACTTCCTCCGCCGACCCGCTCGCGCTTGATCGCCAAACTGCGCAAAGGCGTCCACATCGATGACGCGGCACGCGATCTCGGCGTCACCACGAAACGCGTGTTCTCCGCGGCGCGTATCCTCACCACGTTCGGCGAGCAACTCGACGCCACCCTCACGGCCGAGCGCGATCCCGATCTGCCGCATGGCACGGTAACCGGCTACAACAAGCGCTGCCGCTGCCCCCAGTGCCGCGGGGCCGTGAACCGGCAACTCTGACCGCTCCCGCCGGTCGGCCGGGCAGCGAGCGCGATCCGTTCGCGCGCGTCCGGCGAGCACCCGTTCTCCCGCGCCCAGCGGCATCCGGCCGAATGGCGCGGTGGCTCCCGGCGGCTTGCGTAGGGCTGCCGGCTCCAGGGGCCGGCGGCCACCGCAGGCGGGCCGACCACGCGGGGAAGCCCCTGGCCCACGGCGCAGGGCCGCACAACGCCCATCTCTCAGCCGCACAGGTCTTGCCGCCCGCGTATCCGCGGAGATCCATGGCCGAGCAGCCGCGGCACGCCCGGCGGGCGCAGGGCGCCCAGGGGGCGATGGGAATCCTTGATATCCGCGACGGCGGCGGGCAAGCGCCCGGGGAAACCACCAGGGCAGCGGCAGCGTGATCGGTGCGGCGCCGCTTTGCGAGGACGCCGTCCGTGCGAAATGGATGGTACGCAACAGACGCCACCGGGCGGAAATTTCCCGCCATTCTCAATTTATAGCGCACCCTGGGGCTTGCCGCAAGACCCGGGGCATGCTGCAGAATCTTCAGCCGACGCCGGATCCGCAATCGTGCGGAAACCGGGGTTCGCGAAATACGTGCGCATTTTCCGACGTGTGCGCCGCAGGTGCCGCACCGGCGATACCGGGCTCACCAGCGGCGTTACTGCGGCGCGGTCGCGAACACTCGGCGCGGCAATACAGCGGTACGTCAGCCGGGCGGTACGCCAACGCAACTGTACGGCGGTGCGCCATACGCACTTCCGGACTGCGCGGAGCAGCCGACCCGACTGCGGCCTTGTTCAACGGGGAGTTCTTTTCATGACCGACGTGATAATTGCCGGCGGCGGACCGACCGGATTGATGCTGGCCGCCGAATTGCGGCTGCACGGCGTGCGGACGCTCGTGCTGGAAAAGGACGAGGAACCGACCAGGGAGGTCCGTTCGCTCGGTCTGCACGCCCGCAGCATCGAGGTTTTGGACCAGCGCGGTCTGCTCGAGCGGTTCCTCGCGCTCGGCCGGCAGTACCCGATCGGCGGTTACTTCGCCGCCATCCACAAGCCGTCGCCGGAAGGGCTGGACACCGCGCATTCCTACGTCCTCGGCATCCCGCAGACCACCACCGAGCGCCTGTTGAACGAACGCGCCACCGAGCTCGGCGCCGAGATCCGGCGCGGTTGCGAAGTTGTCGGGCTCAGCCAGGACGACCACGGCGTCAGCGCCGAACTCGTCGACGGCACGCAGCTGCGCTCGCGCTACCTCGTCGGCTGCGACGGCGGCCGAAGCACGGTACGCAAGCTGCTCGGTGTCGGTTTTCCCGGCGAGCCCTCCAGGGTCGACACGCTGCTTGGCGAGATGGAGGTGACCGCGCCTATGGAGACGCTGGCCACCGTGACGGCCGAAGTCCGCAAAACCCAGCTGAGGTTCGGCGTCGGGCCCCTTGGGGATGGGGTGTGCCGCGTTGTCGTGCCCGCCGACGGTGTGGCCGAGGACCGCTCGGTCCCGCCGACCTTGGCGGAGTTCAAGCAACAGCTGCAGGCGTTCGCCGGCACCGACTTCGGTGTGCACTCACCGCGCTGGCTGTCCCGCTTCGGTGACGCCACCCGGCTGGCCGAGCGCTACCGGACCGGCCGCGTGCTCCTGGCAGGCGACGCTGCGCACATCCACCCGCCCACCGGCGGGCAAGGGCTCAATCTCGGTATCCAGGACGCGTTCAACCTCGGCTGGAAGCTCGCCGCAGAGGTCAGCGGCTGGGCACCGGAAGGGCTGCTCGACAGTTTCCACACCGAACGGCATCCGGTGGCCGCCGACGTGCTGGAAAACACCCGCGCCCAAATCGAGCTGATGTCCACCGGGCCGGGGCCGCAGTCCGTGCGCCGACTGGTCTCGGAGCTGATGGACTTCGAAGCGGTGAACCGCCATCTGATCGAGAAGATCACTGCGCTCGGGGTCCGCTACGACTTCGGCGAGGGGCACGAACTGCTGGGACGGCGGATGCGTGATACCGGTCTGGAGCGCAGCCGCCTCTACGAGTTGATGCACAACGGCCGCGGGCTCCTGCTCGACCGGACCGGCCGGCTTTCCGTTGAGGGCTGGGCGGACCGGGTCGACCACGTGGTCGACGGCAGCGAAGAACCGGGCGTGCCCGCCGTACTGCTGCGGCCGGACGGCCATGTGGCTTGGGCCGGCGCAGACCAGCAGGACCTGCTCAGCCGACTACCGAGGTGGTTCGGCGCCGCCGGCTAGGCGCACCGGTCCCCGGCCCCCGGCGGTCCCTGGCAGGGGGCCGCCGGGACTTCCCCGGGCCGCCGCAGCCCGCCGCCGGATACCTCCGCCACCGCTCCGAGCAGGCGATTACCCGCCCCTTACCAGGACGCCCAAGACGTTTACCTGGAATTAGCCCGTGGAAGGCGCGATTCAGGCTTATTGATCTTGAATCCGGGGAATCCGCCCAGCATGAACGAGCGTGTGGACTGGGCCGCGATGAGCGACGAAGAGTTCATGGCGCTGGTGCGCCATCTGATGGAGACCCCCTCGGGAACCGAATCCGACGAGGAGTAGCACCACCTACCCCTGACTACCGATGATCCTTGTAGGGATCGAACGCGGGAGCGCCTTTCCCGCCCCGCGGGGGAAGACGCGCGTGTCGGACACCGGCGCGCGCCTGCGCTCCCGCTAACGCCGGGCCGCACCGGCCCCCGCCGGTTTGCGCCCGATCCCCCTGCGGCGGTACTCCCGCCACGGCCGCCGCCCGTGCGCGCTGCGCGGGATACCCGAACGCACCACCCGCCCGGAGCGCGGCGGGATGCGCGGGTGCGGGCAACAGAACAGCGAAGACCGCACCCAGTGGGTACGGTCGAGGTGTCTCGGCTCACTCGCCACCGCCGGCAGCGCCGTCCCGCAGATCCAGCTGTGCGGGTCGGCCCAGGAAACGGCCGACATCGGCGACCTCGGCCTCCAGGGAGTCAACGAGGCTGCGGGGGAACGGTTCGAACTCGTCGAACGGCTCGACCACCACCGTTTCCCGGTCGCGTCCCCAACGCCACCGCGCGGCGGCCTGCCCGTCCACCAGAACCGCCGGATGGATGATCCCGCCGCCCGGTGCTATCCGGTGGGCGTGCTGCTGCGCGACCGCTGTGGCGCGCCCCTTATAACCCAGTAGGTATGCGTCGAAGCCGCCCACCAGGCGCACAGCCGGCGTCCGGGGGACCGGCGGAAGCGCTTCGGCGAACTCCCGCGGAGCCCACGCAGGCCCGCTGCTCGTGGCCAGCTCGACCGCCTCGGGGCAGACCAGGTCCCACCCGCGGCGTGCCATCGCCGCCGGAAGACCCGACCACGCCGCGAAGTCTTCCAGCCGAGCCGGGCCGTGGCTCCACAGGTAGCGCCGGGCAAGCTTTGTGAGGGCGGAGCCGGTGTCGCGGGCCTCCCACGGCCCTACCCACTCGTGCATGAGGACGTAGGTGGGCTCGCCACCGCTGCTGCCGTTGCCATTGCCATTGCCATTGCCATTGCCCGAAGTGTCGGGACCGCGGCAGATGATGCCGCGAAGCGCCGCGTAAGCCACCAAGTGGGCGGGCGCCTGCCCTGCGGTCGGCACGCGGACGTGGCCGGACCGGTTCAGCTCCTCGATCAGCCGAGCGCGGGTCAGGGAGACACCGCCGGAGAGGATCCCGCGGATGGCGTCCTCGGCTCGCCCGCACAGCTCGTCGTCCAGATCCAGCTCCAACCGGCGCCGGCGGAACCGCTGCACGAACACCGGACCCAGCAGGTCCACGATCCAGCCGACGTCGGATGCGGGCAGCGCGTGCAACGTGCCGCGCATGGCCCAGGTCCGCACCACCGACCGCTCCTGCGCCACCGCACTGCGGACATCGCCGACCACGAGCCCCGTCGTTCGGGCGCGCACCGCCAGCCGCACCGCCTGGGCGTCTTGGGCCTGGAGGGCGCCCGCGCCCCGCACGGCTCCGGCGACCCCGGCGGCGGGCGGCCCCATGAGCAGCTGGGCGTTCATCCGCGCTGCGCGGAGCCGGTCGTCGTCCACAGTGTTCGGCATCGATGAATCCCCTCCTGGACTTGTCGACGTAACGACCACCTTGCCAGGAGTTCACCCTCTGTCGGGCTGTATCTCCCGCAGAGACACACCTCTGCCGCAACGGGCGGTTCCGGTCTGCGGGCATACCGTGGTCACACGGGCACCGCCCGCGCGCTTCCCTGAGCTACCGCGGCCGTACTCCGGCCGACCCGGTCACGCTTTCGGGAACAAGGGCGGCATCCGATGCGCGCGCAGAGCCGACGCAGATCCGCCGGGGGAGTGGCGGGCGAACGTGCGGACAGGGGACCAGGGCCGGTGTGCAGGTCGGCGCCGAGCGCGGGTAGCCCGGCTGCACAGAGGTTTGTTGCAGGCGCGAGGGTTACCGGCCGGCCGGGGGCAGGCAGGAGTCACGTGCAGGACGGCCGGGAAACAGCACGGTAAGAGGCAGGCGACGCCGGAGGAGAGTCACGGCCATGGCGAACAACCCGACACCCATACTGGTCACCGGCGGAACCGGGACTCTGGGCCACCACATCGTGCGCCGCCTAGAGGACGACGATGGCGCAGAGGTGCGCGTCCTCAGCCGCCGCGCCGCCCCCACACAGAGCAACGGGGGAAAGTGGTTCACCGGCGACCTGGCTTCGGGACAGGGCTTGGACCGCGCGCTGGCAGACGTCCACACGGTGGTGCACTGTGCGCACACCCCCAAATCACCGGGAGACGAGCTAGCGGCGGGCGCGAACCTGCTAACGGGGGCGGCACGGGCCGGAGTCGGCCACTTTATCTTCATATCGATCGTCGGCGTGGACTACGTGCCGTTTCGGTATTACAAAGCGAAGCTCGCAGTCGAGCAATTGGTCGAGGAGTCCGGACTACCGGCCACGATCCTGCGTACGACGCAGTTCCACGAGCTAATCGACTGGTTTTTCAAACAGACCGACTCACTACCGTTCTTCCCGGTGCCGACAGGTTTCTGGTTCCAGCCGGTGGCCGCCGACGAGGTCGCCGCGCGCCTTGTCGAGCTGGCCCGGCAGGAACCGGCCGGTCACGCGGTGGACATGGGCGGGCCCGAGGTCCGCTCGATCGAGAGCCTTGCCGAGGACTACCAGCGGATCCACGGCATGCAGCGCCGACCGTTGACCAAACTCCCGCTCCCGGGGCGCACGGCCGCGGCTTTCCGCAGCGGCGCGAACCTAGCGGCCGGGCATGCCGATGGGCGCCAAACTTGGGAAGAGTACCTGGCCGAAACGGCCGGGGTGGGGTGAAGGGCTGCGGCTGGGGGCGCCTGTGATTGGTCTGGGGGTGCGGCTTTGGTTCGCTGTGCGGCCTTGTGGTCTGCCGGGCGACGGGTCATCTGCACTCAAAACCAGCACCAAGGACGGCGGAGGGTCCGGGCGGGCGCCCGCCTGCCCCGCATACCCGATCCCGGGGCAGTGTTCGGCAACGACCCTGCGGAAATGCCGGCACCCGGCGCCGGATCCCGGAATCTCCGCAGGATCGCCGACCCGCCCCCACCCAGGCATAAAAAAAAGGGGGCGGGCCCCAAAGGACCCACCCCCAAATTTCACAAAAAAATGCGGCGGCAACCTACTCTCCCACCCCCACCATGAAGGCAGTACCATCGGCGCAAAGAGACTTAACGACCGGGTTCGGAATGAGACCGGGTGTGACCCTCCCGCTATAACCACCGCAAACCAAACACCCCAACACCACCACCATCACCCACCAGCAAAAAACACCGGCCCAATGGCAGCACAGGGGAAAAACCCGTGAACAATGTGCGCGAACACCCAGCATCCATGGCGGACAAGCCCTCGGCCTATT
>NZ_BAAGYZ010000066.1:0-96680 GCF_054778995.1 Streptomonospora sediminis
CGGCGCCCGGCCCGGGTCCGGGGCCGGGCACCGGTGCCGCGTGCTCGACCGGGTGCTCGGCGGGCGGCGCGGGTGCGGCCGGGTCCTGTGCCGGGTCCGGACCGGGCGCAGGCGGCTGCGCGGCGGGGGTCGTCCCGGCGGTCGGAGCGCCGCCGGCGGGATCGCGGCGGCCCAGCAACCGCATCAGCAAGTCGGCCGAGGTGGGCCGCTGCGCCGGATCCTTGGCCAAGCAGCGCCCGGCGATGGAGCGCCAAGGCTCCGCAACGGCGGCCAGATCCGGATCGGCCGACATGACCTGGTGGATGACGGCGGGGACCGAGTCGCCGGAGAATGGGGCGCGCCCGGTGGCCGCGAACACCATCACCGCTCCCCAGGCGAAGATGTCCATGGCCGGATGCACGGCCTGGCCGTCGATCTGTTCGGGCGCCATGTAACCGGGCGTGCCGATGGCCGACTGCGTCTGCGAGCGGGTCACGTCGCCGGTCTGGGAGATCCCGAAGTCGATGACCCGCGGCCCCTCCGGCGCCAGCAGCACGTTGGCGGGTTTGAAGTCGCGGTGCACGATGCCCGCTTCGTGCACGGCCACCAGCGCGGTCGCGGTGGCGACGGCCAAGCGGTGCAGCTCGGTTCCCGAGCGCGGCCCGTTGCGTTCGACCTCCTCTTTCAGCGACGGGCCCGGCACGTACTCGCTGACGATGTAGGGCTGTTCGATGTCGAAGGCGGCGTCGAGGACCTGCGCGGTGCAGAAGGACGCCACTCGCCGGGCCGACTGCGCCTCGCGCTCGAACCGCCGCCGAAAGTTCGGGTCGTCCGCCCACTCGTGGCCGAGCACCTTGACCGCAACGGCGGTGCCGTCGGGCGCGATACCCGCATAGACGATGCCCTGGCCGCCCTGTCCCAGTCGGCCCGTCAGCCGGTACCCGCCCACACTCGCGGGATCGCCTGTCTGCAATGGCCGGCCTGCCGGCATCCGTCCCCCTCGTGGCTGCTCTGAACGCCGCACGGCGGTATCCGCCCGCCGGGGCCCACCCATCCATCGCCGCCCGTCCCCCGGACGCCGACCGCGGCCGTCGGAGCCGGCGCCGCACCTGCACCGACCCAACTCCGCTGCGGTGCATAAGACGCACTATGTCCGATTCCGGTTTCGTTGGGCACCGGATGTTACGTGATCGATGCCGGGTCCGGTGTCCAAGTACCCCTCGGCGAAGCAGACCGCAACCGGGCCGCGGCGCGGCGCGGCGTTGTGCTGAAAGTGCTGCCTACCACTGGTTCATGCGGTTCCCTGCAGTCATGCATGCGTGCACGCTATGGTGCCCGCCATGGGCGAGATGACCGCGATCCGGATAGGCGGCCTGCCCGCCGAGGCGGTCGAAACCCTCCGGGCCCGAGCCGCGGACACGGGGCGGTCGCTGAACGCGTATTTGCGCGAACTGATCGTGGAAGAGGCGGCCCTCCCGGAACCCGCCGAAACCATGGAACGGATCGCATCCGACGAGCCCGTCCACTACTCGCCGGAAGACCTGCGGAAGTTCCGGGCGGACGGGCGCCGATGAGCGGGTCCCACCGCGACTCTCCCCGGTCGGCTCAACCCACGATCGGGCGCTCCTCCGGGAGGTCGTAGAGCCGCACCTGGCCGCGCAGGGCAAGGGCCGAAGCCAGGGTGATCGGGCCGATCCGGCCGACGAACATCAGAAAGACCAGGATCAGCTCGCCCGGCACCGGCAGGTCGGCGGTGATACCGGTCGACAGGCCCACGGTCGAGAACGCCGAGATCGCCTCGAAGAGCACCTCGTCCAGCGTGAACGGGGTTATCACGAGCAGGCAGAAGGTGGCCGTGAACACCAGGCCGATGGCCAGCGTCAGCACCGTCACCGCCTGCTCCGCCACCCCCGACGCCAGGCGGCGGCCCGCGATGTGCACGCTCGACTCGCCGCGGATGTTGGTGTAGATGATGAACGCCAGCAGTGCGAACGTGGTCACCTTAATGCCGCCGGCCGTGCCTGCGCTGCCGCCGCCGATGAGCATCAGCATGTCCGTGGCCAGCAGGGTCTGCGGGTTCATCTCGCCGAACGGCAGCGAGTTGAACCCGGCGGTGCGCGGCATCACGCCCTGGAAGACCCCGGCGATCAGCTTGCCGCCGGTGTCCATGCGCCCCATCGTCTGCGGGTTGTTCCACTCCAGCACCGTATAGACAGCGACCCCGGCCGCCAGCAGCACCGCCGTGGTGACCAGCGTGAGCTTGGCGTGCAGCGACCAGGCCAGGCGTTCGCGGCGGGTGCGGCGGGAGTGGCGCCACAGCTCCAGCCACACCGGGAAACCGAGGCCGCCGGCGACCACCGCGGCGGCGATCGGCAGCGAGATCCACGGGTCGGCCGCGAAGCCTTCCAAACTGTCGGAGTACAGCGCGAACCCGGCGTTGTTGAACGCCGAGACCGCGTGGAAGACACCGAGCCGCACCGCCTGGCCCGCCGACTCGCCGTACCCGGCCCAGAACCGCGCGGTGAGCACCGCGGCCAGCGTGACCTCGAAAGCAAGGCTGACGAGCACGATCCCCTTGACCAGCTGGCGGACCTCGCCCAGCGACAGGCTCCGGGTCTCGGAACTGGCGCGCACCTGCATGGACAGCCGCATCTTGCGGGTGACCACCAGGCTCAGCACGGTCGCCAGCGACATGATCCCCAACCCGCCGATCTGGATCAGGCCCAGGATCACCCATTCGCCCAAACCCGACCAGTAGGCCGGGGTGTCGACCACGATCAGACCGGTCACACACACCGCCGAGGTCGCGGTGAACAAGGCCGTGACGAACCCGGCGCTGACACCCTCCTCGGTCGCCGCCGGCAGCGCGAGCAGCGCGGTCCCCAGCGCGATCGCGGCACCGAAGGCTCCGGCCGTCAGCTGCGGCGGCTTGCCCCACGACGCCAAGCGGCGCAGGCCCAGCTCCATCGCCAGTTGCCGGCGCCTGCGCCAGCGCGCCCACCGCGACCGGCCGCCCGCCTCGGACCGGCGCCCCCTGACCGGAGTCCCCAACTGGTCTCTCCCTGCGCGTTCGCACTGCCTCCTGACACAACCGCCCCGCAGCGGAATCCGCCCGCCGCGGCTTGGGCTCCACACCGCCACGCGGCCCGCCGGAGCGTTAGGGTTGCCAACGCCCGGTCGGGCGGCCCTGCCCCCGTGGAAACGGATGCCGCAGGACAAACTAAACCACCCGTGAGCGGGGCCGCAGACGGCGGCGGGCCGCTGGGCGTGGCGTACCGCGCGCCGGCCCGCCCCACGCGGGTAGACCGTCGGAGAAGCGGCGGCGCGGCGGCCGGCCGCGCAGAGACAGCCGAAGCACCGGACGAAGCACCGGACACACACCAGCACGAGGGGAGATCCGACCCATGCCTGGACGCTACGGGGGACAGGAGCGCCGCCAGGGCCACGGACGCCCGGAGCGGCGCGGCGGCCCGGGCGGCGGCGGAGGCGGCCGCCGCGACGAGCCCGAAATCCGCGGCCGCCGCGACGACGCACGCCTGGCCGAGGAACTGCGCAAGATGGACGGGTCCTCCTACGGCCGCTACAAGTCCCTCACCGGCGACTGGACCTTCCCCGACTTCACCCTGACCATCGAGCGCGTACAGTCCGACCCCTTTGCGCCGCCGTCCCGCGTGGCCGTGCGCATGCCCGCCGACGTCGCCGCCCTGCCCGACTCCGCCTGGCACTCGCCGGTGCGGCGCCGGGCCACCGCCGACTACCTGGTGCGCCGCGCCTACCGCGAACTCAAGGGCGCCCGGCTGCGCATCGACGCCGGCGGCCAAGAGGTGCTCGACCGCGCCGCCTGCCAGATCCGCGACGGCGAGGTGCTGCTGCGGCTGGGCATCGAACTGCCCGGCCACGGGCGCCGCATCGACGGCCGCACCGCCGAGCGCGAACTGTGCGAACTGCTGCCCGACATGGTCGACGCGCTGCGCTGGCCCGAACTGGACGAGGCCGAGGCCGGCGCCTTCGCCGACACCGTCGAGGACACCTGCGCTCTGCGCGACCGGCTGGCCGGGCTCGGCCTGGTGGCCTTTGTCGCCGACGGCTCGGTGCTGCCGCGCCGCAGCGGTGTCAGCGACCTGCCCATGCAGGGCACCGCGGTCCCCTTCCGCTCGCCCGAGAGCCTGCGCACCACCGTCGAGCTGCCCCACTCCGGCGAGGTCAGCGGGCTCGGCATCCCCGAAGGCATCACCCTCATCGTCGGCGGCGGTTTCCACGGCAAATCCACCCTGCTGCACGCCCTGGAACGCGGCGTCTACGACCACGTGCCCGGCGACGGGCGCGAGCTGGTGGTCTCCCGCGCCGACGCCGTCAAGATCCGCGCCGAAGAGGGCCGCCACGTCGAGCGCACCGACGTCAGCGCGTTCGTGCGCAACCTGCCCACCGGCGCCGACACCTCCGACTTCTCCACCGAGAACGCCTCGGGCTCCACTTCGCAGGCCGCCAACATCGCCGAAGCACTGGAAGCCGGCTCGCGCACCCTGCTCATCGACGAGGACACCACGGCTACCAACCTGATGATCCGCGACGCGCGGATGCAGCGCCTCGTGCACGGCGACCGCGAGCCGCTGACCCCGTTCGTGGACCTGGTGCGCCCGCTGCGGAAGGGCCACCAGGTCTCCACCGTGCTGGTGATGGGCGGCAGCGGCGACTACTTCGACGTCGCCGACCAGGTGATCATGCTCGACGGCTACCGCCCCTACGACGTCACCGAGCGCGCCCGCGAACTGGCCGCCGCCCGCACCGACGCCGACTTCGCCGCACCCGCCCGGCGCGTGGTCGACGCCCGCTCCGTGGACGCCACCGCGCGCGGCCGGTCCCGGATCAAACGCCGCGACATGGACGTGCTGACGTTCGGCGAAAACGACGTGGACGTGCGCAACCTGGCGCAACTGGTCGACCCCGGCCAGATCATCGGTGTGGGCTTGGCCATGCGGCTGCTCGCCGAGGGCGGCCTGCTCGACGGCGACCGGACCTTGGGCGAGGCGCTGGATGCGCTGGAGGAGCGGCTGGGCGACGACGGCGTCACAGCGCTCGGCCGGGGCTATGCGGGCGACTACGTGCTGCCGCGGCGCTACGAGATCGCCGGCGCCCTGAACCGGCTGCGCAGCCTGCGGGTACTGCGTTCGGGCCACCCCGGCTAAATGGGCCCGCCCCGATGGCGGACCCGCGCGTGCCGGATCCGGCGGAGGCGGCGGCCGCCGTCCGGAATTGGGGGCGCGCCCAGCTTGCTGGACTATTCTGGAATACATCCACCCGCGCGTTACACCGCCGCGCGTTCCAGTCACTCCGTGTGCGAATGGAGACTCTTCCAGGTGCGTGACCACGCTGACCTTTACCAGCTCCGTCCCGGTGCCGACGAAACCACCGCGACGGCCATGCTGGTCGTTCTCGACGGGTTCGTGGACGCCGGGACGGTCGGCCGCCAGGCCGTCGACGCGCTCTTTGCCGCGTTCGACGCCCAGGAGGTCGCCGCCTTCGACGCCGACCGGCTGATCGACCACCGCTCCCGCCGGCCCGTCATGACCTTCGTCGAGAACGCCTACACCGAGTACACGCCGCCCAAGCTGTCGCTGTACCGCATGCACGACAGCGAGAACACCCCGTTCCTGCTGCTGCACGGTCTCGAACCCGACCACGAGTGGGAGGCGTTCGCCGCGGCGGTGCGCGACCTCATCGAGCGGTTCTCGGTCACCCTGACCGTGGGCGTGCACGGCATCCCCATGGCGGTACCCCACACCCGCCCGGCCACCGCCACCGCCCACGCCACCCGCGCCGAGCTGGTGTCCGACCACACCCCCTGGGTCGGCCAGGTCAGCGTGCCCGCCAGCGCCGCGGCTCTGCTCGAACTGCGCCTGGGCGAATCCGGGCACGACGCGCTCGGCTATGCCGTCCACGTGCCCAGCTATCTGTCGCAGTCGGAGTACCCGCGTGCGGCGATCGCGGCGCTGGACTACGTCGCCGGCGCCACCGGCCTGGCCCTTCCGGGCGCCAGCCTGGAGGCGACCGCACTGCGTACCGACGCCGAGATCGAGGAGCAGGTCCAGGCCTCCGACGAGGTGCAGCGGGTCGTGGCCAACCTGGAGCAGCAGTACGACGAGTTCATGGCGGCCCGCGAGAACGCCGGCGAGTCCGGCGCCGACCGCCCGCTGTTCGGCGAAGACGGCGGCGACCTGCCCACCGCCGACGAGCTCGGCGCCGAACTGGAGCGCTACCTGGCCGACCGCGAACACGGCGACGGCTGACCGCTGCGGCGCGGTGCCGTGGCCGCCGCGCCGCAGCGGACCCGCCGTGTGCCCTGCAACCCCATCCGAACGGCGCCGCCCCGGCAGGGGCAGGCGCCCGCAACCGCAGTCGAATCCGGGAATCCCGTGCTCTACCAGTTCCTCTTCTCCGCAGTGCTGCGGCGCACCGACGCCGAATCCATCCACCGGTTGAGCTTTGCCGCACTGCGCGGCATCGCAGCGGTGCCCGGCGCCGCCGATGCCATGCGCGGGATCCTCGCCCCCCGCCGGCCCGAACTCGCAGTGCGGGCCTTCGGCCGCGAACTGCCGGGTCCGCTGGGCATGGCGGCCGGGTTCGACAAGAACGCCGAGGGTGTCACCGGACTCACCGCCCTCGGGTTCGGCCACGTCGAGGTCGGCACCGTCACCGCCCACCCGCAGCCGGGCAACCCCAAACCGCGCCTGTTCCGGCTGACCGCCGACTCGGCGATCGTCAACCGCATGGGCTTCAACAACCTCGGCTCGGTCGTGGCAGCCGACCACCTGCGCGAACTGCGCTCGCGCCGCGGCGGGCACCGCCCTGTCGTCGGCGCCAACATCGGCAAGACCAAGTCGGTCCCCGAATCCGAGGCCGCCGCCGACTATGTCGCGGGCGCTCGCCGCCTTGCCCCCTTCGCCGACTACCTGGTGGCCAACGTCAGCTCGCCGAACACGCCCGGGCTGCGCGACCTGCAGGCCGTGGAACGGCTGCGGCCGCTGCTGGCCGCGGTCCGCGCCGCCTTGGACGAGGACGGCCGCACGGCCATGCCGCTGCTGGTAAAGATCGCCCCCGACCTCGCCGACTCCGACATCGACGCCGTCGCCGACCTCGCCGTCGAGCTTGGCCTGGACGGGATCGTCGCCACCAACACCACGGTCTCGCGCGAAGGCCTGCGCAGCCCGGCCGGCGAGGTCGCCGCGGCCGGCAGCGGCGGCCTGTCCGGCGCCCCGCTGCGCGCCCGCTCGCTGGAGGTGCTGCGCCGCCTGCGGGCCCGCGCCGGCGACCGGCTGCTGCTGATCGCGGTCGGCGGTATCGCCACCCCCGAGGACGCCTGGGCGCGCATCCGAGCGGGTGCCACTCTCGTGCAGGGCTACACCGGCCTCATCTACGGCGGGCCGCTGTGGCCCCGCCGCATGCACCGCGGTCTGGCCCGGCTGGTCCGCGCCGCAGGCTACGCATCGGTGGCCGAAGCGGTCGGCGCCGACGCCCCCGCCTGTGCCGCGGCCGGCTGATTCCGCCGCTGCGGCCGCCCCGGCGGATCAGGGGCAGCCGGCCAGCCGGATGCATTCGGTGTTGGCCGCCGGGTCGGCGCTGTAGTAAAGGCCGCCCGGCTCGGTGCGTCCAAGCAGGTCGGAGACCGTTACCAGGGTGTAGCCCTGCGAGTCGAAGTACTCCAGGATCCGCGGCAGCGCCGCGACCGTGGCCTTCTCGCCGTCGTGCATCAGCACCAGGCCGTTGGGCGGCGTCTCGGAGGTCACGTTGGCGGTGATCTGCGCGGCGCTGATTCCGGTCCAGTCGCGGGAGTCGGTATCCCAGATAACCTGCGTCTGGCCGTGTTCGGCCGCGGCAGTGGCGACCGATTCGTCGGTGTCGCCGAACGGCGGGCGGACGAGGCCCACCGGCACCCCGATTTCGCGGCGGATCAGCGCGTCAACGGCCGCCAGCTCCGCCTCCAGCTCCGAGCGGCGCAGCTCCGGGAAGGACTCGTGGGTCTCGCCGTGGCTGCCGATCTCGTGGCCTTGGGCCCACGCGCGGCCCACCGGCTGCGGCCGGTTGCGGATGGCGTTGCCCGACAGGAAGAACGTGGCCGGCGCGCCGTGTTCGGCGAGCACGTCCAGCAGTTCGCCGGTGCGCTTGCCGGGCCCGTCGTCGAACGTCAGCGCCACGCACGTGGTTTCGGTCCCGCACTTGTGGTCGGGGCCGCCGTGGCTTGACCCGGGGACGTCGGGGATGCCGGGGTCGTCTGCAGCGCCGCCGTCGGGCGGGGAATCCACGGAGAACGCCCGCGGTCGCCGCTGCGAGGCCGACAGCGCGCGCTCGCCCAGATCGGACAGGAGCGGCCGGGCGTCGGCGGCGGCGATGACGGCGGTGGTGCGGCCTGCGCCGATGGGTGCCGCCTTGCCCGCGTCGAACTCCACGAGCAGGTCGCCGTCGCCGTTGAACCCGATGGAGTCGTAGAGCCGGAACCCGGGGTGCAGGGCCGCCGGCTCGCTCCGGGGGGCCGTCAGCGCCGCAGCGGCCATCCGGTCCAGCTTCTGCAGTTCGGTGTCGCCCGCCAGCAGCTCGGTGGAGTACGCCAGGCGGCCGGTGCGGGTGTCGTAGTAGTAGGTGGAGTAGGAGTCGTGGCTGCCGCGGTGGTCGGTCTCGGTGCGGGTGAGCCGCACGCCGACCAGTCCGCTGCCCGCAGCGGTCAGCTCCCAGTCGGCCTCCAGCCGTTCGGCGGTTTCCACGGCGTTGCGGAAGTCGGCCGCCTCGCGCTCCAGGATCTCGGTGAGGCGCTCGGTGAGCCGGCCGGCGTTGGGGATCTCGGGCACCGTCGCGCGGACGGTGAGGCCGCCGCCGCTCAGGTCGCCGCCGATGCTGCGCTCGCCGAGGCCGGGCAGGTTCTCGGCGGCAAACGAGGTGAACTGCGTGGGCGGGGGAGCGGGCAGCGCCAGCGCGTTGCAGCCGGTCGCGGCGGCCAGCGCAGCCGCGCATACCAGCAGCTTGGCGCGCCGGGCGGTGCCGGACCGGCGGGGGAGCGGGGCGGGGGTGTTCGGTGCGGCGCAGACGGGGGAGGGGGACATGCGCCGGGGTCCTTCCACGTGTCCGGGCGGCCCGGCACGCGCCCGGACAAGGGCGCCGAACAGGCTGCGCCGCCGCCGGGTCCGGGCTGTGCGCCGGATTCTTCCCCAGAAACGTAGAACACCCGGTCGGCGCGCAGAACAGCAAGCCGCCAACTGACCACATCAGGTCAATGGACCGGCAGCGGGCAACGCGGCGCGCACGACCGCGTCCCGGGCCAGCGGGGTTACCGGGGAGCCAGCGGCAGCGCGGAGTAGTCCAGTTCGGCGCCCAGCAGCGGGCCGGCCAGGTGGGAGGAACGTATCCGCACACCGGTGACCCGGTCGGCCAGCGCCAGCACCGCGGCTCCGGGGTCGGTGTCGGGGGCGGCACCGCCGAGTCCGACGGCGTTCATATGGGTGTCGAGCGTGTCGGGGCGGGTACCCCGGCGCACCCGCGGAGCGCGGGCGTCGAAGAAGGTCTGCAGTACGCCGTCGATTACCCAGCGGAACTCGTAGCGGTGGTCCATCAGCACCCGCACCGACACGAGTTCGGTCTCGGCCGAAAGCGTGCGGTAGCACTCGGGCCGGGTGACCCGGCAACCCGTGGGCTCGACGATGACGGTCCAACCGCCCACCGACAGCGCGTGGACGGTCATCGGGGGGCGGCCCTCGGTGCACAGGGCGGCTTCGACGGCCTCGGCGATGGGCAGTAGACGCAGGTCGCGTTCAGCGACGCCGAGCCGGCCCAGTGCGGTGGCCTTGCTGAGTCCTCGGACGTAGGAGAGGCAGTACGCTTCGGCGAGGTCCGGCTGGGTTTCCCGCAACCAGGCATAGTCGCGGGCCAACGCAACGGCCATCGAAATTCCCTTCACATCCACGGGGCACGCTGTGGCTGCTCTCATCGTCGGGAACGGCCGCCCTTTACCATCGCGTTCCCCCAGGGCCGCCTGGCAAGCGGCCGGTTGAGGACACGAATAGGGCGGTTGGGCGGCCCTTGCGCGGGTAACCGGGTATCCGGCGAAGTGTGTCCCTGCACCACGGCGCACACCCTACGCGCGAGCGCGGGGTGCCCCGCACTTGGGACACCCCGCGCCCGGATGATCCGCGTCGCACTGTACGTGACCGCCGCCGATCGCAAAAGCCCAGGTGGCGCCGGTGGTCAGTCCGACTTCTCGGTCGAGGGCGAGGGCGAGGGCTCCGGTGGGTAGCCGTCGATGTACTCCTCGCCGGGCTCGGTCTCGCTGAGCAGTTGCGACACCGTGACCATGGTGTAACCCTTCTCGGTCAGCCGCTCCAGGATGTCGGGTACGGCGTCGATGGTGCTGCTGTGGATGTCGTGCATCAGCACGATGGATCCGGGCTTGGCACGCTCCACCGCCCGGTCGCTCACGACCTCCGGATCGTGGTCGCGCCAGTCGTTGGTGTCGATGCTCCACAGGATCTGCGCCTGCCCCAGCTCCTCGGTGACCTTGGCGACGGCGTTGTTGGTGGCTCCGTAGGGCGGGCGCATCACGTCCATGCTCAGCCCGGTCTCGCGGCGCACCAGGCCGTTGACCGTGGTCAGCTCCTCCAGAGTGCCGTCGTCGCTCAGCGAGGTGAGGTCGGGGTGGTGCACGGTGTGGTTGCCCAGTTCGTGCCCCTCGGCGTACTCGCGGCGCACGGTCTCGGGGTACTCGCGCACCGGGGTCCCCGTGACGAAGAATGTCGCCTTGGCGTCGTGCTCGGCCAGGGCGTCCAACAGCTCCGGCGTGCGCGGGCCGGGGCCGTCGTCGAAGGTCAGCGCGATGCACTTGGAGTCGGCGGCGCGGCAGTCGACCTTCTCGCCGTCGGTGCCGGTGGCGAACATGCCCGGCACGCTGCCCTCGGCCGGGCCGCCCTTGGGAGCGGCCGCCTTGTCGATACTGAACTTGGGCGTGACCACCACGGCGGCCGACTGCGCGCGCTTTCCGAACGGGGAAAGCAGCGGATCGGCGTCCTTCTTGGGCACCACCGCGTGGATGCGGCCGGCCTTGGCGGGTGCGATCTGGCCCTCGTTGAACTCCACCACCAGGTCGCCGTCGGGGTTGAACCCGATGGAGTCGTAGAGCTTGGCGATGGGGTGCAGCTTGGTGGTGTCGGCGTCGCCGTCCTTGAGTTGCTTCTTGACCAGCGAGTCGAGCTTTTCCAGCTCCTGCTGGCCGGCGAGCAGCTCGCTGGAGTACGCGGTGTGTCCGGACTCTGTGTTGTACCAGTAGGTGGAGTAGCCGGTGCGCTCGCCGTCGCCGTCCTTCTCGTGCTGGGTGAGCCGGACCGCCATCACGTTGCCGCCGGCCACGCTGACCTCCCAGTCGACGGTGTAGGACTTCGCGCCCGCCGCGGCTTCGGCGAAGTCCTGCGCCCCTTGCTCGCTGACCTCGGCGAGCCGGTCGGCGAACGGGCCGGCCTTGGGGATCCGCGGGTAGGCGAGCTCGACGTCGACGCCGCCGTCGATGTCCTCGGTCGAGGTCTCCTCCTTCAGGCCGGAGATCCGGTCGGCGTCGACGGCGGTCAGCTCATCGTCCTTGCCAGTGGCGGGTGTCGGCTGGGGAGACCCCCCGGACGATGCAGGGTCCGTGCCGCCTCCCGTGCAGGCAGTGAGCGTTAGCAGTGCCAGCGCAGCCGCTGCGGAGGCGGCGCGCAGCGCCACCGAACGGCGGGGCGAGGTCTCAAGGGCCGGGGTACGGGACGACGGGTGCGGGCCGACGGGCTGGTGCTTCAACGGATGAGCGTCCTTCAATGGTCTGAATACGGGTGCCGGTGACTCTGTCGCCCTAGGAATCCGCGCAGGTTCTGCGAATGATATTGCAATTCGGACACGGTCCATCGGTCGAGCGTAGAACGCGGAATGGAAGCGCAGGCAACACGGAGCGTAATGAAGCTGGCAACAACCGCACAAGGTTCGCCAATGGGTCCGCAGCGTGGCACAAGACGCACAGGGGCATGGCGGGGCCTCGTCGGCTCTGGCGGGCACCCGGGCGCTCCGTGGGCAGGAGGCGCCCTCCGGCGCTCGTGACGGACTCGTCTATAGTTGCAGCCGCGGTTGGTACACGCACGGCCTGCTGTGCGTGTCGCAAGAGGGAACCCGGTGCGAATCCGGGACTGCCCCGCAGCGGTAAGTGGGAACGAAAGCCGCCAACGGCACTGGGCGCCGAGCCTGGGAAGCCGCGGCCGGTAGGAGGAGCGGTCCGACAGGGCCGCGCCGTGCCCGCAAGTCCGAATACCTGCCACCGCCCGCGAGCGCGGATGCGCCCGCGGTGGTCCGTGCGCCTCGAGGGAGGGCCAGGGCGGTGGCCTGCTCGTTCGGGCACCTCTCCCGCGGCCGCGGATCGTCGGGCTTATCGACGAGGGAGAGAACAAGCCATGCGATACGGCCACAACGCGGCCCAGGGCGGTGCCGCCCGATGAACACGACCGTCCACGGGTATCCGCGCATCGGACCCGACCGCGAACTGAAGCGGGCCTGCGAGTCCTACTGGGCCGGCGACAGCACCGCCGCCGACCTCGACGCGGTTGCGGCGCGGCTGCGCCGCGGCACCTGGGAGTCGCTGCACGGCGCCGGTATCGGCACCGTGCCCTCCAACACCTTCTCCTACTACGACCACATCCTCGACACCGCGGCTCTGTTCGGCCTGGTGCCCGAGCGCTTCCGGGCGCTGGTCGAGGGCGCGCACGACCGCGAGTCCGAACTCGCGGCCTACTTCGCGATGGCACGCGGCACCGGCGAGCTGCAGCCGCTGGAGATGACCAAGTGGTTCGACACCAACTACCACTACCTGGTCCCGGAGCTGTCGCCCGCTGACCGGCCCCGCCTGGCCGGCGGCAAGCCGCTGTCGGAGTACACCCAGGCCAAGGCGCTGGGCATCGACACCCGCCCGGTCCTGGTCGGTCCGCTGACGTTCCTGCTGCTGGCCAAGCCCGCCGCGGACGCGCCCGAGGGCTGGCGGCCGCTGGACCTGCTCGACGACCTGCTGGAGTGCTACGCCGAGCTGCTCGCACGGCTCTCGGCGGCCGGGGCCGGCTCCGTACAGCTCGACGAGCCGGTCCTGGCCGCCGACGAGGGCCGCGCGCGGACGGGCGCGCTGGAGCGCGCCTACACCTATCTGGGCGGCCTTGCAGCCCGGCCCGACCTGCTGGTCTCAACCTACTTCGGTGCGATCGGCACAGAGGCCCTGGAGGTGCTCAAGAACAGCGGTGCCGAGCAGATCGGGCTGGACCTGGTCAGCGGCCCCGAGGGGGTCGGCGAACTGGCCCGGGTCTCGGGCCTGGGCGACAAGACCCTGGTGGCGGGCATCGTCGACGGGCGCAACGTTTGGCGCGCCGACATCCCCGCCAAACTGTCGACACTGGGATCCCTGCTGGGTCTGGCGGGCGAAGTGGTGGTGAGCACGTCGTGCTCGCTGCTGCACGTGCCCATCGACCTGGACGCCGAACCCGGCATGGACCCGCTGCTGCGCGAGCGCCTGGCGTTCGCCCGCCAGAAGGCCGACGAGGTCGTGCTGCTCGGCAGGGCGCTGCGCGGCGACCCCGTCGGCCCCCAGCTGCGGGCGGCGGCACGGGCCGGCTCGCCCGCGTCTTTTGCCAATCCCCGGGTGCGCGCCCGCCTGGAGGCGCTGGGTGCGCAGATTAGGCGCGTGGGCGACGGCCGGCGCACCGCGGCAGGCAAGGAGCCCGACCTGGCCACGACCACCATCGGCTCCTTCCCGCAGACGGCCGAGGTGCGGCGCACCCGCGCCGAGCACCGGGCCGGGCGCATCACCGATGCCGAATACCAGCGGCTGATGCGCGCCGAGGTCGACCGGGTCATCGCGCTCCAGGAGGACATCGGCCTGGACGTGCTGGTGCACGGCGAGCCCGAGCGCAACGACATGGTGCAGTACTTCGCCGAGCGGCTCGACGGCTACACCACCACCGCCAACGGCTGGGTGCAGTCCTACGGGTCGCGGTGCGTGCGCCCGCCGATCCTCTACGGCGATGTGTCGCGCCCTGCGCCGATGACGGTGGAGTGGATCACCTACGCCCAGTCGCGTACCGACAAGCCCGTAAAGGGCATGCTCACCGGTCCGGTGACCATGCTGGCGTGGTCGTTCGTCCGCGACGACCAGCCGTTGGGCGAGACCGCCCGCCAGGTTGCGCTGGCGCTGCGGGACGAGATCGCCGATCTGGAGCGCGAGGGCATCCGGCACATCCAGGTCGACGAGGCTGCGCTGCGCGAGCTGCTGCCGCTGCGCGAGGAGCTGCGCTCGGCCTACCTGGACTGGGCCGTGGGCTCCTTCCGACTGGCGACTTCGGGCGTCGCGGCGAGCACCCGCATCCACACGCACATGTGCTACTCGGAGTTCGGCCGGATCGTCGGCGCGATCGAGGCCCTGGACGCCGATGTGACCAGTGTGGAGGCCGCACGGTCGCACATGGAGCTGGTCGACGACCTCGCCGCTTCGGGCTTCCGGCGCGGGATCGGGCCGGGCGTCTACGACATCCACTCGCCCCGGGTGCCTTCGGTCGAGGAGATCGAGGCGGCGCTGCGCAAGGCGCTGCGCGTGCTCTCGCCGGAGCAGCTGTGGGTCAACCCCGACTGCGGGTTGAAGACCCGCGGTTACGCCGAGGTGGAGCCGGCACTGCGCAACATGGTCGAGGCCGTGCGGCGGGTCCGCGCCGAGCCGGGCCGCTGAGCCCGCCGGGCCGGGGCGCCGTCCCCGGCCCGGACCTCCGCCGACCGCGCAACCGCGGGCAGGTCCGGCAGGCCCGCCGGCTTGCCGAAGCGCGGCACGCGGCTCGCAACCGGCGCGGGACATGAGCGGGACGCGAAAGGGGGTGCGGCCCGCGGGCCGCACCCCCTTTCGCCGATCCAATGCCGGTCCACCACTGCGACCGGCCGCCTACTAGCCGCCGATCGGGCTCAGCGACTCCTCGCCCAAGTCGTGCATCATCGACTCGACGTCGGAGAACTTCAGCGGGGCCGGGGTGTCCTCGCCGGCATTGAGGCCGGGGGAGAGGGTGTAGCGCACCTCGACGTTCATGTTGCCCTTGCGGATGAGCATCGTGGCCACGGAGTCCTGCGTGGTCAGCACCACCTCGGTGGAGAAGACCAGCACGGCCTCGTCGCCGAGGTCGGCCTCCTCCTCGTTGTGGACCGTGAGCTCGCTGTAGCTGTTGCTCTCGTCGGTGGCGTAGTCGACGTTGTTCTGGAACTCCTCCTTGGCGGCCTCAACGGAGTCTGACCCGGAGTAGGGGGTCTGGTAGGTGACCGAGAAACCGCCGTAGGTGTCGCCCTCGCCTTCGACGTACCAGTTGCAGGCCGAGGAGGCATCGGTCAGGTTCTTGCTGCCGTCCTGGATGCCGTGCTCGGAGAGCGTGTCCGACGAGAAGGCGCTGCACGGGTCCTCGGGCAGCGCGTAGGGCGCGCCGCTGTCGGCCGGCTCCGCCGGACCCCCGCTGGGAGTGTCGTCAGCGGAGGGCTGGGGCTGCGAGGGGCTCGCCGGCCCGGGTACGGGCGGCTCTTCGTCGGGCTGGCGCACCAGCACCACCAGCACGGCGATCACCAGCACCACGATGACCAGCCCGCCGCCGATGACGACGAACAGCCCGGCGTTGCTCTTCTTGGGCGGCGGGTAGCCGCCGCCCGGGTCCATCGGGCCGCCCGGCCCGGGGCCGTAGGGCGGCTGCCCGCCCGCGTACATCTGCTGCTCGGGCGGCGGCTGGAACTGGGGGCCGCCCTGCGGCTGCTGCGGACCGTATCCGGGAGGCGGAGGACCGTAACCGGGCTGGCCTCCGGTGGGATCACCGTAGGGACCGCCCTGCTGCTGGGGGTAGGGCTGTTGCGGACCCTGGTAAGGGCCGCCCCCGTAGGGCTGGCCCGGATGGGGCCCCGCCTGGTCGGGGCCGGGTTGGCCGTGGCCGCCGCCGTAGGGCGGCTGCTGCCCGCCGGGGCCGCCCTCTCCCCCCTCCGGGTACTGCGGAGGCTGTGTGTAGGGCCCGTTGTCGCTCATGACTCCCCTCGCGCCGGCTACGTACTGAATGCTTCCTACGACGCGCTTGGGCGCGTTCCTGGTTCCACCACCGTGCGGCCTTGCCGCGGCCGCCGCTTGCGGCCGGCGTGCCAGGCTCCGCATCCGGTTCCGGAACGTGTCCGGAACCCGTCGATGGAGCCCGCACCGTTGGCGCGGGTCGATCGCCGCCCCGGGCGCACCGCCGCCGCCCGGCTCCGCGCTGCGGCGGGCCGGGGGATCGGGGGCAGGAGCCGGGGATTGGCATCCTAACGTCCGATTCTGACCGGGTACGGGGCCGCGGTGGCTGCGGAGCCGCGGATCGTCACCGTATCGTCGTCGGAACGTACTCTTCCGTGCTCCGTACTGCGCGGATGTCCGCGCTGGCAGCAGGGCCGTGCCGCCGGGGCGCGCGGAACCGTCGGCGGGTCCGGTGCCGCGATCGTTGCGCGATCGAAATCGCCCGTTTTAGCGGGTCCGTTCGCGGCCGCGTGCAGCCGACTACGGTAGGAAGCGCCCGCTGCCTGTCTTCGTCCGCCGTCCTACCGCCCCGCGCCCGCTGCGGCGCCAGGGCAGAAAAGGCCCGCCGATGCCCTCTTCGGACTCCCCGCCACCCACCGGCCCGCGGCGCGGGTACGGCGTTGGGGCCTGGACCGTGTTCGTGCTGGCGATCGTCTCAGTGCTGACGCTGCTCGGCGGCTGCCTCTCGGTGCTATACGGGCCGTTGCTGACCGGAGGCTGAGTGGGCCCGCGGACGCGCGCCTGCGCAACCGCGTACGGCGGGACCGGGCCACCGCCGCAACGCCACACACGCGACACAGAAGGACCGAGCATGACCGAAGACGTGCCGCAGCCTGCGGGCGAGGGCTACTTGGCGCTGCGTTTCCAACGGCGGTTCGCGCACCCGCGCGAGGTGGTCTGGCGCGCCCTGACCGAACCGGCGGGGCTGGGCTTCTGGTACCCGTTCGAGGTCGACACCATCGACCTGCGTGTCGGCGGGCAGATCGTCTTCGACGCCGAGGAGGGCGGCGCGCCGGACACCCGGATCACCGAGCTGGACTCCCCGCAGGTCTTCGCCTTCGACCAGTTCGACGACGAAACGGCGGAGACCCACGGACTGCACTTCCGCCTTGAGGCCGAACCCGGCGGCTGCACGCTGTTCTTCACGCACACGTTTTCCGAGCGGCTCTGGGACGAGGGCGCGCAGGAGTCCGGCTGGCGCTACTGCCTCGACGACCTCGAAATGCTGCTGGAAAACCCGGAGGCGGCGCAGCCCGAGGGCGCGCCGGCGCAGCCGTAGAGCCGACCGCCGCCGCGGACGAGGACGCACGAGCACGCGGAAATGCCGGGATCCAGCGCTGGATCCCGGCATTTCCGCATGGTCACCGCCCATCGGGGCGGACTAGAACATCGAGATGTGCACGTGGTCGAAGTGGTTCTCGGTGATGCTGCCGCGGTCGGACATGTCGCGCCAGCCCTCGTCGCCCCGGCGGATATCCCAGATCTGCTGGCGGTAGATCACGTACATGATCCCCAGCCGGTCGGCGTTGTCCTGGGCCCAGTCGGCGATCCGCTGGCCGCGTTTGTTCTCCTCGGGCGGCGGCATCTGGCCGTTGGCGTTGACCATGAAGTCGCAGGCCCGCCCCTTGGGGTGCTCGCCCACTACGTAGCCGCCGTCCGGCCGGTAGCAGCCCACGCCGCCGGTTTCGGGGCTCTCGCCGAATTTCTCGATGATCAGCTCGCGCATCTGCTCGGTGCGCGGCGTGATGTTGTAAGGCCCCTGCATCTCCTGGGCGGGGTAGTCGGCGATCAGCTTCTGCACGTCGGCGCGCTGGCTCTCCAACTCGTCCAGGTCCTTTTCGACCTTGTCCGCCTTCTCCTGCGCGTTCTCCTGGGCCTTCTCATCGCGCGCGATGGCCTGTTCGAGCTGGTCCACCTTGTCCTGGTTGGTGTTTGAAAGGTGTCCCACCAACTGGGCCTGGTCGATGATGGCCTGCGGGTCGTCCTCGACGAACATGGCCAGGGCGGGGTCGATGCCGCCGCTGGTGTAGCTGGCCGCCGCCAGTCGGCGGACCTGTTCCTGCGCCTTGTTGACCTCTTCGCGGGTGCTGTCGGCACGTTCCTTGGCTGCGTCGGCCGTGTCGATCACGGCCTCCATGTCGCGCAGTTCGCCGCGGTACTCGTCGCTCAGGTTGTCGGCGCGGTCGCGCAGCTCTTCCAGGCTGGCGTCGGTCGGCAGCGGGGCGGCCAGGCCGGCCGAGGGCACGGCGACCAGTGTGCAGGACGCCAGTACCGCCGCGGCCAGGACCGCGGCGGAGCGGCGGTGGCGCGGCGGGACGGCGGAGGTTTCGGGCGTGTCGTCGAGGTGGCGCGGGCACGGGGGGTCGGGCGCCCAGAAATCGGCGAAGTCGTCCGCATGGGCGGATCGGTGGGGCTCCACGTGGGTCGCTCCTCGGCTTGCGCGGCGCCGGTTCGGGCGGGGGCGCGCGCACTCGGTCGGATGCGTCGGATGCTTGAGCGGCGCGGCGATCGGGGCGGGCACCTGCGAGTGCCCCCGATCGGCGGCGCGGCCCGATGCAGGGTAGGGCAGTTAACCCCGTTTGCCAATTGAACGCCTGCGCTTGGGCCGCACTTTGATTGTACGGAGGTGGCGGCCCTGCGCGGGTCGCGGACAGGCCGAACCGCAGACCGCCAACGACCGGCAGCGCCGGCCCCGCAGCCCGCGCCGCCGCCCACCGCGGGCGGCGGAGACGGGTGTACGGACGGATACGGGGCGGCGGCTTGGCGGTTGCACGGCGAAGGCGCCGGGATGTCGGCGACATTGCCGCTCGGAGCGGCCGATCCGGGGCGCCCGAGGTGTTTCGCCCGCGCCCGCCGCGAGCGGCGCCGGGTTCCGTTGGGAAACAGCAGGTCATCAGGTTGGTCCGGCGGGCATGCGCCCCTGGAAGGCGTGTGACGCGGGGGGTTTGGGATGCCTGCTGTGCCCCGTCTCCGGTAACGGTTGGGTTTCTTCGGTATGTCCGGGCATTGACTGCGGCAGTGTGACCGGATTCTCTTATGGGAGCGCTCCCAAAAGACGGTACGGGGACGCGGTCAGTCAGGAATCCTCGTGTGACATAAGGGGTCGCAGATGATCAAGCTTAGGCGCGGTGCCAGAGCGGCCACCGCGGTAATCGGTGGCGGAGCCCTGCTCCTTGCCACGGCCTGCGGCGGTGGCGGAGACAGCGGTTCGGACGGCCAGGTCGAACTGGTTCTCGACACGTTCGGCGTGATGGGCTACGACGCGCTCATCAAGCAGTTCGAGGAAGAGAACCCCAACGTCACCATCGAAGAGCGCAACGTCACCGACGTCGGGAACTACACGCCGCAGCTCCAGCAGAACATGGCTGCCGGCAGCGGCGCAGGCGACGTGGTAGCGATCGAGGAAGCCAACGCCGCGCAGTTCTTCGCCCAGCCCGACCAGTTCGTCGACCTCAACGAGCACGGCGGCGCCGAGCTCGAGGACAACTACCTGGACTGGAAGTGGGAGCAGGGCCACGGCGCCGACGGGCAGCTGCTGGGCCTGGGCACCGACATCGGGTCGTTGGGCATGTGCTACAACGTCGAACTCTTCAGGCAGGCCGACCTGCCCACCGAACCCGGCGAGGTCGGCGAGCTGTGGCCCACCTGGGACGACTTCGTCTCCACGGGTGAAGAGTTCATGGATGCCGATACCGGCGCCTCGTTCGTCTCGACCATCCAGCCCAACTTCCGCGCGGTGCTCGCTCAGCACGGCGGCGCGCCATACCAGAACCGCAACGGCGAGTTGGTCATCGAGCAGACGGATACCACCCGCGCCGCCTACGACACAGTGACCGCGATGTCGGAGGCCGGGCTGTCGGCCAGCCTGCCGATCTGGTCGCAGGAGTGGAACGCCGGCATCCAGAACAACACCTTCGCCACCCTGCCCTGCCCGGCATGGATGCTCGGCCACATCGAGTCCACCGCGGGCGACGAAGGCAACGGCCAGTGGAACGTCGCCGACGTCCCCGGCGAAGGCGGCAACTGGGGCGGCTCCTTCCTGGCCGTCCCCACTCAGGGAGAGAACCAGGAGACGGCCATCGAGCTGGCGAAGTTCCTGTCCAGCAAGGAAGGCCAGCTCGGCGCATGGGAGGAGGCCAATGTGCTGCCTTCCAACCCCGAGGCGCTGAAGGACCCGGCGGTCACCGAGTTCACCCGCGGCTACTTCAACGACGCTCCGGTGGGCGAGATCTACAGCACTACCGCCAGGGAACTGAAGCCGGTCTACTTCGGCCCCGACACTCCTGCGATCGACGCGGGGTTCCAATCCGCCCTGCAGGCCGTCGAGCAGGGCAACGTCTCGCCCGACGAGGGCTGGAACAACGCGCTGGAAGAGGCTAAGCGCGCCACCGGCGAACGCTGACCTTCCGGCTGATTTCCCCGGCTGATTTCCCCGGTTCACCTTTCCGGCGGATCTCCGCCGACCCGGCGGCCCGGCCCCTCCCCTTTTTGCGGTGGTGGCGAAGCCAATTCGCCACCACCGGGCCGGGCCGCTTCGCACGTCGGCACAGGCCCCGCCCGTGCCGGCCACCCGGTCCGTACATCCCCCAAAGAAAAGGAAAGGAGCGCGACGCGTGACCTCACTGCAGCCCGGCGCCCCGCCGTCACCCGCGCCGGGGCCGGCGAACGGCGCCGGTACGAAGCCTCCCGACTCGCCGGAGCGGGCGCGCGCGCGTGCGCGCCGCAGCCGGATGTTGAGCCGGCTCGACATCCGCACCTCGCCCTATCTGTTCATCGCCCCGTTCTTCCTGCTCTTCGGAGTTTTCGGGCTGTTCCCGCTGCTGTACACCGTGTGGGTCTCCCTGCACGACTGGAGCCTCATCGGCGGCAACGAGGGCTTCGCCGGCCTGGACAACTACGTCCGCCTGGTGAGCGACGAGGTGTTCTGGAACGCCCTTTACAACACCCTGGGCATCTTCGTCATCGCGGTCGTCCCCCAGCTCCTCTTCGCCCTGCTGCTGGCCGACACGCTCAACCGCCGTATCCGCTTCGCCGGCGTCTTCCGGATGACGCTGATCCTGCCCTACATCACCTCTGTCGCCGCGCTGGCCATCGTCTTCGGCACGATCTTCGGCGGCGAGCAGTTCGGACTGATCAACCAGGTGCTGACATCGGTGGGGCTCGACCCGATCGCCTGGCGCAGCGACCGCTACTGGTCCTGGACTGCCATCGCGGTGATGATCGACTGGCGCTGGATCGGATACAACGCGCTGATCTACCTGGCGGCAATGCAGGCGGTTCCCAAGGACGTCTACGAGGCGGCCGATCTCGACGGGGCCTCGCGTATCCGCCAGTTCGTACAGATCACCATCCCGCTGCTGCGGCCCACCATCATGTTCACGGTCATCATCTCCACCATCGGGCAGATGCAGCTGTTCACCGAGCCCACCATCTTCGCCGCGAGCCAGGGCTACGCCGGCGGCAACCAGGGCCAGTTCCAGACCGTGATGATGCTGGTCTTCCAGGAGACCTTCAACTACCAGAACTTCGGCTACGCCGCGGCGGTCTCGTGGGTGCTGTTCATGATCGTGGTGGTCCTGGGCCTGATCAACGTGTGGCTCACCAGCCGGATCAAGGGGGCGTAATGACGGCCACGACAAGTGCGCGGCCCGCGGAGCGGCGCCGGCCCCAGCACCGCAGCCCGCGGAACAAGCGCCGCGGCGGCCGCATGCGCCGCATGCGCCAGGCCACGCCGCTGACCTACTTCGCGCTGCTGATGACGTTCGTCCTCTCGGTCTTCCCGCTGTGGTGGATGTTCGTCATCGCAACACGCACCACCACCGCCGCCACCCAGTTCCCGCCGGCGATGTTTCCCGGCGGCAACTTCATCGAGAACACCCGCCGGCTGTTCGAGAACGCCTCGGCGAACTTCCTGACCGGCCTGATGAACTCGCTGATCGCCTCTACCACGGTCGCGGTCTCGGTGGTGTTCTTCTGCTCGCTGGCCGGGTTCGCCCTGGCCAAGCTGAACTTCAAGGGCCGCGGGTTCTTCACCATCGCGGTGATCGTCACCATGGCCGTGCCGGTGCAGATCGGCCTGGTGCCGCTGCTGATCCTGATGGACTGGCTGAGCTGGCGCGGCGAGCTGCAGTCGGTGATCGTCCCGTTCATGGTCAGCGGGTTCGGCGTGTTCATGATGCGCCAGTACGTGCTGCAGACCATTCCCGACGATCTGATGGAGGCCGCCCGCATCGACGGGTGCTCCACCTTCCGCATCTACTGGAGCGTCGTGCTGCCGGCGCTGCGGCCGGCCATGATCGTGCTGGGGCTGCTGACGTTCATGCAGACCTGGAACGAGTTCATCTGGGCGCTGGCGGTGCTCTCCCCGGAGAACCCGACGGTGCAGTTCTCCATCCAGCAGCTGAACCAGTCCGCCTTCGCGCGCGACTTCGCCCTGATGTTCACCGGCGCGACCTTCGCGACCCTGCCCCTGCTGGTCATTTTCTTCTTGTTCGGCCGCCAGTTGGTCGGACGCATCATGGAAGGTGCGATCAAAGCGTGACCCAATCACACGTGTCCACCGTCGCCGATCCGACCACCGGCACCGATCGGGAGGCCGCGGTCCGCTTCCCCGAGGGCTTCGTGTGGGGCGCCTCTACCGCGTCCTTCCAGATCGAGGGGGCCACTACCGCCGACGGCCGCGGCCCCAGCATCTGGGACACCTTCGCGGCGGCCCCGGGCAAGGTGCTCAACGGAGACACCGGCGAGCCCGCAGTCGACCACTACCGGCGCTACACCGAGGACGTCGCCATCATGCGCGACATGGGTATCGGCGCCTACCGGTTCTCCCTGGCCTGGCCGCGGATCCTGCCCGAGGGCGGGGGAGCGGTCAACCAGGCGGGGCTGGACTTCTACGACAGGCTGCTGGACAGCCTGCTGGAGGCCGGCATCACCCCCTGGCCCACCCTCTACCACTGGGACCTGCCCCAAGCCCTGGAGGACAAGGGCGGCTGGCCCAACCGCGACACCGCCTACCGCTTCGCCGAGTTCGCCGAAGTGCTGCGCGAGGCGTTCGGCGACCGGGTCCGCGACTGGACGACGCTGAACGAGCCCTGGTGCGCCGCCTTCCTCGGCTATGCCCAGGGCGTGCACGCGCCGGGCAGGCGCGAGCCGGCCGCCGCGCTGGCCGCGGCCCACCACCTGCTACTGGGCCACGGCCTGGCGGCGGGGGTGCTGCGCGATCCGGGCGGCGACCGCCGCGTGGGGCTGACCCTCAACCAGACCACGCTGCGGCCCTACACCACCTCGCCGGCCGACGTGGCGGTGGCCCGCCGCGCCGACGCTGTGCGCAACCGGGTCTTCACCGGCCCGCTGTTCCAGGGGAGCTACCCCGCTGACATGGTCGAGGACCTCGCCGGCATCAGCGACTTCGGGTTCGTCCGCGACGGCGACCTGGAAGTGGTCTCGGCGCCGCTGGACCACCTGGGCGTCAACTACTACACCCCGCACTGGGTATCGGCCACCACCGACGGCATCGACCCGGCGCGTATCGAAAGCGGCGGCGACGGCGGGGCCTTCGTCGGCTGCGACGACGTCGTCTTCGTCAGCCAGGGCCTGCCGCGCACCGGAATCGGCTGGGAGATCGACTCCACCGGGCTGTACGAGGTCCTGGTGCGGCTGGCGGCCGAGTGCCCGGGCGTACCCATGTACATCCATGAGAACGGTGCGGCCTACGACGACGAGGTCAGCGCCGACGACCAGGTGCACGACCCCGACCGGGTGGCCTACATCGATGCCCATCTGCGCATCGTGCACGAGGCACTCAAGGCCGGTGTGCCCATGCACGGGTACTTCGTCTGGTCGCTACTGGACAATTTCGAGTGGGCCTGGGGCTACTCTCAGCGTTTCGGGGTCGTACACGTCGACTACGAGACCCAGCGCCGCCGTGTCAAGGACAGCGGGCACTGGTACGCCGATGTGGTCCGCCGGGGTGGTCTGCCCAGGTCGTAGCCGTGCAATGCTTGTAGGGGTGTGACCGCGGGGGCCGCGGTCACACCCGACGCTGCGGGGTATGGGGGAAAGGTGTTGCGATGAGTGGCCTCCGGCGACCGACGCTGGAGATGGTGGCAACGCGGGCCGGGGTAGGTCGCGGCACCGTTTCACGGGTCATCAACGGGTCGGACCAGGTCAGCCCGGCGACGCGCGAGGCTGTGCGCGATGCCATCGCCGAGTTGGGCTATGTGCCCAACCATGCCGCGCGCACGCTCGTGACCCGGCGCACGGACACGGTCGCGCTGGTCGTGCCCGAGCCCAACGACCGCCTTTTCGCCCAGCCGTTCTTCGCCCACATCGTCCGCGGTGTCAGCGCCGCGCTCAACGAGCGCGATCTGCAACTGCTGTTGACGACGGTGCGCTCCCCCGACGAGTACGGCCGGCTGGGCGACTACCTGACCGCCCACCACGTCGACGGTGTGCTGCTGGTCTCGCTGCACGCCGACGACCCGCTGCCGGACCGCCTGGCCGAAGCGGGGGTGCCGTGCGTGATCGGCGGCCGGCCCTCGTGGCAGACACACCACCCCATCCACTATGTCGACATCGACAACATCGGCGGGGCGCGTACCGCCACCACCCGACTTGTCGAGACCGGGCGGCGGTGTATCGGCACGGTGGCCGGACCGCCCGACATGGTCGCCGGCGAGGACCGGCTGGAGGGCTACCTGACGGCCATGCGCGACAGCGGTCTGCCCACCCCCACGACCCAGATCGCCCGCGGCGACTTCAGCTACGAGAGCGGCGAGGCCGCGATGCGGGCGCTGCTCGAATCCGCCCCCGGGCTCGAAGCCGTGTTCGTCGCCTCCGACCCCATGGCGCTGGCGGTGATGCGGGTCCTGCGGGCATCGGGGCGGCGCATACCCGACGACGTCGCCGTCATCGGCTACGACAACTCCTCCTTCGCCTCGCACAGCGACCCGCCGCTGACGAGCGTGCACCAGCCCACCGAGCGCATGGGCGGCGAGATGGCGCGCATCCTGGCCGATGTCGCGATCCCGGGCCACGCCGATTTCAGCGAACAGGTCCTGGACACCCATCTGGTCATCCGCGAATCCGGCTGAACACACCGGCCGGAAGTGTGCGGGATCAAAGATCCGCGCATGCAGACTTGCGGGAGGGCAATAGCGGTCCGGCGACCCCTTTCACCGGGATAGCGTGAAGCTGGGAGGAAATGGCCGAAAGGCCCAGCGGCTGCGGGGAGGGGAGCATTCGATGCGGTGGGTCACCTACCTTTCGCCGAGTGGCGGTGAGAAGCGCTCGGGCGTCATCGACGACGGCTGCGTCTTCGGATATCCGGGCGCGCAGAGCGTTTCGGAACTGCTGAAGCAGAGCCGCGACATGCTCGCCGACGCGTACCACAAGGCGCTTGCCGCCCCGGTCGAGATCATCGTCGAGTTCGAGACCCGGCTGTGCGCGCCGGTGCATTTGGAGCGGCCGATATCCGCCCGGGTGGACGGCGCCTGGACAACCCTCGACCCGGCGCTGGTCCGCGGCACCGACGACGGTGTCGTGCTGCCCGCCGGAGGATCGGCCGTCACCGCCACGGTCGGGGTCCTGGCCCTGTTCGGCGGCCAGGGATACCACGCGGGCTACACCCCGGCGTGCCTGTGGCGCACGCCTGAGGGCGGCCAGGTGGCGCTGAGCCTGGGCCCGGCCATAGTCACCCACGACGAGTTCGACGGTTCGCCGCTGCGTGTGGAAGCCGCGGTCGAGGGTACGGCGCTGGCCCAGGCCGAGCTGGACGGCGGCCCGGACTGGGCCGCGGTCGGCCGCGAGGGCTTTGCCGTGGCGGCGCTGACCTCCTGCACCCGGCCGCTCGAACGCGGCGAGGAGCTCTACATCGACGGTGGCGGCCTCGGCGAGTTCGAGGTGCGCGTCGGCGCAGGGGTCTGAGGCCTGCACGGGGCGGCGCGTGACGACGGTCTCTTCTGGGGGAGTGATCCCGGTGATCATGGCCCTGTGCAGCAGCGAGGCCCCCGGGTGGACCGCCCGCCGCCCTCGGCGCCGCTAACACACACTTCCCAAACAGGGCTTAAGCCGTGTACTCCCAGTGCCAGGGCTCGAACCCGCCGCGCGCCCATGGCGGGTTGTGCCATCCGTGTCCAGGGGCGTTGCGCAGCATCCAGCGGTACTCGGGCGAGCCGTTCCGGTTGATACCGCCGCACAGGTCCACCGCCGTCCCGCTGCCGTGGGCGCTCGTTCCCGGGCTCGCCGCCTTGCCCGCCGCTTTCTCGCGGAAGAGCCGGACCTGCTCGGAGAACGGCCGGTAGGAGTCGGTCACACAGATCGGACGTCCGAAATGTTCGCGGAACGCGCCATCGAGCGCGGTGAAGGCCGCGGCGGCGCCGGGCCGCAGCAGTTGGCCTGACTGGGGCAGCGGGCACAGCGCCGCGGCCGGGATGCGGCCGTTGGGATGGGTGCCGGGACCGGCTTCCGCCGCCGGCGCGCATACGCCTTGGGCCCGGCCGGAACCCGCACCGCCCGCACCGCCCGCTTCGGCTGCGCCGCCCGTTTCGCCTGCACCGGAGCCGCGTGCGCCGGCCAGGTCGGCCAGGTCGGCCTGGATGGCCGACTGCTCGGCGGTGAGGTCGGCCAGGGCGTCCTCCTGCTCGGCGACGGCCTCCAGCGCGTCGTCCTCGGCCCGGGCCGCTTCCTCGGCTGCGGTGCGCCGGTCGGCCTCGGCCGCGTCCGCGCGTTCGCTGAGGGTTTCCGCGGCGCTGAGCGCTGCTGCGGCGGTGCCGACCGCGCTGCTGCGCCGGTGCCCGATGAGCGCCAGGTCGGCGCCGCGGTCCAGGGCCTGCTGGGGTCCCTCGGCCGTGCTCCAGGCCAGGGCCGGCCCGGTGTCGGCGCCCTTGTAGGCGGCCGCGGCATAGGCGGCGGCGTCCTTGCGGGTTTCGGCGGTCCGGTCCCGCGCGCGTTCGGCGGCCAGGTCGGCCGACCTGCTGTCCTCCTCGGCCTGTTCCAGTTCTGCGGCGGCATCGGCGTAGTCGAGGATCCGATCGTCGGCACGGGCGTAGAGGCGGTCCAGGCGGGCGTGCACCCCCGCGAGGCGGTCCGCCAATGTGTCCGCGGAGTGCTGCCCGCGGCCGCCGGTGGAGGCGGCACCGGCCGGTGCCGCAACGAAGGTTGCGGCGCACAGTGCCAGGCACAGGATCTCCGCTGCGCGGCCGCACCGGCTGCGGTGGCGGCCGGGCCGCAGCGCATGCCGTCGCCTCTGGTCCACATGCGCCCCCTCGGCTCGCCACGGCTCTCACCTGGGACGATGACACGAAGCGGTGGTAGATGTACCCATAGTCGGGGGCGTGTCCAAAAAGTTATTTTTGTGATTCGGGCGGACCGATATCCGTCGGATCGCCCCGGCATGGACCGCGGGTCGGGCCTGGTGGCGGCACTGCCGCACGCGCGGAGCGGGCGGTGCGCCCGCCGTGTGTCCGAAGGTGAGCGGCGCGGCATCTGCGCGGATTGGTACGCTATCAACCTCACGTGCACCATTTTTGGTTTATGGTGCACAACGCCTCTTCATTCCCCCTGAGGGTGCACCCGGGCGCGGAATCCCACCCTATTCCGCGCCGACCGCCGCATGCGGCGGGCCGAGTCGGGTTCGACCCCATAGGCCCAATCGGCTTCACGCGGATCCGGTATCGCCCACGGGGAAACAGGAATCCGGCGGTTGAGGCGGTGAAACACGAAAGGTTGCGAGGGTCCGTGCCGACACGAGCGACAGATGACGGAGGCGGTGCGCCTCCGAGCGCACCGCAAGCCGACCGCGGTGCCGCGCCGGCGGAGCCCCGGCGGCGGTGGTGGTCGCTGCGCGAATGGCGCGTGCGGCCCCGGTTGGTCGCCCTCATCGTGATCCCCACAGCGGTCGCCCTGATCCTGGGCGGCCTGCGGATCTCGGAGAGCATCGTCAACACCGTGACCCACGACCGGATCGAGGGAGCGGCCGCTCTGGGCGAGGCGGTTGTCGGTCTGGCCGCCGAGCTGGGGAGCGAACGGGTGGCGGCCGCCGGCTACATCGCCGACAACCCCAACTACGAGGAGCGCTCCCAGCAGTCGCTGGAGCTGCTCCAGGAGCAGATCCAGGAGAGCCGCCAGGCCCAGCAGGAGGTCCAGAACCTCATCGACGGCATGAGCGACCCCGGTAGCCAGCTGGCAGCCAACCGCCTGAGCAGCATGCAGGCCGCGATGAGCAACCTCGACCGGGTACGCGACGAGGTGCAGAACACCCGCTTGACCGTGCTGCCGATGGCGACCAAGTACGGCCAGGTCCTCGATTCGCTTTCCGACTTCAACCAGACCATCGCAGAGGGCACCAGCGACACCGAGCTGCGCGAGAGCGTGCGGGCGCTGACGGGTATCAGCAAGGCGGGCGAGCAGGTCTCCTACGAGGGCGCGCTCATGCTGCACTCGCTGCTGCGCGGCAACATGTCCGAGGGCATCCGCTCCGAGGTTGAGGACAGCCGCGCAACCTTCGAGAACGAGCGCGAGAACTTCCGAAACAGCGCGACCACCGCCCAGCGCCAGTTCTACGAGGAGACGTTCGTCGGCGCGGAGGTCAGCCAGATGGCCACCACCCGCCTGCGCATCGTCATGCGCGCCCGGGACGGCCAGAACCTCAGCGGGCTGACCCCCGGCGACACCCCCGCGGCCTACGAAAAGGTCGTCGGAGTGGTGCTGGACCGGATGGCCGATATCGAGTCGAACCTCGCCTCCTCGGTCCGCGCCCAGGCCGACGGGCTGCGCACCGGCGCACTGAACCGGGCCGTACTGGAGTCCGCTCTCGTGCTGGCCGTGCTCATCGCCGTCTTCATGCTGACCACCACGGTGGTGCGCTCCCTGGTACGCCCGCTGCGCGTACTGCGGGAGGGCGCACTGCGCGTCGCAGAGGACGACCTGCCCGGCGCGATCTCGCGCATGCAGGAGTCCAGTACGCCGGACGGCGAACCGGACGTCGTACCCATCGAGGTCCTCAGCCGCGACGAGATCGGCGAGGTCGCCCGGTCCTTCGACGAGGTCCACCGCGTGGCGCTGCGCCTGGCATCGGACGAAGCCGCGCTGCGCAGCAACGTCAACGCGATGTTCGTCAACCTCTCCCGGCGCAGCCAGACCCTGGTGGAACGCCAGTTGCGGCTGATCGACGGTCTGGAGCAGGGCGAGCAGGACTCCGAGCGGCTGTCCGACCTGTTCCAGCTCGACCACCTCGCCACCCGCATGCGCCGCAACAACGAGAACCTGCTGGTGCTTTCCGGTCAGGACAACACGCGCAAGTGGGCCCAGCCGGTTCCGCTCGTCGACGTGCTGCGCGGCGCCATCTCCGAGGTCGAGGAGTACGAGCGCATCAACGTGCGGGCACCTTCGCACATCTCGGTGCTGGGCCGCCCGGTCAACGACGTCATCCACCTGGTGGCCGAGCTGGTCGAGAACGCCACGTCCTTCTCCTCCAACGAGTCCCAGGTCGCCGTCAGCGCCCAGGTGCTGGAGAACGGCGGGGTGCGCGTGGAGGTCATCGACAGCGGTATCGGCATGCCGCCGGAGGAGATCCGCGCCGTCAACGAGCGGCTGTCCCAGCCGCCGGTCATCGACGTCGGCGTTTCGCGCCGGATGGGCCTGTTCGTGGTCAGCCGCCTGGCCGCCCGGCACGGTATCCGGGTGCGCCTGGACGAGGCGCACAACGGCGGTGTCACCGCCATCGCGATCTTCCCGCCCGACCTGCTGATCACGCCGGTGGAGCAGCCGCCGGCGCTGGAGGCCCCGGCCCAACCCGGCGCCCCGGACACCTATGCCGAGGCCACGGCGGCGTTCGCGGCCAACCCCGCCCCGCCGGAGCCCTCCATCTGGGGCGAGCGGCGCGAGCCCGCCCAGCCCCAGCTCCCCAAGCGCGACCCGGGCACAAGCAACCGCGCCGGCCAGGCCGCCGAGGAGCACCCGCCCAGCGGTGAGGACCTGTGGTCGGGCAGCGGCTGGAACCTGCCGCCCGCCAACCCCGAACCGAGCCGGCCGCCGCAACCTCCGGCCGCACCGGCCCAGCCTCCGGCCGCACCACCGGCGCAGCCCGCTGAGCCGCCCCGTGCCGAGCAGCCTCCCAGCGCAACGTCGCAGTGGGACGCCTGGGACACCGGGCAGCGGCGCCAGCAGCAACGGCGCCCCGAACCGCAGCAGCGCCCCGAGGAGCAGCAGCGGCAGGACTCGGCATCCGCTGCGCCCTTCGGCCGGCCGGCCGAGGACTCGAACCCCTGGGGCGCCGCGCCGCCCGCGCCGCCCGCATCGGCTCCGGCCGACCGCGGCTGGGCCAACGGCGCCAACGGAACCAATGGTGCCAATGGTGCCAACGGGTACGAGCAGCCCCGCGAGTACCGTCCTCAGGAACACCGCCCCGAGGAGCACCGCGCGCAGGCCGCCGGTGCCGACGGAGGGCGCCAGGAGCGGAACGAGCCCGAGAACCGCGACGGCTACGGCTCGACCGCCTACCTGTCGCGGCGCTACGGCGGCGGCTCGGGTGCAGGCGCCGGGCAGAACACCGTCGTGCCGCCCTCGCCCGAAGGCGGCTCGGAGACCCTGCCGATCTTCGATGCAATAGAGTCCAACTGGTTCCGCCGGCGCAGCGGCGGCCCCGCGGCCGAGCCCGAGACCGGGCCGCTGCCGAGATTCGGAGCCGACCCCGGTGCCGGTGCCGCGGCCCAACGCGGTCGCCCGGAGCAGCCGCAGCAGCGCCCCCAGGCGGCGGAACGGCCGCGCTACGACGCCGCCCCCGCCGAAACGGGCGGCGCGAACGGATCCACTGGGCCCCACGGTGATGAGCACATGCAGCACGACCAGGGCCCGCAGGGCGCCGCCCAGCCGCCGGCCGAACCCCCGGCCCGGCCGCGGGCCGAAACCCCGGCACAGCCCCAGAACGGCACCGATCCTGCTGCCGCGCAGCCCTACCGCACCGAGGACGAGTGGCACTCGGAGGCCGACCGCGGCTGGCAGGCGGCGCAGACCGCCGCCGAGCCCATGGCGGGCGGACTGACGACTTCGGGCTTGCCAAAACGCGTTCCGAAGGCAAACCTTGTGCCCGGAACCGCTCCGACACCGGAGAACGTCAAGCAAGTCCCGACCCGCTCCGCCGACCGGGTGCGCAACCGCTTCTCGGGTTTCCAGCGCGGGGTGCGGGAAGGCCGCAACCAGGCCGGCGATCCGCAGAACGAGGAGAACTAGTGCTCAGTGCGAGTACGGTCAGGCGCGGTCCGACTCGCCGCGGACCCGAACCGAAACCCATCCCCCCACCACCCCGAGGCCCTGACATACCACGGAAAAGCGATGGATTACCATCAGCGGAACGTCCCGTGATGATCAGCAGCAAGCAACCGAATAAGGTCACTACAGGAGCCCACTCGGCCGACGGCCGGCCTGCGGGCCGCCGCCGATCCCCCGGCCGAAACGGACAGGAGAGCAGATGAATCAACCGGTGAACGAGCTCAACTGGCTGATCACTGACTTCGCAAACCGCGTTCCGGATGTTGCGCACGCGATCGTCGTCTCGTCGGACGGGCTCCCACTCGCTTCCTCGACCGGGTTCCCCGCGGACCGGGCCGACCAGTTGGCCGCCATCGCCTCGGGGTTGTCGAGCCTGACCCAAGGGGCCTCCAGGGTCTTCGAGGGCGGCGCCGTCGCGCAGACCGTCGTTGAGATGGAGCGCGGGCTCCTGCTGATCATGTCGATCAGCGACGGTTCCTGCCTGGCCGTACTCGCGGCCGCTGAGTGCGACCTCGGGCTGGTCGCCTATGAAATGACGCTGCTCGTCGAGCGGGCCGGGCGTGCGCTGACTCCAGCGGCGCGTACCTCGGGAATCCACTGAACCACCACCGACAGGAGGACGTGGTGGCACCTCACAGTCGAGATGCCGGGAACGCCTCGTGGTTCGGGCAGCAGCAGTCCGCCGGCGCCGCCAGGCCGCCGGCGGCCGGCCCGGGCGGCGCGGACGTTCCACGACCAACCCAGAACAACGCCGACCAGCAGGCGGCGGCCAACAGCTCCCACAGTTCCCTGGTGCGCCCCTATGCTGTGACCAAGGGGCGCACCAAGCCGAAGTCCCAGTTGCCACTGGAGACCCTGATCTCCTCGACCGACACGGCGCGCGCCGAATCGGGGACCCTCACTCCCGAGTGCCAGGCCATCAGCGATCTGTGCCGCGAATGGCGCTCCGTGGCCGAGGTTTCGGCACTGCTGCGTATTCCGCTCGGTGTCGCGCGGGTGCTCGTTGCGGACATGTCCGAACAGGGACTGCTGCAGATCAGGTCGTCGAACAACACCGACAGTCGGCCCAACGCCAACCTTCTTGAAAGGGTGCTCAGTGGACTTCGCAAGCTCTAGCGCGGCCGACGAGGGCGCTGCCGCGGCGAGTGCGATGACGTCGGTCAAGATCGTCGTCGCCGGAGGCTTCGGTGTCGGAAAGACGACCTTCGTCGGCTCCGTCTCCGAGATCGTGCCGCTGACCACCGAGGCGGTCATGACCAGCGCCAGCGTCGGGGTCGACGACCTCGCCAAGACGCCGGACAAGCAGACCACCACCGTGGCGATGGACTTCGGCCGGGTGTCCCTGGACTCCGACCTGATCCTCTACCTGTTCGGTACCCCGGGCCAGCACCGCTTCTGGTTCATGTGGGACGACCTGGTCAAAGGCGCCATCGGCGCCGTGGTACTGGTCGACACCCGCCGCTTGGCCGACTGCTTCCCGGCCATCGACTACTTCGAAGAGGCGCGGCTGCCCTTCATCGTGGCGATCAACGGCTTCGACGGGTACTACCCGCACGCCGCCGCCGAGGTACGCGACGCACTCACCCTCAGCCCGGAGATCCCCATCGTCCAGCTGGACGCGCGCGACCGATCCTCCACCAAGCAGACCCTCATCACCCTGGTGGAGCACGCCATCACCGTCGGAGACCCCGGCAGTGCGGGCCAGCCCACGTCAACGGGCGGGCAGGGCTCCTGGAGGTAAGCCGGGCCGGCCGGGCATCCGGAGGCAGGCAACGATATGCGGGCCGGCGCCCGACCCGCCGCGGGTCGGCGCGGCCCCGGCACGGGCCGGCGGGATGACCCGCCGGCCCGTGCCGTTCGTGCTCGGGGCGGTGCCCGCCACGAGGTGGCGGTGCCGGTGCCCGCGGCGGCTTACACGGTTGTGCCCGTACCCGTTTGCATGGCCACGGCGCGAACCGGTGCGCCGTCGCCGCTGCTGAGGTGGATCGGCAGGGCGCAGAACAGCGGGTCGGCGAAGTCGATCCCCTCCAGGCCGCAGAGGTTCTCGATGATGGTGCCGCCCGCTCCCAGCACGGCCAGGTGTGCCGCCCAGTCGCCCTGCGGATGCGGGCCGTGCGGTGTGGAGTCGGGGCTGGGCGCGTCGATGCCCACGCAGCGGACCCCCGAATCTGCGAGCAGCCGCGCCGCCGAGCCGTCGAGATAAGGGTGGTCGAAGTAGCGCGGCGTGCCGTAGTAAGCCGCCCACCCCGTGTGCACCAGCACCACCGCACCCGGCACGAAACGGTCGCGCCAGGCACCGAGGTCATCGGCGGTGATGGGGGAGCGGTCGGCGCGTCCGGTCGCCTCGACCACCACCGCGGGCCCGGTGAACCGCTCCAACGGCAGTTCCTGCAGCCGCGGGCCGTCCGGGAGGAAGTGGTAAGGCGCGTCGGCGTGGGTACCGCTGTGCGAGCTCATGTGCACGCCCGTGGAGTTGTACCCGTCGGCTGCGACTGTGGCCGAGCGCTCCAGGTGCGGCTGGAGGTCGCCCGGAAAGGCCTGGGTCTCGGGGCCGATCGGCCTGCTCAGGTCGACGATGCGGATGATGCGGGTGCTGTGCACGGATGTCCTCTCTCAGCTCGCGCGCCGGCGCCGGCCCGGCGCCGCGGTACCGGCACCCGCGACCCTGTGGACAAGGGGTGCGCCGCAGGCGCTGAGGAGGCAAGATAGCAGGCGATGACTTCCGACCCTTCCCAGGACCAGCCCGATCCCGGCGCCAACGCCATGACCGACCGCTTCCACTCGGCCGGCGAACGCATCCTCGACGCGCTGCTCGAGGACGCCCCCGAATGGGCCGACGAACTCGGCGACCACCGCTTCGCCGACCGGCTCCCGGATCACTCCGCCGATGCCGATTCCCGGCGGGCCGGCGTGCTCACCGACGCCCTCGGCGCCCTCGACGAAATCGACGACCTGCTGCTGCCCCCGGCCGACCGTGTCGACCTTGAGATGCTGCGCAACCGCGTTTTCGCCGACCTGTGGCAGCTCACCGAACTCCGCCCGCAGACCTGGGACCCCCTGCTGCACCTGCCCGGCGACGCCCTTTACGGCCTGATCGCCGGCGAAGACCTGCCCGCCGGCGACCGCCTGCGCGCCCTGACCGCGCGCTGCGCCGCCGTCCCCGACTTCCTCGACACCGCGCGCACCCGCCTCGCCGGCGGCCCCGGCATGCCGCGTGTGCACGTGCAGACCGCCGCCGACCGTGCTGCGGGCATCCTCGGCCTGCTCAGCGGCGGCATCGACACCCTCCTCGAACAGGTGCCGTCCCTGCGCGCCGAAATCGACCCCGCCCGCGAATCCGCCGCCGCTGCGCTGCGCCACCACATCGACTGGCTGGGTTCGCAGGTCGACACCGCCGATTCCGATCCCCGCCTGGGCGCCCGCGACCACGCCGCCCGGCTCTGGTACACGCTCGACTCCGAGCTCTCCCAGGACGCCCTGCTCACCCGCGCCGAAAGCGATCTCCTCGCCACCGAAGAAGCCATCGCCGAGGCCGCATCCGACTTCGCCGGCGCACCGCCCCACCCGGGCCAGGTCCGCGAGGTCCTCGACCGCATCGCCGCCGATGCCGCCACCACCGAACACACCGTGCGCCCCGCCTGCGAACAGGCGCTGGAGCACCTCGTCGGCCGCGTCCGCGAACTCGACTTCGCAACCATTCCCGACCACGCGGTGCGCGTCATCCCGATGCCCGAATCCCGCTGCGGCATGGCCGTGGCCTATTGCGATCCGCCCGGCCCGCTCTCGCCGGCGCCGGAACGCCCCACCCTCGTCGCCGTCGCGCCGCCGCCCGCCGACTGGCCCGCCGAACGCCAGGCGTCGTTCTACCGCGAATACAACGCGGCCATGCTGCGCGAACTCATGGTCCACGAGGGCGTACCCGGCCACGCACTGCAGCTCGCCCACGCCGCGCGCTACTCCGGCGGCACCCGGCTGCGCCAAGCGTTGAGCAGCCACACCTTCATCGAAGGCTGGGCCGTCTATGCCGAAGAAGCCCTGCAGAACGAGGGCTGGTGCGCCGACGACCCCGACCTCAACCGGCGGCTGCGGCTGGTCCAGCTCAAGACCCGGCTGCGGATGATCATCAACGCCATCCTGGACGTCCGTGTCCATGCCCGCGGCATGACCGAATCCGAGGCCATGTCGCTGCTCACCGAACGCGGGCACCAAGAAGAGGGCGAGGCCGCCGGCAAGTGGCGCCGCGCCCAGCTCTCCAGCGCGCAGCTGTCCACCTACTACGTCGGTTACCAGGAGGTCGCGGCCATCGTGCGCGATCTCGGCGCCGCGCGGCCAGGCGCCTCCACCCGCGAAATCCACGACACCGTGCTGTCCCACGGATCGCCGGCACCGCGCCATCTGCGCACACTGCTGGGGCTGCCACCGGCCTGATCCGGCCGCGCGCGCCCGGCGGGTGCCGGCCGAACCCACACCTCGGGATGCCCTAGACTCCTGACGCCCGCCCCTGCCCCCCGGCCCCCTGATTCCCGAATCCCCGGAGCTGACGACACCGCCATGACCACTGACCTGATCATCGGATTCTTCACGCTCACAGCGCTGGAGATCGTCCTCGGCATTGACAACCTCGTCTTCATCTCGATTCTGGCGAACAAGCTGCCCGAGAGCCAGCGCGCCCGCGCGCGCCAGCTCGGCATCGGTCTGGCGCTGATCAGCCGGCTGCTCCTGCTCGGTTCCATCACCTGGATCATGCGGTTGACCGAGCCGCTGTTCACCGTCGTCGGGGTCGAGTTCAGCGGGCAGTCGCTCATTCTGCTCGTCGGCGGCCTGTTCCTCATCGGCAAGGCCACCTACGAGATCCACGAAAGCCTCGAAGGCGAAGAAGGACACGCCGGCTCGCAGGTCCGCGCGGCCATGGGCGCGGTGCTGATCCAGATCGTTGCGCTCGACATCGTCTTCTCGCTCGACTCGGTCATCACCGCCGTGGGCATGATCGGCGACCAGCCCAACGGCATCTGGGTCATGGTCGCGGCCGTCGTCATCGCCGTGATCGTCATGCTCGCGCTCGCCTCGCCGCTCAGCCGCTTCGTCAACGCACACCCCACGGTCAAGATGCTGGCGCTGGCGTTCCTGCTGCTCATCGGCATGACCCTGGTCGCCGACGGGCTCGGCTTCCACGTGCCCAAGGGCTACATCTACGCCTGCATGGGCTTCTCGCTGTTCGTTGAGATCCTCAACCTGCTGCGCCAGCGCGCCCGCGGCAAGCCGGTCAAGCTGGCCAGCCGCTACTCCGAGGACGACGGCAGCGCCGGCTCCGGCGGCCCTGACACGGCTCCCGCCGCGGTCGGCGGAACCTCCGGCTCCGCGGCCGAGGACGCGGCACCGGCGCCCGCAGCGGAGTCCGCCGAGAAATCCGCCGAGTGACCTCTGCGCCCGCGCACGGTTCGGTTCCGCGGCGCCGCGCCTCATATGCTGGAGACCAGTAGACAGCGCGGCGCCGTCCGGGCCGGGCCGCGGCGCCGTCCCCGGCGCCGCTACACGACACGGTGAGGTGAGCACACCATGAACGAAGCCGACCGGGATGCCCCCTTCGGCGACCCCGACGGCTTCGAACGCCTGTGGACCCCGCACCGGATGGCCTACATCAAGGGCGAGAACAAGCCCAGCGGCCCCGCACCCGGCGACGACTGCCCGTTCTGCCGCGCACCCGGGCTTTCCGACTCCGAAGGCCTCGTGGTCGCCCGCGGCAAGGCCGCCTACGCCGTGCTCAACCTCTACCCCTACAACAGCGGGCACCTGCTCATCTGCCCCTACCGCCACGTCGGCGACTACACCGACCTCGACGACTCCGAGGCCGCCGAGTTCGCCCTGCTCACCCAGGCCGGTATCACGGCAGTGCGCAACGCCTTCACCCCGCAAGGCTTCAACATCGGCATGAACCTCGGTTCCGCGGCCGGCGCCGGTATCGCCGCGCACCTGCACCAGCACATCGTGCCCCGCTGGGAAGGCGACACCAACTTCATGCCCGTCATCGGGCGCACCAAGGTCCTGCCGGAGCTCCTCCAGCAGACCCGCGAATCCCTCGCCCAAGCCTGGCCCGATGCCTGAAGCGAGCGCCCCGGAGGTGAGCACCATGGCCACGCAGCATCCCGCACCCGTGCTGGTCTTCGACGGCGACTGCGGCTTCTGCACCAGCAGCGTCCACTTCGCCCGCCGCTTCGTCGAGCCGCGGCTGCATACGGTGCCCTGGCAGCACAGCGACCTTTCGCCGGCCACCCAGGGCCGCGCGCAGGAGGAGGTCCTGCTGCTGGACGCCGCAGGCAAGCGCATCTGGGGCGGCATCGACGCCATCGGCGTGCTGCTGCTGTCCAGCGGCCGCCCGGTATGGCCCGTCGCCGGCTGGCTGCTGCGCCTGGCACCCCTGCGCGCGCTCGGCGCCGCGGCCTACCACTGGATCTCCGGCCACCGGCACATGATGCCCGGCGGCACCCCCGCCTGCCGCCTGGACCGGCCGGAGCACGGTTCGTGACCCCAAGCGGCGCGCCTTCCGGTTGACGGCGCCCCGGAGTGCCGTGCGGCCGGCGCCCCCGCCTCCGCCATACGATCTTGAGGGATCATGCTGAGATACCTGCGTCCCCTGTCCGACCGGATGCTGCTGCCGCTGGGCCGGCTGCTGGCCCGGCTCGGTGTCACACCGAGCATGGTCACCATCGTCGGCGCCTTCGGCGTCGTCGTCAGCGCACTCGTCTTCTACCCCCTGGGATATCTCTACGTCGGTTCGGTGATCGTCACCATCTTCGTGTTGCTGGACATGCTCGACGGTGCGGTCGCCCGCGCCTCCGGCCGCACCAGCAAGTGGGGGGCCTTCCTCGACTCCACCCTCGACCGCCTCTCCGACGCCGCGATACTCAGTGGGCTGACGGTGTGGTTCTTCGGGGCCGGCGACGACCTCATCCTGGGCTGTGTAACCCTGTTCTGCCTGGTCAGCGGGTTCGGTGTCTCCTACATCAAGGCGCGTTCCGAGGCGTTGGGCGCCAACTGCGATGTCGGGGTCGCCGAACGTTCCGAACGGCTGGTGGTCATCCTGGTCGCCGTAGGCCTGGGCGGGCTGGGCGTGCCCTACGTGATGCCCGTCGGGCTGTGGCTGCTGGCCGCGATCAGCGGGGTCACCATCGTGCAGCGGCTCATCGAGACCTACAACCGGCTCACCCGGCCGCGCAGCACCGCCGACGCCGACGACACCGGAGCCTTCTGAGAGGCGGTCGGGCAATGGGCGAACGCGTTGCGGCGGCGCTGTACATCCTGTGCTGGGCGCTGCTGCGGCGCGTACCCGAGCGCGCAGGACGCGCAGCCTTCCGCGCCGCCGCCGACCGTTCGTGGCGGCGCCGCAGCGCAGGTGTGCTGCGACTGGAGGCCAACCTGGCGCGTGCGGCCGGGCCCGCGGCCGCTCCCGAGCACATCCGCGCGCTCTCCCGTGCCGGAATGCGCTCCTACCTTCGCTACTTCTACGAAATGTTCACGCTGCCCGCCCTCACCCGCGAGCAGGTCCTGGCCCGGGTCGACTGCACCGGCGCCGAAGCCGTCCGCAGCAACACCGCCGCCGGGCGCGGGGTGGTCGCCGCCCTGCCGCACATGGGCAACTGGGACCTGGCGGGGGCGTGGATCACCCACTGCGGCATCCCGCTGACCACGGTGGCCGAGCGGGTGCGCCCCGAGGCCCTGTTCGAACGGTTCGCGGCCTTCCGCGAAGGCATCGGCATGGAAGTCCTGCCGCTGACCGGCGGCCCCGGCCACAGCGCCGGGGTCCTCGCCCGCCGGCTGCGCAGCGGGCGGCTCGTCTGCCTGCTCGCCGACCGCGACCTGACCGAAAGGGGGGTGGAGGTCGACCTCTTCGGCCACCGCGCCCGGATGCCCGCCGGTCCTGCGGCACTGGCCGAGCGCACCGGCGCCGCTCTGCTGCCGGTGACCCTGTGGTATGCGGGCGAACGCATGCGGGTGCACATCCACCCGGAGATCCCGGTGCCGGCCGCCGGCGGGCGCAGCGAGCGGGTGCAGGCCATGACCCAGGAGCTGGCGCGGGTGTTCGAGAACGCCATCGCCGAGCACCCCCAGGACTGGCACATGCTCCAGCGGGTCTTCACCGCCGACCTGCCGCCCCGTGAGAATCCGGGTTCCGCGGGTAGCGGACCGGTGTCCCCCGCCGTACCGGGGTCCCCGGCTCCGCGGCGCGGTCCCAGCCGGAGTCGGAGGCGAATGAGGCCATGAGGGTCGGTCTGGTCTGCCCCTACACCTGGGAGGTCCCCGGCGGCGTCAAGCAGCACGTCGGCGACCTCGCCGAAGCCCTGCTGCACCTGGGGCACGAGGTGTCGGTCCTGGCACCGTGCGACTCCGAGGCCGAGCTTCCGCCCTACGTGGTCTCGGCCGGGCGCGCCGTGCCGGTCCCCTACAACGGGTCGGTGGCGCGGCTGTCGTTCGGATTCCGCGCCGCCGGGCGGGTGCGCCGCTGGATCCGCGAGGGCGCCTTCGACGTGCTGCACGTGCACGAACCCGCGGCGCCCAGCCTGTCGCTGCTGGCGTGCTGGGTGGCCGAGGGCCCGATCGTGGCCACGTTCCACGCCGCCAACCCCCGTTCGCGGGCGCTGGCCGTGTCAGCGGGCGCACTGCAGCCCGCCCTGGAGAAGATCAACGGCCGCATCGCGGTCTCCGACGCCGCACGCAGGACCCTCGTGGAACACTTGGGCGGCGACGCGGTGCTCATCCCCAACGGTGTGGCCGTCGACCGATTCGCCGAGGCCCGCCCCTTTGACGGCTGGCCGGGCGAAGGCGGCGCGATCGGTTTCCTGGGCCGGCTCGACGAACCCCGCAAGGGCCTGGGCGTGCTGCTGGAAGCGTTCGGCATGCTCGGCGCCAGCCGGCCCGGCCTGCGGCTGCTGGTAGCGGGTCCCGGAACCAACGGCGACATCCGCGAACGCGTGCCGGCCGGGTTGCGCGAACGCGTGGTGGTGCCGGGCCTGCTCGACGATGTCGACAAGGTGCGCGCCTACCACTCGGTCGACATTTTCTGCGCGCCCAACCTCGGCGGCGAGAGCTTCGGCATCGTACTCGCCGAGGCGATGTCGGCCGGGGCGCCGATCCTGGCCAGCGACATCCCCGCCTTCTCGCAGGTGCTGCGCGCAGGCGAGGCCGGCCACACGTTCGCCGTGGGCGATGCCCGCGACCTGGCCCGCGGCGCCGAGCAACTCCTGGACGACCCGGCACGCCGCGAGACACTGTCGCACGCGGCCCGCGCGGCCGTGCGCGCCTACGACTGGCGCACGGTGGCGACCGACGTCGTCCGCGTCTACGAGACCGTGCTGTCCGGAGGCGGCGGCCGGCAGCCGGTCACCGCCGGGCGCCGGGAAAGCGTGTAGCCGGCGATGCCCGGATGGACCTCCGCCGTTGCCCTGGCCGTTGCGGCGCTGGTGCTGCTGTCGGCGTACGTGTCGTGGCGGGCCGGGCGGCTGGACCGGCTGCACACCCGGGTCGAGACCGCCTACGCCGCACTGGATGCGGCGCTGCTGCGGCGCGGGGCGGTCGTGCTGGAGCTGGCATCGTCGCCTGCGCTGGAACCGGCCTCGGCGGTGCTGCTGGGTGACGCCGCCGGCCAAGCGCGGCGCGCGCACGGGCGCGGCCGCAGCGCGCGCGAGCTCGCCGAAAGCAACCTTTCGCGCGCCCTGCGGGCGGTGGTGGACGAACCCGGCTTCGCCACCGAACTGGCCCTGTCCCACGGCGGCAACGAGGACGTGTTCGCCGAGGTCGAGGCGGCGGCCAAACGCGTGCTGCTGGCCCGGCGCTTCTACAACGACGCCGTGGCCGGAATCCGCGAGGCCCGGTCGAGCCGGTTGGTGCGGCTGCTGCGGCTGGCCGGCAGCGCCCCGATGCCCGAGTTCTTCGAGATGGACGACGAACCGCCGGCAGGCGCCGTGCCGTGACCGTGCCGCGCGGCGCCCGAGCGGGCGGCGGCGGGCATCCGCGTGCGGCATGCCGTGTCCGCGTCGGCTCGCGCCCGCTCGCGCCCTGCTCGCGCCGGGCCCGTCCGCGCCGTGCCGGCACCCGGCTGGAACACCAGCGCCCTGCGCACTGTTGACGACCACAGAAGCCATACGAACGGGTGAACTACCATGGGATCGGGGACACCACCCGGACCGTGCCGCTGACGTGCCCCGTTCCGTCTCCGGCACACCCGCCCGTCCCCGCACCCCGCCCGCCCGAGCCTTGGGAGTCCGCAACCGTGACCAGCACCGTTGACACTACGGCCGGCAGCGCCGGCAGCGCCGTCGGCACCACCCGCGTCAAGCGCGGGATGGCAGAGCAGCTCAAAAACGGCGTGATCATGGACGTGGTCACGCCCGAGCAGGCCCGCATCGCCGAGGACGCCGGAGCCGTGGCGGTCATGGCCCTGGAGCGGGTGCCCGCCGACATCCGCCAGCACGGCGGTGTGGCGCGCATGTCCGATCCCGACATGATCGACGGCATCATCGAGGCCGTCTCCATCCCGGTCATGGCCAAGGCCCGCATCGGCCACTTCGTCGAGGCCCAGGTGCTGGAGTCCCTCGGCGTCGACTTCATCGACGAGTCCGAGGTCCTCACCCCCGCCGACGAGGCCTACCACGTCGACAAGTGGGCCTTCACCGTTCCGTTCGTCTGCGGCGCCACCAGCATCGGCGAGGCCCTGCGCCGCATCGCCGAGGGCGCGGCCATGATCCGCTCCAAGGGCGAGGCCGGCACCGGCAACGTCGTCGAGGCCACCCGCCACATGCGCTCCATCCGGCGCGAGATCAGCCGGCTGGGCACCCTCGACGAAGCCGAACTGTTCGGCGCCGCCAAGGAGATCCAGGCCCCCTATGAGGTCGTCAAGGAGGTCGCCCGCCTCGGCAAGCTGCCGGTGCCGCTGTTCTCGGCGGGCGGTGTGGCCACGCCCGCCGACGCCGCGCTGATGCGCCAACTCGGCGCCGAAAGCGTGTTCGTGGGATCGGGCATCTTCAAGGCGGGCAACCCCGCCAAGCGGGCCGACTCCATCGTCCAGGCCACCCTGCACTACCGCGACCCCGAGGTCATCGCGAAGGTCTCGCGCGGCCTCGGCGACGCCATGGTCGGCATCAACCTCGACGACCTGGACGAAAACGAGCGCTACGCCGGGCGCGGCTGGTAAACACCCGCCAACCCGGACCCGGCCGCCGGCGCGGCCCGCGGCCGAGCCGGCGGCCGGGCGGTCCGCGCCTACCGCCGCGCCGCAGGCCGGCGGCGCACCCGCGCAACCCCGGCAATGCCATCGAAGCGAGGAAGCAGTTGACCGCGACACCCACCATCGGCGTACTCGCCCTGCAGGGCGACACCGCCGAGCACCTGCGCGTGCTCGGCGGGCTGGGCGTGGCGGCCCGGCCCGTGCTGCACCCCGCCGACCTCGACCGGGTGGACGGCCTGGTTCTGCCCGGCGGCGAATCCACCACGATGGCCAAGCTCGCCGCGCGCTACGACCTCATGGAGCCGCTGCGCAAGCACATCGGCGAGGGCCTGCCCGCCTACGGCACCTGCGCAGGGATGATCCTGCTCGCCGACCGGGTCCTCGACGGCGCCGCCGACCAGCAGACCATCGGCGGGCTCGACATCACCGTGCGGCGCAACGCCTTCGGCCGCCAGCACGAGTCCTTCGAGGGCGGGGTCGACATCGACGGTGTCGGCGGTGGCGCCTTCGAGGCGGTGTTCATCCGCGCGCCCTGGGTCGAATCCGTCGGCGGCGGGGTGCGGGTCCTCGGCCAGATCGCCTACGGTGAGCGTGCCGGTAGGATCGTCGCGGTACGACAGGGCGGCCTGCTGGCCACCTCTTTCCACCCCGAACTCACCGGTGACCCGCGGATACACCGGCTCTTCGTCGACATGGTGAAAGGACAGGCATGAGCGGCCACTCCAAGTGGGCCACCACCAAGCACAAGAAAGCCGTCATCGACGCGAAGCGGAGCAAGCTCTTCGCCAAGCTCATCAAGAACGTCGAGGTGGCTGCGCGAATGGGCGGCGGGGACCCCGATGGCAACCCCACGCTGTTCGACGCCATCCAGAAGGCGAAGAAGAGTTCGGTTCCGCTGGACAACATCGAACGTGCGCGCAAGCGCGGTTCCGGCGAAGAGGCCGGCGGCGCCGAATGGCAGACCGTCATGTACGAGGGCTACGCCCCCGGCGGCGTCGCGCTGCTCGTCGAGTGCCTCACCGACAACCGCAACCGCGCCGCCTCCGACGTGCGGGTGGCGGTCACCCGCAACGGCGGTTCGATGGCCGACGCCGGATCGGTGTCCTACATGTTCAGCCGCAAGGGCGTGGTGATCGTGCCCAAGGAGGGCACCAGCGAAGACGAGATCACCCTCGCGGTGGTCGAGGCCGGCGGCGAAGGCGTCAACGACCTGGGCGAGTCCTTCGAGGTCGTCAGCGAGCCCAACGACCTTGTCAGCGTGCGCACCGCGCTGCAGGAAGCCGGCATCGACTACGAGTCCGCCGACAGTTCCTTCCTGCCCAGCGTCGAGATCCCGGTGGGCGAGGACGACGCCAAGAAGGTCATGCGCGTGGTCGACGCCCTTGAGGACTGCGACGACGTGCAGAACGTGTTCACCAACGCCGACATCTCCGACGAAGTACTGGAGAAGATCGGATAGCGCAGCGCGCCGCACCGCGAGCGCACTTTCGCCGCACGCCCCGCACCCGGGTTCCGGACGCGGGGCGTGCGGCGTTTCGGGTGCCCGGCCAAGGGCGGCGGTGGTGCCGCCGGCTCCAGCGGGCGGCCACCGCTGCGGCCCGCCGCCCGCGGTTGCGGTGGCGCGCACCGGGGCGAGGTGGGAACCGGTATGGTGACCACTCCCCGCCGGTGTCCATGATCGAGGAAGCACGCCATGACCCCCTCAGGCGAGAACCCGTACGAACCCGGTCACCCCGGATACTCCCGTCAGCCCGAGCCCGGCCACCCGGGCCAACCCGGCGATCCCGGCAGCACCGGCCACCCCGGTCAGCCGGGCTGGTCCGGCCCGCAGCAGCCGCCCCCGCACTCCTACGCCGCGTCCGGCCCCGGCTCGGCGCCGCCCGCCCCGGGATTCTTCGCGGCGCTGTTCGACTTCGAATTCCGCAGCTTCGCCACCACCCGGATCGTCAAGGCGCTGTTCGTCCTCTGGCTGGTGCTGATCGGAATCTCCACCCTCAGCGGGATGGTCGGTGCGTTCGGCCAGATGGCCATGAACCCGCTGGCCGGGCTGCTCTCGCTCCTGGGCTCCCTGGTCGGCGGCGCCGTGGCGGTCCTGCTGACCCGGGTGGGGCTGGAGGTGCTGGTTGTGCTGTTCCGTATCAGCGAAGACCTCTCCGCAATCCGCGCCCGCCGCTGAACAGGAACCTTTCAGCCCGCTGACCGGGACCGTCACCCGCGAGTTCGCGCTGACGCTGTTCGGCACCGCCGGCCCCGCACCGCGATCCTGCCGACCAGCGCCCTGATATGCGGGATGGTGGCGTTGGCGGTGGTGGCCGGTCTGCTGTACAACGGGTTCGCGGTGGTCATGGCGGCGGTGTCGGCGTTGTGACCGCACGGCGCGCGACCCGCGGCGCCCGCCGGTGCAACAACGGCACAGGCGGTGCGCCGCGGCGGCCCCGCCCCCGGGCGGACGCGCCGGGAGGCGGGGAGACGCGGTGTCGGTCCTTCCCGGTAGGCTCGGAGCCTGCGAACGGGCGTTCGACGTGTTCGGCACGTTCGCCGCGTCCGGCAACGCCGCCGCGGCGATCGGCGGGCGCAACCGCCCGGCCGGCGCCGGCGAGGGAGGAGCAGGGTGCGAGTCATGGGTGTCGATCCGGGGCTGACCCGATGCGGGGTGGGCCTGGTCGACGGTGCGATCGGCCGCCCGCTGTCGCTGGTATCGGCCGGGGTGGTGCGCACCGACCCCGGAAGCGACCTCGCCGACCGGCTGCTGGGCATCGAGCGCGGCATCGAGAGCTGGCTGGACACCCACGCCCCCCAAGCCGTCGCGGTCGAACGCGTCTTCGCCCAGCACAACGTCAGCACCGTCATGGGCACCGCCCAGGCCAGCGCCATCGCCATCACCTGCGCGGCGCGGCGCGGCCTGTCGGTCGCGCTGCACACACCCAGCGAGGCAAAGGCGGCCATCACCGGCAGCGGACGCGCCGACAAGGCGCAGGTGCAGGCCATGGTCGCCAAGTTGCTGCGGCTCGACACCGCCCCCAAACCCGCCGACGCCGCCGACGCCGTCGCACTGGCCATTTGCCACATCTGGCGCGGCGGCGCCCAGGCCCGCATAGCCCGGGCCCAGCAGGACTTCGCCCGCAAGGTCGAGCTTGCCCGCCGCCCCGGAACGACCCCCGACCCCCAGGGAAGGTGACCTGCACCGTGATCGCGTTCCTCAGCGGCCGGGTGGCCGGCCGCGCCGGCGGCACCGCCGTGCTCGAAGTGGGCGGTGTCGGCATGACCGTCCACTGCACCCCCGCGACCCTTGCGGGCCTGCACATCGGCGAGCAGGCCACCGTCGCCACGTCGCTGGTGGTCCGCGAGGACTCGCTGACTCTGTACGGGTTCGCCGACGACGACGAACGAGACGTGTTCGAGCGCCTCCAGCAGGCCGGGGGTGTCGGGCCCCGCCTGGCACTGGGCATGCTGGCGGTGCACACCCCCGACACGTTGCGCGCGGCCGTGGCGGCCGAGGACACCGCCGCGCTCAGCCGCGTACCCGGCATCGGTCCCAAGGGCGCCAAGCGGATCGCCCTGGAACTGCGCGACAAGCTCGGCCCGGCAACGGGAGCCGACCCCGCCGTTCCCGCGGCCCCCGAACACCCGGCGGGGCCCGCCGCGTCCGCCGCGTGGCGGCCGCAGGTGGTATCCGGCCTGGTCAGCCTGGGCTGGTCGGCCAAGGACGCCGAGGCCGCCGCCGACTCCGTCGCCCCCGAAGCCGACACCGGTACCGACACCGCCCCCGACGTCGCCGTGCTGCTGCGCAGCGCCCTGCGCAAACTCAGCAGGGCATAGGAGATCGAGCAGATGAGCGACTACGAGCGGGACACCGTCTCGGCTGAGGCCGACCCGGACGACACCGCCCTCGAAGGCGCGCTGCGGCCCAAGAGCCTGGACGATTTCGTCGGCCAGGAACGGGTCCGCGAACAGCTGTCGCTGGTGCTGCGCGGCGCCCAACGGCGGGGCCGCGCCCCCGACCACGTGCTGATGTCGGGCGGCCCGGGACTCGGCAAAACCACCCTGGCGATGATCGTCGCCGCCGAGCTCGGCGCCCCGCTGCGCATCACCTCCGGGCCGGCGATCGAGCGCTCCGGCGACCTGGCCGCGGTGCTGTCCACCCTGCAAGCGGGCGAGGTGCTGTTCCTCGACGAAATCCACCGCATGGCGCGGCCCGCCGAGGAGATGCTCTACGTCGCCATGGAGGACTTCCGGGTCGACGTGATGGTCGGCAAGGGGCCCGGCGCCACCGCCATCCCGCTGGAGATCGCCCCCTTCACCCTGGTCGGCGCCACCACGCGGGCGGGCCTGCTGCCGGCGCCGCTGCGCGACCGGTTCGGCTTCACCGCCCACATGGACTTCTACGACCCCGCCGACCTGGAGCAGATCCTGCACCGTTCGGCCGGGCTGCTGGGCGTGGAGGTCGCGGCCGACGCCGCCGCCGAGATCGCCGGGCGCTCCCGAGGCACCCCCCGTATCGCCAACCGGCTGCTGCGGCGGGTGCGCGACTACGCCGAGGTGCACGGCGACGGGCACCTCACCCGCGACACCGCCTGCGCGGCGCTGGCGCTGTTCGAGGTCGACGGCCACGGGCTCGACCGGCTGGACCGCGCGGTGCTGCAGGCGCTGCTCGCCAAGTTCCGCGGCGGCCCGGTCGGCCTATCGACACTGGCGGTGGCCGTGGGCGAGGAACCCGAAACCGTCGAGGTGGTCGCCGAGCCGTTCCTGGTGCGTTCGGGCTTCATCGCCCGCACCCCGCGCGGGCGGATCGCCACCCCCGACGCCTGGAGCCATATGGGCATCGAACCCCCGCCCGACGCGGCGTTCGGCGCCGCAGCCGCCGCTGACAGCGCGGCCTCGCGCAGCACCCCGGCCGCACCGGGCACCGGCGGCGCCGCCTGAGGCAGGCCGCAGTGCGGCGGCGGGGCCGGACCGCGACACCGCCGCCCGACCGCGAAGACCGGGCGGGCCGGCGGGTAAGCTGGGCAGCGGCCTCGGAAAACGGTACCGCCTTGCGAAACGGCAACGATGCCCGTGCGGTCGCGGCGGTGGGAACACACACCGCCGCCCGCGCGTTGACCTGCGGTGGCGAACGCTGTTAACGCGGCTACCGGCCACTGCAGCGGCGCCGCGCGCCGCGAAGGCCGCAAAGATCTATGGAAGGACACCCCGTGCTGGCCCAGACAATTTTGGCCGAGGGCGCCCAGGGAGGCACCGGGCTCCTCATGAGGGCCCTGCCGTTCGTGCTCATCGTTGTGGTTTTCTGGCTGCTGGTGCTGCGTCCGCAGCAGAAGCGCAAGCAGCAGGAAACCAAGATGCAGAACGAGCTGCGACCGGGTGTCGAAGTGCTGACCAAGGCCGGCTTCTACGCCACCGTGGTTGAGCTGCGCGACGATGCGATCGAGCTTGAGATCTCCCCGGGCACGCGGATCCGGATGCTCAAGGCGGGTATCGGCGAAATCGTGCAGCCCAGCGACGACACCCCGGTCGAGGACCGGCCCGACTTCCCGGGCAAGGAAGACGGCCCCTCCTAGTTCGGGGCGCGACCGTACGGGCCCCGCCGCGCGGGGCCCGCAGTCGCTTATGCCCGATCCCTGCCCACCCCCGCCGCACGGCCGCCCCTCCGGCGCCGTGCCGACCACGAAGGCGAGGCCCCCTCCACCATGTCCGCTGACCTGACCGACCTGATCAAGGGCGGACTGCGCGACGTGCCCGACTTCCCCGAGGACGGGGTCGTCTTCAAGGACATCACCCCGCTGCTGGCCGACCCGGCCTGCTTCCGGGCCGTGGTCGACGGGATCGCCGAACGCCACGAACCAGGTTCGGTCGACGTCGTGCTCGGGCTGGAGGCCCGCGGGTTCATCCTCGGCGCTCCGGTGGCCCTGGAGCTCGGCGCCGCTTTCGTGCCGGTGCGCAAGGCCGGAAAACTCCCGCGCGAGACCTATGCGGCCTCCTATGATCTGGAGTACGGCTCCGCGACACTGGAGATCCACGCCGACGCCCTCAGTGCCCACAGCCGCGTGCTGATCGTCGACGACGTCCTCGCCACCGGGGGCACGGCACGGGCCGCGGTGGAACTGGTGGACAAAGCGGGTGGTACGGTCGTGGGATTCTCGGTCCTCGTGGAACTCGGTTTCCTCCAGGGCCGGCGGAAACTGACCGACGTGGAGCCGCACGCGCTCGCCGTGCTCTAGAGGCCGGTGTCCGAAGCATTCGCCCGGACCCCCTCTCCAGCTGCCCCGACATGCGAAAACGGCCGGTCAACCGGCAGTAGACTCGCGGGCATACGAAGCTGCGGTGACGCGTTGGGCCAGGTGAAACCTGTCGTTCACGACGCAGACGCCGACCCGGCGGGCCGCGCGACGGCGACCACCGTCGCGGTGCGGCGCCTCCCTTAACAGGGGAAGCGCCTTCGGTCCTTCCGGGATCAGCCGCGGGAGGGATGTCCATGGCAGGAGACGCGGTTCCGGCCGAGGCGGCCTCCGCCGCCCTGCACGGGGCGCCCCCGAACGGGCAGGAGCCCGGCGCCCCGGCGCCCTCCGCCGACCTGCCCGCGGGCACCGGCACCCCGTCCGACACCGACGCGCCGGAAGCAGCCGACCGGCCCAGCGCCACTCCGGTTCCGGCCGGTCCGTCGTCCAGTGTGCGCGTGCGGCGCAGACTCGCCCGACTCGGCGCACAGCGGGGGGTATCAATGAACCCGGTTCTTGAACCACTGATCAAGACCGTGCGTGCGACCCACCCGAAGGTCGACGTGCGGCTGATCGAGCGCGCCTACGAGGTCGCGGCCCACTACCACCGCGACCAGAAACGCAAGAGCGGCGACCCCTACATCACCCACCCGCTGGCCGTGGCCACCATCCTGGCCGAGCTGGGCATGCAGGAACCCACGCTGGCCGCCGCACTGCTGCACGACACCGTCGAGGACACCCCCTACACGCTGGAGCAGCTGCGCAAGGAGTTCGGCGACGAAATCGCCGAGCTGGTTGACGGGGTCACCAAGCTCGACAAGGTCAAGTACGGCGAGGCCACCCAGGCCGAAACCGTGCGCAAGATGGTCGTGGCCATGTCCCGCGACATCAAGGTCCTGGTCATCAAGCTGTGCGACCGCCTGCACAACATGCGCACGCTGCGCTACCTGCCCCAGCCCAAGCGCGAGAAAAAGGCCCGCGAAACCCTGGAGATCTTCGCGCCGCTGGCCCACCGGCTGGGCATGAACACCATCAAGTGGGAACTCGAGGACCTCGCGTTCGCCACGCTCTACCCCAAGCGGTTCGACGAAATCGCCCGCCTGGTCTCGGAACGGGCACCGCGCCGCGACGTCTACCTGCAGGACGTCATCGAGGCGGTATCGGCCGACCTGCGCGAAGCCAAGCTCAAGGCCACGGTGCGCGGGCGACCCAAGCACTACTACTCGATCTACCAGAAGATGATCGCCCGCAACTGCGGCTTCGACGAGATCTACGACCTCGTTGCCGTGCGGGTGCTCGTCGACAGCGTCCGCGACTGCTACGCGGCCCTGGGCACCATCCACGCGCGGTGGAACCCCGTCCCCGGACGGTTCAAGGACTACATCGCGATGCCCAAGTTCAACATGTACCAGTCGCTGCACACCACGGTCATCGGCCCCTCCGGCAACCCCGTTGAGCTGCAGATCCGCACCCGCGCCATGCACCGCCGGGCCGAGTACGGGATCGCCGCGCACTGGAAGTACAAGGAGGAGCGCGCCACCAAGGACACCGGCCGCGGCGACGCCGCCAAGTCCAAGGGCACCGCCGACATGGCCTGGCTGCGCCAGCTCATCGACTGGCAGCAGGAGACCAAGGACCCCGGCGAGTTCCTGGAGTCGCTGCGGTTCGACCTGTCGGTGCAGGAGGTGTTCGTCTTCACCCCCCAGGGCGACGTCATCGCGCTGCCGCAGGGCGCCACCCCCGTCGACTTCGCCTACGCGGTGCACACCGAGGTCGGCCACCGCACCGTGGGGGCGCGGGTCAACGGCCGGCTGGTCTCGCTCGAAAGCGAGCTGCACAACGGCGAGACCGTCGAGATCCTCACCTCCAAGTCCAGCGACGCCGGGCCCAGCCACGACTGGCTGCAGTTCGTCAAGAGCGCCCGCGCGCGCAACAAGATCCGGCACTGGTTCACCAAGGAGCGCCGCGAGCAGGCCATCGAGCAGGGCAAGGACGCCATCGCCCGCGTCATGCGCAAGCAGGAACTGCCGATAAAGCGACTGTTCAGCGGCGAGGCGCTGATCGCCCTGGCGCGCGACCTGCGCTACGGCGACGTCGATTCCCTCTACGCCGCGGTCGGCGAGGGCCGCATCGGTCCGCAGAACGTCGTGCAGAAGCTCGTCGGTTCCCTCGGGGGCATCGACAGCGCCGAGGAGGACATCGCCGAGTCCTCCCTGCCCACCCGGGCCCGGCCCCGGCCGCGCCCGGCCGGCAATCCGGGTGTGGTCGTCGACGGCGACTCCGACGTGTGGGTGCGGCTGTCCAAATGCTGTACACCTGTGCCCGGCGACAGCATCATCGGGTTCGTGACCCGCGGCAACGGTGTCTCGGTGCACCGCAGCGACTGCGTCAACACCCGCGCGCTGGACCGCGAGCGGATGGTGAACGTCGAGTGGCAGCCCACCGAGGACTCCATGTTCCTGGTGGCGCTGCAGGTCGAGGCGCTGGACCGCTCGCGGCTGCTGTCCGACATCACCCGCGTGCTCTCCGACCAGCACGTCAACATCCTCTCGGCCACCGTGCAGACCAGCCGCGACCGCGTGGCACTGAGCAGGTTCACGTTCGAGATGGCCGACCCCACCCACCTCGGCCATGTCCTGAAGGCGGTGCGCGGGGTGGACGGCGTGTACGACGTCTACCGGATGAAGAACTAGCGGGGCTCACGGGGGCGGGCGGTGCGGGCGTGCGGCGTTTTGCGGGTGTGAGCCGCGGCCGAACGGTCAGACTGCTGGCATGAACAAGTTTTCGCTGGACGCCCTGGCACGCAAGCACATGGAGACCGCCTCGACCGCCTCGGCCGGGCGCAGCTCCGAAACCTTCTACGGCGGCCACGAGCAGACCCTCCGCCAGACCCTGATCGCCCTGACCCGGGGCAACTCCCTGTCCGAGCACCCCAACCCGGGCGAGTCCACCGTGCTGGTGCTGCGCGGGCGCGTGCGGCTCAAGGCCGGCGGCGACAGCTGGGAAGGCAGGACGAACGACCTGCTGGTTGTGCCGCACGAGGATGTGTCGCTTGAGGCGTTGGAGGACTCCGCAGTGGTGCTCACGGTCGCAAAGACCGGATGAGCCCCGGGCCCGAACGCCGCAGGCGACGCGCAGCGCCCCGCGGCGCTGCCGACCGGCTCCGGCCGCACCGGCCGGGGGACCGGCGGGGCCGGCGGTGTGCGCGTGGCCCCGCCGCGGCTCAGCTCATCTCGTCCAGCGCCTTCTGGGCCTCGTCCAGCCAGGCGCGCCGGGCGGTGAGCGCCTCCTCGACCTCGCGGACCCGGCGGTCGTTGCCGCGCGACTTGGCGGCCTCCAGATCGTCCTCCAGCTGAGCGATCGAATCGCGCAGCATGCCGGCGGTGGACTCGGCCCGCGCCCGCCCCTCGGGGTTGGTGCGCTGCCATTCGCTGTCCTCGGCGCGGCGGATGTCCTCTTCGAGCTTGCGGAACGCGCCCTCCAGCCGGTCGCGTTCGTCGCGCGGCAGCTGGCCGGCTTCCTCCCAGGCCTCCTGGAAGCCGCGCAGCCTCGCGCGGGCCTCGCGCGGGTCGGTGATCTCGGCCAGCTCCTGGCGCGCATCGTGCAGGATGCGCTCCTTGGCCTCGGCGTTGCCGCGCAGTTCGGCGTCGCGTTCGGCGAAGTAGGCATTGCGCGCCTGGAAGAACCGGTCCTGCGCCGCTTTGAACCGGCCCCACAGCTTGTCCTCGCTGGTGCGGTCGGCGCGGCCGCTGCCCTTCCACTGCTGCATCAGGTCGCGGTAGCGCCCGGCGGTGGGGCCCCAGTCGGTGGAACCGGTCAGTGACTCGGCCTCGGCGACGATGCGCTCCTTCTCCTCGCGCACCTGTTCGCGCTGCTGGTCGAGCCCTGCGAAGTAGGCCTTGCGGCGCTTGGAGAACGCGTTGCGCGCCGCCGACATCCGCTTCCACAGCGCCTGTTCGGTGGGCCGGTCAGTGCGCGGGGCGGCCTTCCACTCGTCGATGAGTTGGCGCATGCGCTCGCCGCCGGACTTCCAGTGCGTGGTCTCCTCGGCGACCCGCTCGGCCTCGGCGACAATGCGCTCCTTGGTCTCGCGGGCCTCGACGCGGGCCTTGTCCTGGGCCTGCTTCTGTTCGACCTTGCGCTCTTCGGCCTGTTCGGTGAGCGTGTCCAGGCGCCCGGCCAGGGTGTCGAGGTCGCCCACGGCGTTGGCCTCGCGCACCGCGGTGCGCAGCTTGTCGATGCTCGACAGCGCCTGGGCGGCCGACAGGTCGGTGGTGCGCAGCCGCTTTTCCAGCAGGTCGACCTCGGTCACCAGGGAGTCGTACTTGCGGCGGAAGAACGCGAGGGCCTCCTCGGGTGCGCCCGCCTGCCACGATCCGACGACGCGCTCGCCCTCGCTTGTGCGCACGTAGACCGTGCCGTCGTCGTCAACGCGGCCCCAGGGGTCCGTGGTCACCGTGTCCTCCAGCAGTCATGAGCCTGGCGCAACGCCAGGTCCGGATGGTCCGGCAGCCACTGGCCCGGGAGCCGGGGTGTGAACTGCCGTGACTATGCACGATATCCGCACACCTCACCGGATACCGTCCGCCTCCTGTCAGCGTCGTCGCACATCAGCGGCCACCCGCCGCGTCGAGGCATGCCGCCCGGAACGCCCGGACGGGTGCGACGCGACCAATATGACACTGACGGGGCGTTTGGCAAAGAGCCGCGCGTCGGGCGGTGATCGAATGGTGATGTGTCGGCACGAAGCGCAGGATGCGGACAAGGGCCGACCCGGTCGCCGTGCGCCCCGCGCCTCGATAGGCTCAGGTGCGGGCACGGGCCGCCGCCCCCGCGCCCGGTCGACGCGCCGTTCGAGAGGAAGTCAGCACCCACCGTGTTCATCTCCGCTTTTCCCGCAGGGCCGCTTGCCGCGAACTGCTACCTGGTCGCCGCGGCCGCGTACCCGGGTGCGGAGTGCGTGGTCATCGATCCCGGCCAGGACGCCGCCCCGCAGGCCGCCGCCCGCGCCGCCGAGCACGGCCTGGTGCCGGCCGCGGTGCTGCTGACCCACGGCCACTTCGACCACATCTGGTCGGCCACCCCGATTGCCCGCGAGCACGGCATCCCCGTCTACGTGCACGGGGCCGACCGCCCGCTGCTGAGCGATCCGGCCAAAGGGCTGGATCCCGGCATGGCCGAGCAGGTCCGGGCCCTGCTGGGTGCCGAGGCGCCCGACGAGCCCGACGACCTGCGCGAGCTCGCCGGCGGCGAGTACCTGCAGCTGGCCGGGCTCGAATTCTCCGTCGAGCACACCCCCGGCCACACGCCCGGGTCGGTCTGCTACGGCCTGGCGGCCGGCGGCGAAACCGGCGAGCCCGTGCTGTTCACCGGCGACCTGCTCTTCGCCGGCGCCATCGGACGCACCGACCTGCCCGGCGGCGACCACGACGCGACCATGCGCAGCCTCGAACACGTCTGCCGCGACTGGCCCGACCACACCGCGGTCCGTCCCGGCCACGGCCCGCAGACCACCATCGGCGGCGAGCGCGCCACCAACCCGTTCCTGGCGGATATCCGGGCGCGCTGACCCCGCCGCCGCGGACCGGGGCCACCCGCCGCCCAGCGCAGGCGGACACGGCCAACCGGCACCGCCGGCCGCACGAGACGGTCCCATGAGGATGACGAGCAGCAGAACCACCGCACACCCACCCCGTCGGCCCGCCGCCCGCGCCGGGCGCCGAGATAGCGGGTCGGCCCGGCCCCCGGCGCAGGGGACCGCGCCGACGCGCAGGTCAGGCAAGATGGGTAGGTACGTGAAACTTTGAAGGAGAACCCCGTTGATCCGCACGCATGACGCCGGCGCCATACGCGCCGAGCATGCAGAAGCGACCGTCGTCCTCGCCGGGTGGGTCGCCCGCCGCCGCGACCACGGCGGCGTCGTCTTCCTCGACCTCCGCGAAGCATCGGGCGTGGTCCAGGTCGTCGTCCGCGAGGACGACCTTGCCCACGACCTGCGCGCGGAGTACTGCATCAAGGTCACCGGCTCGGTACGGGTACGGCCCGAGGGCAACGAGAACCCCGAGATCCCCACCGGCGCCGTCGAGGTCGTCGCCGACGAGATCGAGGTCCTCAGCGAGTCGGCCCCGCTGCCCTTCCCCCTCGACGGTTCCCAGGAGATCTCCGAGGAGACCCGCCTGCGCTACCGCTACCTGGACATGCGCCGGCCGGAGATGGCCGAGAACATCCGTGTCCGCTCGCAGGCGACCTACATCGCCCACGAGGTCATGAAGGACAGCGGTTTCGTCTACATCGAAACCCCCTACATGACCCGGTCCACGCCTGAGGGCGCCCGCGACTTCCTGGTTCCCGTGCGTCTGCAGCCCGGCCACTGGTATGCGCTGCCGCAGTCGCCGCAGCTGTTCAAGCAGCTGCTGATGGTCGGCGGCATGGAGCGCTACTATCAGCTCACGCGCTGCTTCCGCGACGAGGACCTGCGGGCCGACCGCCAGCCGGAGTTCACCCAGATCGACCTGGAGATGAGCTTCGTCGACGAGGACGACCTGTTCGCCGTGGGGGAGCGGCTGTTCACCCGCCTGCTCCGCGAGGTCCGCGGCGTCGAGTTGCCGGAGCGGTTCCGGCGCATGCCCTTTGCCGAGGCGATGGGCCGGTTCGGGTCCGACAAACCCGACCTGCGTTTCGGCCAGGAGCTGACCGAACTCACCGGGTTCTTCGCCGACACCCCCTTCCGCGTGTTCCAGGCGCCCTATGTCGGCGCGGTCGTGATGCCCGGCGGCGCCGGCCAGACCCGCAAGGAGCTGGACGCCTGGCAGGACTGGGCCAAGGCGCGCGGGGCCAAGGGCCTGGCCTACGTGCTCGTCCACGAGGACGGCACGCTGGGCGGGCCCGTCGCCAAGAACATCGCCGAGGCCGAGCGCACGGGTCTGGCCGAAGCGGCGGGTGCGCAGCCGGGCGACGCCGTGTTCTTTGCCGCCGGGCCGCGGCAGGCGTCGCAGGAGCTGCTGGGCGCCGCCCGCTCGGAGATCGGCAAGCGGTGCGGCCTGATCGACGAGTCGCGGTGGGAGATCCTGTGGATCACCGACATGCCGCTGTTCGAAGAGGGCGACGACCCCGGCACGTGGACGGCGCTGCACCACCCCTTCACGGCGCCCGCGGTCGAGGCCGAGGACACCTTTGCCACCGACCCCGGGTCGGCGAACTCGCGCGCTTTCGACCTGGTCCTCAACGGCTATGAACTGGTCTCGGGCTCGGTCCGTATCCACCGGGCCGAGATGCAGCAGCGGGTCTTCGACGTGCTCGGGTTGACCAAGGCCGAGGCCGAGGCGAAGTTCGGGTTCCTGCTTGAGGCTTTCAAGTACGGCCCGCCGCCGCACGGGGGCCTGGCCGTGGGCTGGGACCGCATCATCATGCTGCTGGCCGGCGAGTCGACGATCCGCGAGGTCATCGCCTTCCCCAAGACCGCCTCCGGTGGCGACCCGCTCACCGGCGCGCCGACCGAGATCACTCCGGACCAGCGCACCGAAGCGGGCATCGACTACGTCCCCGAGGACGCGGCCCAGGCATAGGAGCGGTCCGCAAGTCAGGCCCGGAGGCTGCGGTCTCCGGGCCGTTGCCTCTCCCGGGGCAGGAGCCGCTCTGCGGCCGGGGTGCTCCTGCACCGGTGCCGTGTTCGCCTACACGGTTCCGCGCCGGGTCCGCCGGTCCGCGGGTTTGCCGGCGCAGGTGTTTCCAGCCGGACGTGCGGGTTTGTGCCGCAGCCGAAACGCCCCGGGTAGCCAAGCCCGCACGGCCGGCCGCGGCCGCTGGAAGATAGCGGTTTGCGCAGCGGCGGCCGAGGCGTTCCGAAGCTGTGCGGTGCGCGGTATCGGTATCGGACGCTATTTCTTTGCGGCGCCGCAGCGTTGGCAGCAGATGTCTTCGTTGTCGGGGTTGCTGTAGCTGCAGAGGCGGCACGTCCAGTTGCGGATGATGATTGCGTTCCTGATGGCGGATTCGATACTGATCTTTGGTTCACGCATGACCGAATTTTAGTCGGGACTTTTCCGGCGCGGTCGGCTGCGCGCGGCGCGGTGGGCGGGTGGCATAGGCTGGGGGCGGCCTTTACGCAGATGTGCGGTGCCGGTCACGCTGGCGTAACGATTCTGTCGAATGCCGCACTGCGGGGCCGTTGGATTCGGTGGTGTCCCTGGGATTCGCTTTGTTTTTCGTATTCTTGTGCGCTGAATGGTGCACGGGCGGCCGAAGGATCGCGGAGACCGCGGGGCCGGCTGGGTAGAGGGCGGCCTTCACCTGCACGAACGAGCGGCACTCTCGCTAGACTAAGCCGAATCGGATGTCCGGGGAGGAGTCGCGCAACTGCGCGAAAAGGGCGTCGGTGACGAAACAGGGATGATCTATTCGTGAACGGTGCAACCGGCTCAACAGGCGGCTTCGCCGGTGCCTCGGCACCGCCTGGAAACGATCCCGGCCACCGGGCCGATACCGCGTTCGGCTCGGCTCCCGCCGCCATGATCGTCGCCGACCGCGGGGCGGGCATCACGCTTGCCAACGACGCCTTCACCGAGTTCACCGGGCAGGCGCACACGGCCATCGCCGGCCGCCCCTGGCCCGAGGTTCTCGCCTGCGAAGACCCCGAATCCGCCTGGCGGCTGCACCGGGCGGCCCTGGTCGGCGCCCCGGCGCCCCAGCGCGCGCTGGTCACCGTCAACTACGAGGGCACGCCCTACCGCGTGGTCGCCGAGGCCCGCGCGCTGCCCGCCGCCGACCCCGGTTCCGAACCCGCCGGAGTCGTGGCGGTGTTCCGCGAATCCCTGCGCGAAGAGGAAACCCTCCGCGCCATCAGCGAGCTCCGCACCGAGAACGCCGACACCGCCCTGTGGACCCTCGACCTGCGCACCGGTCGGCTCGAAGAGCTGTTCGGCCCCTCGCCGCTGGGTCGGCTGCTGGCCGGCGGCGCACGCGGGCTCGAAGAGTTCCTCGCCCGGGTCCATCGCGACGACATCGCCCGGGTCCGCGACGCCATCGAGGCGTCCCAGCAGGGCCGCGACTACGAACAGCGGTTCCGCATGTTCGACGAAGTCGGCGATGAACGCTCGCTGCACGCCCGCGCCCGCTACGTCAGCGGCGACCAGCCCCGGCTCGTCGGCATCCTCGACGACGTCACCGAACACGTCCAGCTCATCCGCAGGCTGGCCGACCGCCGGCGGATCGAGGCCGCCCAGGGCCGCCAGGTCACGGACCTCGCCGCCAAGCTCGTTTCGGCTACCACCGTCGAAGAGGTCACCGGGCTGCTCACCGACGAGTTCGTCCCGATCTTCGGCGGCACCGGCGCCGGCGTCATGCTCGTCGACGAAGGCCGCCTGCGCCCCTCTCCCGCCGACCCCGATGGAACCCCCGGCCCCATGGGACTGGTCGGCGACCACGAGACCACCGACATCGACCACCCCATCGGCGCGGTCGTCCAGGACCGCCAGCCCCGTTTCTTTGAAAGCCGTGCCGAGATCATGGAGCGGTTCCCCGCCGTCTCGCAGTTCCTGCACCGCACCACCGCCCAGTCGTGGGCCACCATCCCCGTCTTCGGCGACCGCAGGGTCGCCCTGGGTGTCTGGCAGGTCGCCTGGAGCGAGCCGCACCACGCCACCCCCGACGAACGCGCACTCATGCTCACTCTCGCCGGCCTGGCCGGCCAGGCCCTGCAGCGCGTCCGCCGCCAGCAGGAGGAACTGCAGCTCGCCGACGCCATCCAGCAGCGCATGCTGCCTCCGCAGATCGCCCAGTTCGCCGAACTCAGCATCGCCGTGCGCTACCTGCCCTCCCGCGCCGGCTGGCGCGTGTGCGGCGACTTCTACGACGTCATCCGCCTGCCCGGCCGCCGCGTGGGCCTGGTCGTCGGCGACGTGCAGGGCCACGGGGTCGAGGCCGCGGCGGCCATGGGCCAGATCCGCGTCGCCTTCCGCGCCTACGCCAGCAACCAGGTCGACCCGGGAGTCGTCCTCGCCGAAACCAACCGCCTGCTGTCGGAGACCGGCGAGATCATCTTCGCCACCTGCGGCTACCTCGTACTCGACCTCGACAGCGGCGAGATGCAGGCCGCCTGGGCCGGCCAGCCGCCCGCCGTCATCGCCACCCCCGAGGCCTACGACCTGTGGGAGCCCGAAACCGGCCCGCCGGTGGGCGTCGACGGCGACAGCAAATACCCGGTCACCACGCGCTGGCTGCGCGCCGGCGACACCCTGCTCATGTGTTCCGACGGACTCGTTGAAAGCGCGCAGATGCCCATGGACCAGGGCATGCGCGTCGTCGGCGCGCATCTGCGCAACCTGGCCGACGACGTCGAGGCCGCCGCGTCCTCCCTGATCGACCTCACCCCCGCCGGTCGGGGCGACGACATCGCACTGCTCATCGCGCGGATGACCGAGCCCGAACCCGCCGGATAACGCCGGTGCCGCACCGGCCCCGCAGGGGGCCGCACCGGCCCCGCGCCCATGCAGCCCCGGCCCCGCGGCGCCTCCGCGGGCACCGGGCGCCCGCAACCGTGCGGCGCCGCCGCGCACTCGCTTAGGCTGGGTGGCGTGTCCGAAACACTGTTCGACGATGCCGGCGCCGAAGCCCAGCGCGGCCAGGAGCCCCTGGCCGTGCGCATGCGGCCGCGCACCCTCGACGAGGTCGCCGGCCAGGCCCACCTACTGGGCGAGGGCAGCCCGCTGCGCCGCCTTGTCGAGGACGACGCCCCGATGTCGCTGTTCCTGTGGGGCCCGCCCGGCACCGGGAAGACCACCCTGGCCACCGTCGTCAGCCGCGTCACCCAGCGCCGGTTCGTCGAACTGTCCGCGGTCAGCGCCGGAGTCAAGGACGTGCGCGCGGTCATCGACGACGCCCGCCGCCAGATGGGCATGCGCGGCACCCGCACCCTGCTGTTCGTCGACGAGGTGCACCGCTTCAGCAAAACCCAGCAGGACGCCCTGCTGCCGGCCGTCGAGAACCGCTGGGTCAGCTTCATCGGAGCCACCACCGAGAACCCGTTCTTCTCCGTCATCAGCCCGCTGCTGTCGCGCTCGCTGCTGCTGACCCTGGAGTCGCTGACCGACGGCGAAGTCCGCGGGGTCCTCAACGCCGCGCTGAACGACGAACGCGGCCTCGGCGGCCGCTACACCCTGGCCGCCGACGCCGCCGACCACCTCATCCGGCTGGCCGGGGGCGACGCCCGCCGCTCGCTGACCTACCTGGAGGCGGCGGCCCTGGTCGCCGGCAACCGCACCGAGATCGCCACCGCCGACATCGAGCGCGCCGTCGACCGCCACGCCGTGAGCTATGACCGCACCGGCGACCAGCACTACGACGTCATCAGCGCGTTCATCAAGAGCATGCGCGGCAGCGACCCCGACGCCGCCCTGCACTACCTGGCCCGGATGATCGAGGCCGGCGAAGACCCCCGCTTCATCGCCCGCCGCGTCGTCGTGCACGCCAGCGAGGACGTGGGCATGGCCGACCCCAGCGCACTGCAGGTCGCCACCGCCGCAGCCCAGGCTGTGGAGCTGATCGGGCTGCCCGAGGCGCGCATCAACCTCGCCCAGGCGGTCGTGCACATCGCACTGGCGCCCAAGTCCAACTCCGTGATCGGCGCGATCGACGCCGCGATGTCCGACGTCCGCCAGGGCCGGGCCGGACCGGTACCCGCCCATCTGCGCGACGGGCACTACAAGGGCGCCCGCGAACTCGGCCACGGCGCCGGCTACAAGTACGCCCACGACCACCCGGGCGGTGTGGCCGCGCAGCAGTACGCGCCCGACGCGCTGGTGGGCCGCGAGTACTACACCCCCACCACGCACGGCGCCGAGCGCCGCTTCGGCGAGGTCCTGGCGCGCATCAAGGGCGTCCTGCGCGGCGAGGGTACCGGCTCGGCGGGCGGTCCCCCGGAGTCCTGAACCGCCCGGGCCCGGCGGTGCGCCGGCCGGCCGCACCGATCCGCCCGCCCTACTGCGCCGGTGTGGGATAGACCTCGGTGATCCGGGTGATCTCGCGCGGGCCGCCGTCCCCGCCGCCCTCGGCGAACTCCACCTCGGCGATGACCGGTTCGCCCCAGCCGAGGTAGTCGATGAAGTCCTGGCCGGTCATCTCGTAGGTGCCGCGGTCGTCCTCGATGAATCCCGGGCCGGGAACGCAGAACCGGCCGCACAGCACCTCGGTTTCGGCGGTGATGACCGCCTCCTGCCGGGCGTCCTCGCCCGCCGGCCGCCACTGCGAGCTCCATTCGGCGAGGGGGATCGTGGCCGAGGGCGTTTCGGGGGCCGAAGGGCGGCGCTCGACCACCGTGTACACCCAGGGGCCTTCCGCGGGGTTGTCCTGCTCGGCCGGGTCGAACCGCACGATCGGCGGGCCCTGGCGGGCATCGGGCGACGGCGAGGCGGTGGGCGAGGGTGCCGGGGCGGCCTGATCCGCGCCCGCACCGCTCAGCGCCGCATAAGCCGCGTAGCCCCCGCCGCCGATCAGCGCCAGCGCCACCAGCGAAGCGCCCGCGATCAGCGCGGTGCGCCCGCGGTCGCCGCGCTTGCGGCTGCCCAACGTGACCAGCCGCGGCAGCCGGCCCGGCTCGACGATGCCCCGCCACTCCCGCGAGAGCAGCTGGGTAACCGCCGTGCCCCTCGCCGGCGCGGCCCCCGAGCCGCTGATGGCCTCCCACGCCGCGATGGTGGCGCCCAGCACCTCGCGCACCGTCGGGCGGTCGCCGGGATCGTCGAAGAGCGCGCGGCGCACGATCGGCCGCAGCTCGCCGGGCACCCCCTCCAACCACGGGCTGGCCGCCGCCGAGGCCCCGTCGTCCTCCGCGGGCGGGCGGCCGGTGGCGGCGAAGACCACGGCCGCCCCCCACGAGAAGATGTCGGCCGCGGCCGAAGGTTCGCCGCCCGCGAGCCGCTCGGGACCGATCCACGGGCTTGCCGTGCGGCGCAGCAGTTCGCCGTCGCCGGGCAGCGCGCAGTCGAGGATGCGCGGCCCGTTGCTGTTCAGCAGTACGTTGGCGGGCTTGAGATCGCCGTGGGGCACGTCCTTGCTGTGCAGCGCTGACAGCCCTTCGCCCAGCGCCGCGGCCAGCGCGATGAGCCGGCCCCGGCCCAGTGGCCCGTGGTCGCCGACGAAACCGTCCAGCGGCAGGCCTGAGACGAAACGCATGGCCAGCCACGGCTGCCCGGCTGCGGTGTCGAAGGCGACAGGGGGCGTGTAGCAGCGGCCGTCGACACCCGACAGCGCGCTCAGCCGCGCCTCCAGGCGCGTGCGGTCGGCGTTCTCCTGGGCGGACCAGGGGTGCAGTACCTTGACCGCCACCAGCGGGTCGTCCGCCTCGCTCTGGTCGAGCCCGGCGAAGACCGTCCCGGTGCCGCCGGCGCCGATACGCCCGAGTAGCACGTAGGGCCCCACTGCCTCGGGGTCTCCGGGGGAGAGCGGGGCGAGGTGCGGCGGTACCAGAACGGAGATCTCGCGCTCAGCGTGGCGGCTCATTGGGGTCCTGTCTGCACGGGGGGGCTGCGCCATCGGGTGCCATGGCGGAAACGAGTACGATGCCTTGATTCTGCGACATTTCGGGTCTTACGTCGATGTCGGCCTGTCCGCGGCCCCGCCTGCGAATCGGCGGCCGTACACGCCGCACGACCACGGGCACAACGGAGTCGGACACGGTAGGGTCGGCATATTCGGATCTCCGCATTCCGTCGGCCCGGTGCCGACCTGAGGCGCCGGTAACCGGATCCTCCGCCGCGGAAAAGACAGGTGGACGGCCCCCCAGTGCCGTCGCCGGAGATACCGCCACCCCGAATCGCCAACGGAGTCTTGCATGCTGACCGCAGGAGACGTAGCAGCGCTCATCGCGGCGGTGGTCTGGACGGTACTGGCCGCTTTCATGTGTGTGGCCCTGGTCAAGCTCACCAAGCTCCTTTCGGAGGCCACCAAGGTCGTCGCGGAACTCGGCGAGCGGACCCGCCCCATGCTCGATGATGTCGCCAACACCGTCGAACGCACCGGTACCTCCCTGGACCGCGTCGACGAGATCACCGCTAACATCGCCACGACCACCGAGGACGTTTCGACCGTCACCGCGCTGACCCGCTCGGTGGTGACCGGTCCGCTGGTGAAGGCGGCCTCGATCTCCTACGGCGTGCGCCGGGTGCTGGGCCAGCGCCGGGCACTGGCCCTGGTGCGCAGCCGCCGCAGGAAGGAGCGGTCATGATCACCCGCCTGCTTTATCTTGTCGCAGGTGCCGCGCTCGGCGGGTATCTTGTGCACAAGCTCAACCGCACGGCCCGTGCGTGGGGCCCGGCGGGCATCGCCGGCCGCGTCGAGGACCAGGTCGCCGATTACCGCGCCGCCCTCCGCGAGTTCAACGAAGACGTCCACGACGCTATGCGGCAGCGCGAGGCTGAGCTGCAGAGCCGCTACGACAGCGGCAGCGACCTCCCCGCCCTGCCGGTTGAACTCCCGGGCCGTTCCACCCGACCCCGCGGCGCCCTCGGCGCCCCCGACACGAAGGACGGCCGCTGATGGAGACGGCAGAAATCGCTCGCCGCTTCCTCGCATTCTTCGAGAAGAACGGACACACCGTGGTCCCATCGGCGAGCCTGGTCGCCGAAGACCCCACGCTGCTGCTGGTCAACGCCGGCATGGTGCCGTTCAAGCCCTATTTCCTGGGCCAGCGCACGGCCCCCTACGACCGGGCCACCAGCGTGCAGAAGGTCGTGCGCACCGTCGACATCGAGGAAGTCGGCAAGACCTCGCGGCACGCGTCGTTCTTCCAGATGCTGGGCAACTTCTCCTTCGGCGACTACTTCAAGGAACAGGCGATCCCCTTCGCCTGGCGGCTGCTCACCGACCCCGTCGCCGAGGGCGGGTTCGGCTTCGCCCCCGAGAAGCTGTGGGTCACCGTCTACCTCGACGACGCGGAATCCGAGTCCATCTGGCGCGACACCGTCGGCGTGCCCCCGGAGCGCATCCAGCACCGCGGCATGGAGGACAACTACTGGTCGATGGGCGTCCCCGGCCCCTGCGGACCCTGCTCGGAGATCTACTACGACCGCGGTCCCGACTACGGCGTCGAAGGCGGCCCGATCGCCGACGAAAACCGCTACCTCGAAGTGTGGAACCTCGTGTTCATGCAGTACGAGCGCGGCCCCGGCTCCACCAAGACCGACTACAAGGTCCTCGGCGACCTGCCCCGCAAGAACATCGACACCGGCATGGGCCTCGAACGCATGGCCGCCGTGCTGCAGGGCGTCGAGAACATCTACGAGACCGACACCCTGGGCCGCATCCTGAACCGGGCCGCCGAACTGACCGGTACCGCCTACGGTGTCGACGAACGCTCCGACGTCAGCCTGCGGGTGATCGCCGACCACGTGCGCACCGCCACCATGCTCGTCTCCGACGGCGTGCACCCCGGCAACGAGAAACGCGGTTACGTGCTGCGCCGCATCCTGCGCCGCTCCATCCGCAACCTGCGCCTGCTCTCCGGCGACGACAAGCTGTACCTGCACGACCTGACCGGCACCGCCATCGACGCGATGTCCGACATCTACACCGAGCTGCGCGCCAACGCCGACACCATCCACGGCGTCATCGACGCCGAGGAGCGCAACTTCGCCGAGACCCTGCGCTCGGGCACCGCGCTGTTCGCCCGCGCCGCCGAGAAAACCCGCGCGGCCGGCGACACCACCTTCTCCGGCGCCGACGCCTTCCAGCTCCACGACACCTACGGGTTCCCCATCGACCTCACCCTGGAGATGGCCGGCGAGCAGGGCCTCAACGTCGACGAGGACACGTTCCGCTCGCTGATGGCCGAACAGCGCGAGACCGCCAAGCGCGACGCCAAGGCCAAGAAGCTGGGCAACGCCGACGTCAGCGTCTACGGGCGGCTGCTCGAGAACGCCGGCGCCACCGACTTCCTCGGCTACACCGACCACGAGGCCGACTCCCGCGTACTGGGCCTGGTCGTGGACGGCGAGCCGGTCGGCGCGGCCTCAGCGGGCGACGAAGTCGAACTGGTGCTGGACCGCACCCCCTTCTACGCCGAAAGCGGCGGCCAGCTCGCCGACAAGGGCACCATCTCCGCACCCGGCCGCGGCACCGTCGACATCGACGACGTGCAGCGGCCCGTGCCCGGGCTGTTCGTGCACCGCGGCACGGTGCGCGAAGGCGCGATCGCCCGCGACGACCGCGTCGAAGCCGTCATCGACTCCGACCGCCGCGCCTCGGTCTCCCGGTCGCACTCGGCCACCCACCTGATCCACTCGGCCCTGCGCAACGCCCTGGGCCCCTCGGCCGGCCAGGCCGGCTCCGAGAACCGCCCCGGCCGCCTGCGCTTCGACTTCACCGCCGCCAAGCCGCTGGACACCGCCGAACTCGCCGCGGTCGAGGACGAGGTCAACACCGTGCTGTCCGGCGACATCCAGGTGCGCGACTTCCAGACCTCCATGGAGGAGGCGCTGGCCATGGGCGCGCTGGCGATGTTCGGCGAGAAGTACGGCGACCGCGTGCGCGTGGTCGAGATGAGCGACTACTCGCGCGAGCTGTGCGGCGGCACCCACGTCGGCGCCACCGGCCAGCTCGGCGTGGTCAAGCTGCTGGGGGAGTCCTCGGTGGGTTCGGGCGTGCGGCGTGTCGAGGCCGCCGTGGGTATCGACGCCTTCCGCCGCCTCTCGCGGGAGTCGCTGCTGGTCGGCCAGCTCTCCGAGCAGCTCAAGACCCCCCGCGAGCAGCTGCCCGAGCGCATCGACTCCATCGTCACGCGGCTGCGCAGCGCCGAGAAGGAAATCGAGCAGCTGCGCTCGGCCCAGGTGCTGGAGCGTGCCGGCGAGCTTGCGTCCGGCGCCCGCACGCACGGGTCCGCGCTGCTGGCCACCCACCGCGCCCCCGACGGCACCACGGCCGACGACCTGCGCCGCCTGGCCACCGACGTGCGCGGGCGCCTCGGCGAGGACAGCCCGGCCGTCGTCGCACTCACCGCGGTGCCCGCCGACCGCCCGGTCATCGTCATCGCGGTGAACAAACGGGCCCAGGACCGCGGCCTCAAGGCCGGCGACCTGGTCAGCCTGGCGGCACGGGCCCTCGGCGGCGGAGGCGGCGGCAAGCCCGACCTCGCCCAGGGCGGCGGCAGCGACCCTTCCGCCGTCGACAGCGCCCTGCGCGCGGTCGAGCAGCGCGTCGACGAAACCTCCTGACCCGCCCCCACGGGCAGAAAGGACACCGGAGTTGAGTACCAGACCTCCCGCAGCCCCGATGTACGCCCTTCCCGGCCCCCGCATGGGGGAGCCCGTTTCTTGAGGCACGGCGTACGAATCGCGGTGGATCCCGGAAGCACCAGGATCGGGGTCGCGCTCAGCGATCCCAGCGGCATGCTCGCCACCCCTGCAGAGACCGTCCGCCGCGGAACCGGCGATCTGGACCGGCTGGCCGAACTCGTGCTCGAGCACGAGGCCCGCGAGGTCATTGTCGGTTACCCCGCCTCGCTGTCCGGCGAGGCGGGGCCGTCGGCGCGCCGGGCGCGCGCCTTCGCCGACACGCTGGCACGCAGGCTCGCGCCCGTGCCGGTGCGCCTCGTGGACGAGCGGATGACCACCGTCACCGCCGAGGAACAGCTGCGCGCCGGCGCCTCCTACGGCCGGCGCGGAGCCCGCGGCGGCAAGGCGCGGCGCTCGGTCGTCGACCAGGCCGCGGCCGTGGTGCTGCTGCAGAGCGCCCTGGACACCGAACGCCGGAGCGGCCGCCCGCCCGGCGAGACCGTCGGGAGCGGCGAATGAACGACCGCAGCCCCTACGACGACGGCGGCGGCGACCCCGGCTTCAGCCGGCGGGGGCGCCGGCGCCGAGAACCCGAACCCGACCCGCTCGATGACGGCTATGCCGCCCGCCCCTACAGCGGAGGGCGCAACATCGAGCCCGACCCCTACGCCGATCCGCGCACCGGCCCCCGGGCTTACGGAGCTCCCGCCGCTCGGTCCGGCCAGGTCGCCGATCCGCTGACCGACCCCTGGCCCGGGCGCGCCGATCCGCCAGGCGGCCCCGGCCACGACGAACGCCCGCCGCGCTGGGAGGACGCCCAAGGCGACCGCCCCCGCGGGCGCAGGCACCGCGGTGCGGCCGAACCCGCGCCTCCCGGCCCCGCCACCGGGCCGCAGCCGCAGGTGCCCGCCGACGGCGACACCTCGCGCGGGCGCCGCCGCAGATCCCGCCCGGATGAGGAGGCCGAGGAGCACCTGGCCTGGACCCGGCCCGCCCCCGGCGAAGCCGACGACGCCTTCCAACCGCCGCAGCCCCGGGTCCTGGACTTCGACGCCGTTCCGGTGCGCCGCAAGCGCCCGCGTGGCGACGATGCGCCCGACGAATCGCGCGGCGGGCGCCGCCGGCGCGGCGACACCGGATCGATGCCGGCCGTTGCCGATCCCGACTCGGGCGCGTTCCCCGCGGTCGACGACCGCGGCGCCGGCGCCGATGAAGCCGCAGGCGGCGACGGCCGCGATGGCAGGCATGCCGGCAGGCGCCGCCGCTCCGGCCCGACCGGCGACACCGGCACCCACGCCGCATACGCCGGCGCTGATACCGGAACCGCCGCCCCGCCCCGCCGCGACGAGCCGGACCGGGAGCAGGAGCAGGACGAGCCCGAGTACGAAGAGGCTCCGCGCCGCGGGCGCCGGCGGGGACGCGGGGAGCCGGCCGACGAGACCGGCGCCCGACCGCGGCGCAGACGCGGCGGGCGGTCGGGCGGTCCCGCCGACCCCCCGCCCGATGGCCCGGACGACCCGGAAAGCGCGGACGGCGCTGACGGCGCTGACGGTGCCGATGATGGCGACGAGGACGACGACGGCCGCGGCGGATCCGGCCGCCGGTCGCGGCGGTCCCGGCGCGCCGAGCACGGCTCCTCCCGATCGCGGGGCCGTTCGCAGCGTTCGGCCCGCAAACAGCGCGGCCGGGAGCGCGGGCCGCGCAAGGGCCCGGTCATCGTCCTGGTCGTGGTGCTGGTCGCGGTTTTGGGTACGGGCGGCTACTTCGGGTGGGGTTATCTGTTCCCGCCCGACTACGAGGGCCAGGGCAGCGGCGAGGTCGAGTTCGTCGTGGAGCAGGGTGCAACGGGCACGGGCATCGCCCAGAGCCTGGCCGAGGAGGGCGTGGTAGCCAGCCCGCGGGCGTTCCTCAACCAGCTGGACGATGCCGAAGGCAGCGTCGCTCCCGGCACCTACCGGCTGCGCGCGCGCATGAGCGGCGAGGCGGCGGTGGCCATGCTGATGGATCCCTCTTCGCGGGTGCGGGCCCACATCACCTTCAAGGAGGGGTTGCGCTCCGGCGAGATCCTGAAACTGCTGTCGGAGCAGACCGCCATCCCCATGGAGGACCTGCGGGCCGCCTATGAGGACGGCGCGGGACTGGGCCTGCCCGACTACGCCGAGCAGGGCGCCGAGGGCTACCTGTTCCCCGACACCTACGACATGCCGGCCGACGCCGAGCCCGCCGACCTGCTCAAACGGATGGTCGACCGTTTCCACCAGGCGGCCGATCAGGTCTCGCTGGAGAAGACGGCCGAAGAGCGGGGGCTGACCCCGAACGAGGCCATGTCGGTCGCGGCCATCGTCCAGGCGGAGTCGGGCTCGACCGAGGACATGCCCAAAGTCGCCCGGGTGGTCTACAACCGGTTGGAGCAGGGCATGGAGCTGGGCATGGACAGCACCTGCTTCTACGTCATCGGGGAGTACGGGATCGCGCTGAACAGCCAGCAGCTGGCCGAGTGCAAGTCCAGCGGCAGCGACTACGCCACCTACGGCCGAAAGGGCCTGCCTGCCGGGCCCATCGTCAGCCCGGGCGGCGCCGCCATCAAGGCCGCGCTGAACCCGGCCCAAGGCGACTGGCTCTACTTCGTGGCCACCGACCCGAAGAACGGCGTGACCGAGTTCGCCGAGACCCACACCGAGTTCCTGCAGCTCAAGCAGGAGTTCCAGCAGAATCGGGGCGACCTGTGAGGCGGGCGGCCGTATTGGGCTCACCGGTGGCGCACTCGCTGTCACCGGCGCTGCACACGGCCGCCTACACTGCGCTCGGCCTGGACGGCGAGTGGAGCTACGGGCGCCACGAGTGCGGCGAGGACGAGTTGGCGGGCTTCCTCAAGGGCTGCGACCAGAGCTGGGCCGGGCTGAGCCTGACCATGCCGCTCAAACGCGAGGCGCTGCGGCTGGCCGGCTCCGCCGATGCGGCCGCACGCGAGGTCGGCGGCGCCAACACCCTCGTCTTCGGTGGCGGCGGGATCAGCGCCTTCAACACCGATGTGTACGGAATGGTCGCGGCGCTGCGCGAGGCGGGCATCGAACGGGTCTCGACCGCAGCGGTCCTGGGCGGCGGTGCGACCGCCGCCTCGGCGGTCGCGGCGCTGCGCGAGCTGGGTGCGACCGCCGACGGCGCGATCACGGTGCTGGCGCGCGAGCCCGCGCGTGCGGCGGGGGTGGTGGCGGCGGCCGAGCGCATGTCGCTGCACATCGCCACGGCGCGGCTGGCCGGAATCGAACACGACCCGCACCGCCACCTGGACGTCGACGTGGTGGTCTCGACCCTGCCCGCCGGCGCCGGCGACACGTTTGCCGAGCCGGTCGCCGGCTGCGGTGCGGCGGTGTTCGACGTGGTTTACAGCCCGTGGCCGACCGAACTGGCCGGCGCGGCCCAGGCGGCCGGGCGCGCGGTCGTGGGCGGGTTCGCGATGCTGCTGCACCAGGCGGCCCGCCAGGTGGAACTGATGACCGGCGCCGACCGGGCGCCGGTGGCGGCGATGCGGACGGCCGGCCTGGCCGAGCTGGGACGCGGTTAGCCGGTTCCGGTTTCCCCCGCGCGCCGGGCGTGCCCGGGGTGCGGGGGAATACCCGGGTCTGCCACCGGTGTTGCAACAGCTGTGTCACCCGGCGCTTGTGACCGAGCGCAGCGGAACTCCTGATAGCATGGTGGCCTGAACTTGATCCGGTGCGTACTGCATCGGACGCGCGTAAGCGGAGGCGGATCCTCCCACCCGTCGGGGTACTCCCCGTCCGGGTTCCGGTCGGCGGCAACGTGGTTGCCGCTCGACGCCGTCGGCAACGGCGGCGGCGCGTCACGGCGGCGGTTTTCCCGCTCAGCCGGTATTGGCGCGTTTCGGTGGATCACCCCGCTTGCACACCGCCGGCGGGGTTTTCGCTTTTCGGGTCCGAACAAGGACCGGGTGACCCCCCATAAGAATTACGACAATGCTAGGGAGGGGTCCCATCAGCGCTGAGCCCCGCATCAATGACCGCATCAGGGTGGCCGAGGTCCGACTCGTCGGTCCCAACGGCGAACAGGTCGGCATCGTGCCCGTCCAGGACGCGTTGCGCCTCGCCGAAGAGGCCCAGCTGGACCTCGTCGAGGTTGCGCCAACGGCCCGCCCGCCGGTCGCGAAGCTGATGGACTACGGCAAGTACAAGTACGAGTCCGCGGTCAAGGCGCGCGAATCGCGCAAGAACCAGTCGAACACGATCATCAAGGAGATCAAGCTCCGCCCCAAGATCGACCCGCACGACTACGAGACCAAAAAGGGTCACGTGGTGCGGTTCCTCAAGGGCGGGGACAAGGTCAAGGTGACGATCATGTTCCGCGGCCGCGAGCAGTCCCGTCCCGAGCTGGGACGCCGGCTGCTTGCCCGGCTGGCCGACGATGTCGCCGACCTCGGGGCGGTCGAGTCGCAGCCCAAACAGGACGGCCGCAACATGGTGATGGTTCTCGGGCCGCACAAGCGCCGCTCCGAGCACAAGGCCGAGGCCCGCGCCGTTGCCCCCAAGGCGCGGCGCGACCAGCGCCAGGAGGAGCAGGCCGAGGCCGGCCAGGGGACCTGATCCCGCCGGCCGGGGGCCGGATACCGGCACCCTGGGTATGTCGATGCGTTGCGGTGTACCGCCGCCACCCCTCGGGGAGGCGGAGGTGCGCCGCCGTGTGCCGGAGTGCTGCGCGCCGATGGCCGTGCGAAGAGCAGTCGTGCTGCCGGGAGAACCGGCGGCTGGACCATGATTAGGAGACGACGGCGAGTATGCCGAAGAACAAACCCCACAGCGGGGCCAGCAAGCGTTTCCGGGTGACCGGCTCGGGCAAGATCATGCGCCGCCGCGCCAACAAGAACCACCTGCTTGAGCACAAGTCGAGCAAGCGCACCCGTCGCCTCAGCGGCGAGGTCGAGATGGCCCCCGCCGACGCGAAGAAGATCAAGAAGCTGCTCGGTTAGGTCGTGTTCGGCGGGTCCGTCCGCAGCGAGCGGCGCACTTGTGTGGCCCGCGCCGCGGAATAGGGCGGTGCCCCACCGAACACGGCCTGGAGCCGGGTTCCATTCCGTCCGGTCCGTCCGGCCGGGTCCCTCCGGCGGGCGCACCGCGCCCGTGCTCACGGGATCGCGGTGGACGGCCGGCGAACGTCTACCCACGAGGGAGTCACAGTGGCACGCGTGAAGCGGGCTCTCAACGCCAAAAAGAAGCGCAGGGTCGTACTGGATCGGGCCAGCGGCTACCGCGGTCAGCGTTCGCGCCTGTACCGCAAGGCCAAGGAGCAGATGCTCCACTCGATGACCTACTCCTACCGCGACCGCAAGGATCGCAAGGGGCAGTTCCGCAAGCTGTGGATCCAGCGCATCAACGCCGGCGCCCGCGCCAACGGCCTGACCTACAACCGGCTCATGCAGGGCCTCAAGCTGGCCGGTGTCGAAGTCGACCGCCGGATGCTCGCCGACATGGCCGTGAACGACGAGCCGACCTTTGTCGCCCTTGTCGAGACCGCCAAGAACGCGCTGCCCGCCGACGTGCAGCAGAAGAGCGCGGCCTGAGCGGCCCGTCCGCAGACCGACGCGACGCAATGGCGAGCCACGAGTTCACGAGTGCCAGGTCCCCCCGTATCAAGGGGGCTCGTCGGCTCGCCAAGCGCGCGTTCCGCCAGCGTGAGCGCCGGTTCCTCGCCGAGGGGCCGCAGGCGGTGCGCGAAGCCTTGGCGGCGCCGGGCCGTGTGCACGAGCTGTTCGCCACCGCCGAGGCCGCCCAGCGCCACGCCGAACTGATCGAGGCCGCCCACGGGCACGGTGCGGCGGTCCACCGGGTCGGCCTGGAGGTCATGGCCGAACTGGCGCAGACGGTCACCCCCCAGGGGCTGCTGGCCATCTGCGACTTCGTCGACGTGCCGCTGAGCGGGCTCGGCCCGCTGCGGCTCGTCGCCGTCCTCTCCCACGTGCGCGACCCCGGTAACGCCGGAACCGTCGTGCGCACCGCCGACGCAGCCGGCGCCGATGCGGTCGTGTTCACCGACGCCTCGGTCGACCCCTACAACGGCAAGTGCGTGCGCGCCTCCGCCGGCAGCCTGTTCCACCTGCCCATTGTTGTGGGTGCCGGTGTCGGCGAGGCAGTGGCACACCTGCGCTCCGCCGGCGCGCGCGTCTTCGCCGCCGATGGCGGGGGCGAACGCGACCTGCACGCCGTAGCCGACTCCGCCGAACTCGACGGCCCCGTTGGCTGGGTCTTCGGCAACGAGGCGTGGGGCCTGCCCGAGGAGACCGTCGCGCTCACCGACGGCGCGGTCGGCGTCCCGATTTACGGCGCGGCCGAAAGCCTGAATCTCGCCACTGCCGCTGCGGTGTGCCTGTACACCACTGCGCGCCAGCAGCGGACGAAAGCTGGTACACCAGGCCGCGCCGCCGGCTATGCGGCAGAGGCGTAGTCACCCGCGAGACGGGTAGATTCGCTCAGCGGCCGCGAGCGCTGCCAAGACACGCCGCGGGCCGCCCTTCCCGGCCTATGCCCAGGTTTTCCCGCGTTCGGCGGGTTGCCCGCATCCCCCGTGTTGCCGATACGCTCAACCCCTCATCTACGGGCCGCCGGTGAACCGCTGAGGGAGCGTTTCGCCATCGGCGCACGCAGCGGATTCTGCGGAGCGTAGCGAGCGGTGCCTGCGGGTAATTAACCCGGCGGGCGGTCACATCATGGTGTGGGGAGGCGGTCGTGGGCGGCGACCAACCAGGGGAGCGCGGCGGCGCCGAGGCGGCGGGCCCAGCGCCCGCGCTCTCAGCCGACGACCTTCCCGACGGCCTCTTGATCGCCGACCACGAAGGCCGCGTCGTCACCTTCAACCGCCTGGCCCAGCGGTTGACCCGCACCGGATCCGCGGCCGCGCTGGGCCGCGACTTCCGCGACGTGCTGCCGCTGCACGACTCCGACGGCCGCGATTGGTGGAAGTGCAGCGACCCCTATGGCGGTCTGCGCACCCGCACCCGCCAGCCCGAGCGCCCGCTGTACCTGGCCGACGGCCGCGAGATCCTGATGGCGGCCCGCTACGTGCGCGAATCCCCGAGCGGCGAACTGGCGCGGCTGGTCGTCACGCTGCGCGACGCCTCGCACCGGGCCAGGGGCGAACGCAGCCGCGCCGATCTGGTCTCCACGGTCGCCCATGAGCTCCGCTCGCCGCTGACCAGCGTCAAGGGCTTTACCGCCACGCTGCTGGGCAAGTGGGAACGGCTCACCGACAAGCAGAAGATGTTCATGCTCGAAACCGTGAACGCCGACGCCGACCGCGTCACCCGGCTGATCACCGAGCTGCTGAGCGTCTCGCGCATCGAGTCCGGCCGGGTCGAGATCCGCAAGCAGGTCGTCGACCTCGCCGAGCTGGCACGCTCACTGGTCGCCGGCCGCGTGGCCGCGGGCGAGCCCGCCGACCGCTACCGCCTCGACGTCCGCGGCCCGCTGCCCGAACTCTGGCTCGATGCCGACAAGATCGGCCAGATCATGGCCAACCTGGTCGAAAACGGCGTGCGGCACGGCGCTGGTACTGTCACCATTGTGATCGAGCCGCACGAGGATGGAGCCGTTGTGTCGGTACGCGACGAAGGCAAGGGCATCGCGCCCGACGCCGTTCCGCGTGTCTTCCGGCGGTTCTGGCGCACCCGGCGCCGCGGCGGCACCGGCCTGGGACTGTTCATAGTCAAAGGGCTGATCGAGGCCCACGGCGGCGAGATCACGGTCGGGCGCGCGCCCAGTGGCGGTGCCGAGTTCCGATTTACCGTGCCCGCCGGTACCCCCGAATTCGCGTAAGCGCATCCGGGAGCGATTGCGGCGGGCGGTGCCATCCGAGTTCCCTGTCGGCTTGAGCCCATGCGCTCCTTGCGCTGGGCCGTGACGGCCGCCCCGCCATCGGCGCGGGCGGCGAGGCGAAAATCCATGTCTGCACCCAATAACGAATACGATCCGGTCGAAGTGACCGCGCTGCATCCCGACGAGGTCGCCCGGATGCGCGACGAGGCGCTGGCCGCCATCGCGGCGGCCGCCACGCTTGACGAGCTCAAGCAGGCGCGCCTGGCCCACTCCGGCGACCGCTCCCCGCTGGCCCTGGCCAACCGCGAGATCGGCGCACTGCCGCCTGCGGCCAAGGCCGAGGCCGGCAAACGGGTGGGCGGCGCCCGCCGCGAGGTGGGCGAGGCCCTCAAGCGGCGCCAAGCCGAACTGGAGGAGGAGCGCGACGCCCGCGTCCTCGTCGAGGAGGCCGTCGACGTCACCCTGCCCACCGGGCGCCTGCCCCAAGGGGGCCGCCACCCGGTCACCACCGTCGCCGAACGCATGGCCGACATCTTCGTCGGCATGGGCTTCGAGGTGGTCGAGGGTCCCGAGGTCGAGGCCGAGTGGTTCAACTTCGACGCACTCAACTTCCTGCCCGACCACCCCGCCCGCACGATGCAGGACACCTTCTTCGTCGAGTCGCCCGCAGGCGGCGAATCCGGGCTGGTGCTGCGCACCCACACGTCGCCGGTGCAGGTGCGCGCCCTGCTGGAGCGCGACCTGCCGGTCTATGTGGTCGCTCCCGGCAAGACCTTCCGCACCGACGAGCTGGACGCCACCCACACCCCCGTCTTCCACCAGCTCGAAGGGCTGGTCGTCGACGAGGGCATCACAATGGGCCACCTGCGCGGCGCCATCGACTCGTTCGTCGCCTCCATGTTCGGCAGCGGGCTGCGCACGCGCTTCCGGCCCTCCTACTTCCCGTTCACCGAGCCCTCCGCCGAGGTCGACATGGAGTGCTTCGTGTGCCGGGGGGCCTCGGTGGGCGATCCCGCCAACCCCTGCCGCACCTGCTCCTCCGAGGGCTGGATCGAGATCGGCGGGTGCGGCGTGGTCAATCCGCGCGTGTTGGTGGCGGCGGGTGTCGACACCGGCCGCTACAGCGGCTGGGCCTTCGGCCTGGGCGTGGAGCGGACCCTGATGTTCGCCCGCGGTGTGGAGGACATGCACGACATGGTCGAGGGAGACGTGCGGTTCACCTCGGCGTTCGGGATGGAGATCTGATGCGCGTCCCCGTTTCCTGGCTCAGGGACTACACCGACCTGCCCGAGGGCACCAGCGCCCGCGACCTCGCCGCGGCGCTGATCGGCCTGGGCCTTGAGGTCGAGACCGTCGACCACGTCGGCGCCGAGATCAGCGGCACCATCGTCGCGGGCCGGGTGCTGGCCATCGAGGAGCTCACCGGGTTCAAAAAGCCCATCCGCTACTGCCAAGTGGACGTGGGCAAGGCCAACGGCACCGGCGAAGCGCAGCACATCATCTGCGGCGCCCGCAACTTCGCCGAGGGCGACCTGGTCGTCGCCGCGCTGCCCGGCGCCGAGCTGCCCGGCGGCTTCGCGATCAGCGCCCGCAAGACCTACGGCAAGGTCTCCGAAGGCATGATCTGCTCGGCCGCCGAGCTGGAGCTGTGGGAGGACCACACCGGCATCATCGTGCTGCCCCCCGGCAGCGCCGAACCCGGCGACGACGCCTACGAACTGCTGGGGCTGCGCGAGGACGTGCTCGACATCGCGGTCACGCCCGACCGCGGTTACGCGCTGTCGCTGCGCGGCGTGGCCCGCGAAGCCGCCACGGCCTACGGCACCGCCTTCCGCGACCCGGCCGACATCGAGGTCGCCGGCACGCCCGGGGCGGGCTACCCGGCCGCCGTGGCCGACCCGGCTATCTGCTCGCGCTACGTGCTGCGGGCGGTCGGCGGGTTCGACCCCGAGGCGCCCACGCCGCTGTGGATGAAGCGGCGCCTGGCGCTGACCGGGGTGCGCCCGATCTCGCTGGCGGTCGACATCACCAACTACGTGCTGATGGAGCTGGGCCAACCGCTGCATGCCTGGGACCGCGCCGCGCTGCGCGGGCCCATCGAGGTCCGCCTGGGCCGATCCGGCGAGAAACTGGAGACCCTCGACCACGTCCAACGGACCATCGACCCCGACGACATCCTGATCGCCGACGAGTCCGGGCCGATCAACCTGGCCGGGGTCATGGGCGGCAGCCGCACCGAGATCGGTCTGGCCTCGACCGAGGTGCTGATCGAGGCGGCCCACTTCGCCGACACCCACATCGCCCGCGCCTCCCGCCGCCACCAGCTCTCTTCGGAGTCCTCGCGGCGCTTCGAACGGGGCATCGACTCGGCCGTGCAGCTGCGCGCGGCCACCCGGGCGGCCGGCCTGCTCGCCGAACTCGGCGGCGGTACCGTCGAGGCGGGCTACACCCACATCGCCGACGGCGCCGCGGCCGGGCCGGCGAGCATCGGTATGGCCGCCGACCACCCCGACCGCGTCGCCGGTGTCTCCTACGGGCCCGAGCGTGTGGCGGCCCGCCTGGAGCAGGTCGGCTGCACGGTCGAGCAGGAGCAGGCGGCGGCCGGGACCGGAGGCGCCGGCATGCTGCGCGTGACCCCGCCCACCTGGCGCCCCGACCTCACCGATCCCAACGACCTTGCCGAAGAGGTCATCCGCATCGAGGGCTACGGCGACATCCCCTCGATCCCGCCGCGCGCGCCGGCGGGGCGGGGGCTGACACCGAGCCAGCGCCTGCGCCGCTCCCTGGGTCGGCGGCTCGCCGCCACCGGGTTCACCGAGGTACTGGCCTACCCCTTCATAGGCGCCCGCGACCTCGACGCCCTGCAGGCCGGTGCCGACGACTCCCGCCGCGACGCCCTGCGGCTGGCCAACCCGCTCAGCGAGGACGAACCGCTGCTGCGCACCACCCTGCTGCCTGGGCTGCTGAAGGCCCTGGTGCGCAATACCGGGCGCGGGTTCAACGACGTCGCCCTCTACGAGATCGGCCTGGTCTACCTGCCGCGCGCAGGCGCGCCCGACCGCGCGCCCATGCCCCCGGCCGACCGAGCGCCCACTGCCGCCGAGCAGGAGTCGCTGGCCGGGGCGCTGCCCGACCAGCCGCGCCGGGTGGGGGCGGTGCTGGCAGGCGACCGCGAACCCGGCGGCTGGCAGGGACCGGGCCGCCCGGCGACCTGGGCCGACGCGATCGAAACAGCCCGCGAGGCCGCCCGTTCGGCCAACGCCGAGCTGCTCGTGCGGTCCGCGCAGTACGCGCCGTGGCACCCGGGCCGCTGTGCCGCGCTGTACGTGCGGCTCGGCGGCGCCGAACGGCTGGTGGGCCACGCGGGCGAACTCCATCCGCGGGCGGTGGCCGCCTACGGGCTGCCGCAGCGCACCGTCGCCATGGAGCTCGACCTCGACACCGTCGAGGCGGCCGGGGCTCCGGTGCCGGCGCCGCAGGTGTCGGGGTACCCGGTGGCGCTGCAGGATGTCGCGCTGGTGGTCGACGACGGTGTCGCGGCGGCCGATGTCGAGGACGCGCTGCGTGCGGGCGCGGGGGAGCTGCTCGAGTCCGTGCGGCTGTTCGACCTCTACACCGGCGAGCAGGTGGGCGAGGGGCGCCGGTCGCTGGCCTACACGCTGCGTCTGCGCGCTGCCGACCGCACGCTGACGGCCGAGGAGATCGCCCGGGTGCGCGATTCCGCGGTCGCCGCGGCGGCCGAACGCACCGGCGCGGTGCTGCGCGGCTGATCCGGTAACGGCATACCCCTGGGCGCCACGCCGGCGCCACCCTTCGGCCCCGCCCTCCAAACATCGGAGGAGCGGGGCCGAAGACGTTTTCTCAGAAGATTTTTCCCCGAGTTTGCCCAGGTCAATAGGGGTGAAACAGGTTCAAGTCAAAGGTAGGATGAATGAGCTTCGTAAATCCGGGGAGTATATTTTGTTTCGTCTCTTGAACCGAGCGCTCCTGAGAAATTAACCTGCAGGCACCTGCCGCGATCCGGAGTCCCGGGGCACTCGCGGAACAGCTGTTTCAATCGGTTTTCTTGCTGCGTGCCCGCACGCACAGCTCGGCTCGGAGGTCGCTCTATGACCGAAACAGTGGTTTCGTATGCGCGCACACCGATGGAGCGGCTGGAGCCAAGCCGCTTCTGGCACACTTTCAGCGACATGAACAAGGTCTCCCAGGGGCCGAAGTTCGTCGTCGATCGGGCCGAAGGGCCCTGGCTCTGGGATGACAACGGCGACCGTTTCCTCGATGGCACCGCCAGCCTGTGGTACTGCAACGTCGGCCACGGGCGCCGCGAGATCGCCGACGCCGTGCACCGGCAAATCATGCAGCTGGACGCCTACACCGTCTACGGCGACTTCGCCAACCGGCCCGCTCTCGAACTCAGCGAGCGCCTGGCCGCCCACGCCCCCGTCGCCGACCCGCGGGTCATCCTCACCTGCGGCGGCGGCGAATCCATCGAGACCGCGGCCAAGCTCGCCCGCCGCTACTGGGCGACCCAGGGCCGCGGCTCCAAGCGCCACCTGATCAGCAGGACCGGCGGCTATCACGGGCTGCACGGCATCGGCACCGGGATCATCGGCATGGACCGCTTCCGCAGCGGCTTCGGCCCCATGGTCGAGGACGCCTCGGTGGTGCCCCACGACTCCGTGCGCGCCCTTGAGGAGGAGATCCTGCGGGTGGGGCCCGAGAACGTGGCCGCGTTCTTCGCCGAGCCCGTCATCGGCGCGGGCGGGGTCTACGCCGCCGACACCGAGTACTTCACCGGTGTGTCCGAGGTCTGCCGCCGCCACGGGGTGCTCTTCGTCGTCGACAGCGTCATCTGCGCCTTCGGCCGCATGGGCGACTGGTTCGGGATCGAGCGCTACGGCGTCCGCCCCGACATGCTCGTCTTCGCCAAGGGCGTCACCAGCGGTTACCAGCCCCTGGGTGGCGTGATCACCAGCGGCGAGATCGCCGAACCGTTCTGGGACCGGCCCGGCAACCCCTTCCACCACGGCACCACCTACGCCGGCCACCCCACGTGCTGCGTGGCGGCTTCGGCCAACCTCGACATCCTGGAGCGCGAGGACCTGTTCACCGTCGCCGTGGAGGTCGAATCCCAGCTCGACGGCGCAGTGCGCAGCCTCGCCGACCACCCGCTGGTGGCCGAGGTCCGCTCCGGCACCGGGGTCATGGCGGCCGTCCAACTCACCGAGGAGGCGCTGGCCGAACGCGGCATCACCACCGCCGAGGTCTTCGCCGAGGCCCGCGCCCGCGGCGTGGTGGTGCGGGCGATCCCGCACTCGCTGCTGATCTCGCCGCCGCTGATCATCTCGTGGGAGCAGATCGACCACCTGGTCTCCACGCTGGGCTCCGCGCTCGACGCGGTCGCCCAGCGCCACCAGTGACACCGGGCTGAAACCGGCCTGAATCCGGGGGTGCCGCAGCGCGCGGCGCCCCCGGGGCTGTGCGCACACCCGGCCCCAGATTCGCTTGTTCGGAAAGATGTTTCTTCGCCTAAGCTATTAGCGGCACGAGGGGGTCGATGAAAGCGGGGGTCACACGGGTGGGCGAGCGCGCGGATATACCGACCGGCAGCGGCGGAATCGGCGACGACGAGCTCATCACGGCGTGGGGGGTACTGGCCGAGGCACTCAACGAAACCGAGCCGCTGGTGCTGTGCGCCGTCGCCAGCGGCGGCGAAATGGCCGGCCCCTGGTTCGACGTCCTGATCCGGCTCCGCAGCGCACCGGGCAACCGGCTGCCGATGAGCCACCTGGCCCGCGAGGTCTGCCTCAGCAGCGGCGGGTTCACCAAACTGGCCGACCGCATGGAGCGCAAGGGCCTCCTCGTACGCGACTCCTGCACCGCAGACCGGCGCGTGGTCTATGCCGCACTCACCCCCGAAGGCCGCGAATTCGCCGACCGCGCCCATGCCGATCACCTCCGGCGGCTGCGCGAGCACGTGCTCGCCCCACTCGGCGAGGACGGCCTGCGCCAGCTGACCGAACTCGCCCGCCGCCTGCGCGACAGCTCCCGCAGCAGCTCAGGCGCCGACTGACCGCTGCGCCCCGGGCGCCCGGCGCGCCAGGGGCGTCGGGCGCCCGGGCACCGCCCCGGCCGGGCCGCCGCGGTGCCCGGGTAGCCTGATCGGCGATCGTGTGCAGTCTGAGCAGAACAGCTGAGCAGCCCGGGGGCCGCAGATGAAACCGTTCGCCAGCGCCGCTGAAATGCGCGCAGTACCCCGCTCGGCCGGGTTCCGCAACGGCGGTGTCTCCTACTGGTTCCGCGACACCGGCCTGCCCGAACGGCGCCCTGCCCTGCCCGGCGGCTCCGACTACGACGTGTGCATCGTCGGCGCCGGCTACACCGGGCTGTGGACCGCCTACTACCTCAAGAAGGCGCGCGCCGACCTGCGCGTGGCCGTGTTGGAGCGCCGTTTCGCCGGCTACGGCGCCTCGGGCCGCAACGGTGGCTGGCTGTCGGCGGAGTTTGCTGGATCCAAGCAGCGCTATGCGGCCACCCACGGCAAGGCGGGGGTGGTGGCGCTGCAGCGCGCCATGATGGCCTCCGTCGACGAAGTGGTCTCCGCGGCCGGCAGCGAGGGCATCGACGCCGACATCGTCAAGGGCGGGATGCGCCTGGTGGCGACCAACCCCGCGCAGAAGGCCCGTCTGCAGGCCGAGGTCGCCGAGCTGCACGAACTCGGCTACTGGCCCGAGGACCTGTACCTGCTCGACCCCCGCGGCGAACCCCGCCTGCAGGTCGACGGCGCGGTGGCCGCCGCCTACAGCCCGCACGCCGCCCGCGTGCACCCGGCCAAGCTGGTGCTGGGCCTGGCCGCTGCGGTCGAGGCGCTGGGCGCGGACATCTTCGAGGACACCGCGGTCACCGAGATCCGCCCGCGCGAGAGTGCGGCGCGTCCCTACGCGGTCACCCCGCACGGCAACGTCCGCGCCGACCACGTCATCCGCGCCACCGAGGGCTTCACCGCCGGCCTCGCGGGCCAGCGCCGCCAGTGGCTGCCGATGAACAGTTCCATGATCGCGACCGAGCCGCTCAGCGAGGTGATGTGGCGCCACATCGGCTGGGACCGCCGCGAGGTCCTCGGCGACCAGGCCCACGCCTACTGCTACGCCCAGCGCACCGCCGACGGCCGCATCGCCATCGGCGGACGCGGCGTGCCCTACCGCTTCGGCTCGGCACACGACTCCAACGGCGCCACCCCGCCGCAGACCATCGCCGAGCTGTGGCGCGTGCTCGCCAAGCTGTTCCCCATCGCCTCGGAGGTGCCCATCGCCCACGCCTGGTCAGGTGTGCTGGGCGTGCCGCGCGACTGGTGCCCCACGGTGCACCTGGACGCCCAGACCGGTCTGGGGTGGGCGGGCGGCTACGTGGGCAGCGGTGTGACCACCAGCAACCTGGCCGGGCGTACGCTGCGCGACCTGGTGCTGGGGGAGCGCACCGAACTGACCCAGTTGCCCTGGGTGGGCCACCAGGTGCGCGCCTGGGAGCCCGAACCGCTGCGGTGGGCCGGTACGCACATGGTCTACGGCCTCTACCGCGGCGCCGACCGCCGCGAGTCCGACCGCGTTTCGCGCACCTCCCGGCTGGCCGGGTTAGCCGGCCGCCTCGCCGGCAGGTAGCGGCAAGGGTGCGGGCTCGCGCGGCCGGCACCGCGGCTCGCAGCCGCCGCCCGGCCGGTGGCACCCGTGGCACCTGCGGTCCCCGGCACACCCGCACACACTTGCATATTATTGCATCGTCATGCATGATGGTTCAATATTCGTGGACGGTGCACCACAGGGGGAGCGACATGGGTTACACGGCAGCCGTCGCCGGCGCGAGCGGGTACGCCGGAGGTGAACTCCTGCGCCTGCTGCTGGACCACCCCGACATCCGGATCGGCGCCGTCACCGCCGGCGGCAGCGCCGGTAGCCGGCTCGGCGAACACCAGCCGCACCTGGCCCCGCTGGCCGACCGCATCCTGGCCGACACCACCGCCGAAACCCTCGCAGGCCACGACCTCGTCTTCCTCGCGCTCCCGCACGGCCAGTCCGCCGCCATCGCCGAACAACTCGGCCCCGACGTACTCGTGGTCGACTGCGGCGCCGACTTCCGGCTCACCGATTCGGACGCTTGGGAGCGCTACTACGGCACCGAGCACGCGGGCACCTGGCCCTATGGGCTGCCCGAACTCCCCGGCGGCCGCGCGGCCCTGGCCGAAACCCGCCGGATCGCAGTGCCGGGCTGCCACGTCACCACCGCCACCCTGGCCCTGTTCCCGGCGATGGCCGGGTCCCTGGTCGAACCCGAGGCTGTCGTCGTCGCGGTCACCGGCACCTCGGGCGCCGGGAAGGCCCCCAAACCGCACCTGGTCGGCAGCGAGGTCATGGGCTCGGTCAGCCCCTACGGCGTGGGCGGGACCCACCGGCACAACCCCGAGATCATGCAGAACCTCTCGGGCGTGGCCCAGACTCCGGTGAAACTGTCCTTCACCCCGGTACTCGCACCGATGCCGCGCGGTATCCTGGCCACCTGTTCGGCGCCGCTGCGCCCCGGTGCCACCGCCGCGCAGATCGGCGCCGCCTACCGCAGCCGCTACGCCGACGAACCCTTCGTGCACGTGCTGCCCGAGGGCAGTTGGCCCAGCACCGCCATGACCGTGGGCGCCAATACCGCACTCGTCCAGGTCGCCGTCGACCCCGACGCCGGCCGCATGGTCGCCGTGGCCGCGCTGGACAACCTCACCAAGGGCACCGCGGGCGGTGCCCTGCAGAGCGCCAACATCGCGCTCGGGCTGCCCGAGACCAGCGGACTTCCGGTCACCGGCCTCGCGCCCTGAGACCGCCCGGCCGCGCCACCTGCCGCCCGCCGCACCCGTTGCACCGCCGCGCCGAGGTACCGCAAAGCACCGCCGAGCCGCCGGGCCGCGATGCAGTGGAGGCGCCGCACCGCGAACGCCGCAATCCAACCGCGAACAGCCACCCGCGAACCGCCCAACCGGCGAACCGCCCGACCGACAACCGCGAACTCTGTGAAAGGCCCCACCGTGAGCGTCACCGCACCCAACGGGTTCCGCGCCGCCGGCGTCAGCGCCGGCCTCAAGGCGGACGGTGCCCGCGACGTCGCCGTCGTCGTCAACGACGGCCCCTCCCGCGCCGCCGCGGCCGTCTTCACCCGCAACCGGGTCAAGGCCGCCCCGGTGCTGTGGTCCCAGCAGGTCGCAGCGGGCGGCCGGGCGCGCGCCGTGGTGCTCAACGCGGGCGGCGCCAACGCCTGCACCGGCCCCGCCGGATTCCAGGACGCCCACGCCACAGCCGAGCACGTCGCCGCCGCACTGCAGGACTCCGCCGGCGAGATCCTGGTCTGCTCCACCGGCATCATCGGCGAACGGCTGCCCATGCCCGCTCTGCTCGATGGCGCCGAAGCCGCAGTCGGCTCCGCCGACCGCGACGGCGGCATCGGCGCCGCCGACGCCATCCGCACCACCGACACCGTCGCCAAGATCGCCTTCAAGCGCGGCACCGGCTACACCATCGGCGGCATGGCCAAGGGCGCCGGCATGCTCGCCCCCGCCCTCGCCACCATGCTCGCCGTCATCACCACCGACGCCGACCTCACCGCAGCCCAGTGCGACGGCCTGCTGCGCGCCGCCACCCGGCGCACCTTCGACCGGGTCGACGCCGACGGCTGCGCGTCCACCAACGACACCGTCGTGCTCATGGCCAGCGGGGCATCCGGCACCACCCCCGACGAAGCCGAGTTCGACGCGCTGCTCACCGAGGTCTGCGACGACCTCGCCCGCCAACTCATCGCCGATGCCGAAGGCTCCACAAAGTCCATCGACGTGGAGGTCGTAGGCGCCGCCAGCGAGGAGGACGCCCTCGAAGCCGCCCGCTCCGTGGCCCGCAGCGACCTGTTCAAATGCGCACTGTTCGGCGAAGACCCCAACTGGGGCCGCGCCCTGTCGGCCGTGGGCACCACCGGAGCGGAGTTCGAGCCCGACGAGGTCAACCTCGCCCTCAACGGGGTGTGGGTGTGCCGCCGCGGCGCCATCGGCGACGACCGCTCCAAGGTCGACCTGAGCGGACGCGATGTCACCGTGACAGTCGACCTCTCGGCCGGCAGCGCCACCGCCACCGTGCGGACCACCGACCTGACGACCGGATACGTACAGGAAAACTCCGCCTACAGTTCCTAGCGCCGGCTCCGAAGCGCCGGCATCGGACCGCCGGCGCTGAACCGCCGGCAGCACGCGCGGCGCCGCGACCTGCCCGCCCGCACGCACGACCACCCAGGCGAACACGTTGGAATCCGAAAGGGAGGGAAGAGCGGTGCACCCGCATCCGCGAGGACGGTGCGGCGGCGCCACCGCGAATCCGATGAACTCTCGCAAACAGGCGCTGGACAAGGCCAACACGCTGATCGAAGCCCTTCCCTGGCTGAGCCGGTTCCACGGCAGAACCGTCGTGGTCAAGTACGGCGGCAACGCCATGGCCGACCCCGCGCTGCGCGAACGCTTCGCCGAGAACATCGTCTTCCTGCGTTACGCCGGACTGCGCCCGGTCGTCGTGCACGGCGGCGGCCCCCAGATCAGCGCCCACCTGGACCGGCTGGGTGTCACCAGCACCTTCGCCGCCGGTCTGCGTGTCACCACCCCCGAGACCATGGACGTGGTCCGCATGGTCCTGGTCGGCCAGGTCAACCGCGACATCGTCGGGCTGATCAACGCCCACGGCCCCTTCGCCGTGGGGATCTCCGGCGAGGACGCCAACCTGATCACCGCCGAACGCAAGTCCGCCTGGGTCGACGGCGCCCCGGTCGACATCGGCCGGGTCGGCGAGGTCGTCGACGTCCAGCCCGGCGTGGTGCGCACCCTGCTCGACGACGGCCGCATCCCCGTCATCTCCAGCGTCGCCCGCTCCGAAGAGGGCGTGTTCAACGTCAACGCCGACACCGCCGCCGCCGCCCTTGCGGTGGGCCTGGACGCCGGCAAACTCGTCGTGCTCACCGACGTCGAAGGGCTCTACGCCGACTACCCCGCCTGCGAGGAGCTGATCAGCCGACTCACCGCCGGCGAGCTGGAGGCCATGCTCCCGGAGCTCTCCGCGGGCATGGTGCCCAAGATGGAGGCCTGCCTGCACGCGGTGCGCGGCGGCGTCCCCCAAGCCCACGTCCTCGACGGGCGCACCCCCCACTCCATGCTGCTGGAGGTCTTCACCAACGAAGGCATCGGCACGATGATCGTCGCCGAGGCCGAGCAGCCCACCGAACCCGTGGACATCTTCGAAGGCGAGTCCCAATGAGTGCCACCTCCGACCTGCAGGCCCGCTTCGGCGCGGCGCTGATGCCCAACTACGGCACCCCGCCGGTGGCCATCACACACGGAGAGGGCTGCCGGGTCTACGACGCCGACGGCAACGGCTACCTCGACCTCATCGCCGGCATCGCCGTCTCCGCGCTCGGCCACGGCCACCCCGCACTGGTGGCAGCCGTGGCCGGCCAGGCCGCGGCCGTCGCCCACACCAGCAACCTGTTCCTGCACGAACGCGAGATCGAACTCGCCGAACGGCTCACCGCACTGCTCGGCGCCGGCCCCGACCGCGACGTGCGGGTGTTCTTCGCCAACTCCGGCACCGAAGCCAACGAGGCCGCGCTCAAGCTCGTCAAGCGCGCCGCCGACGCCGGGCGCACCCGCATCGTGGCCACCGAGAACGGGTTCCACGGCCGCACCCTCGGCGCGCTGTCCCTCACCGGCAAGGCCGCCCTGCGAGACCCCTTCGGCCCCTACGGCACCGACGTCGTCTTCGTGCCGCACGGCGACGCCGCAGCGCTGCGCAACGCCGTCGACGACACCTGCGCGGCCGTGTTCGTCGAACCCGTGCAGGGCGAGGCCGGCGTGCTGCCCGCACCCGAGGGCTACCTCGCCGAGGTCCGCGGCATCTGCGACGCAGCCGGGGCCGCGTTCGTCCTCGACGAGATCCAGAGCGGCATCGGCCGCACCGGCCACTGGTTCGCCCACCAGGCCCACGGTGTCACCCCCGACGTGCTCACCCTCGCCAAGGGCCTCGGCGGCGGCCTGCCCATCGGCGCGTGCGTGGGCTTCGGCCGCTACGCCACCGCCTTTGCAAAGGGCGACCACGGCTCCACCTTCGGCGGCAACCCCGTCGCCTGCGCCGCGGCCCTGGCCGTACTCGACACCATCGCCGACGAGAACCTGCTGGCCTCGGTCGCCGAACTGGGCACGCTGCTGGAGCACGAGGCCGCCGCCCTCGACCACCCGCTGCTCGCCGGCATCCGCGGCACCGGCCTGTGGCACGGGCTGGTGCTGACCTCGCCCGCCGCAGCGGCCGTGCAGGCGGCCGCCGCCGCACACGGGTTCCTGGTCAACGCCGTAACGGCCGACACGGTGCGTATCGCGCCCCCGCTGACGATCTCGCGCGACGAGGTCCTGGAGTTCACCGCCGCCCTGCCCGCCATCCTCGAGGAGGCACGATGAGCACCCCCGCCCCCGCCCCCGTGCGCCACTTCCTGCGCGACGACGACCTCACCCCCGCCGAGCAGACCGCGGTCCTCGACCTCGCCGATGCAATGAAGAAGGATCCCTTCGCCCACCGGCCGCTGGAGGGCCCGCGCTCCGTCGCGCTGCTGTTCGACAAGCCCTCCACGCGCACCCGGGTTTCCTTTGCCGCGGGCGTGGCCGAGCTCGGCGGCCACCCCCTGCCCATCGACTCCCAGACCAGCCAGCTGGGCCGCGGCGAACCGGTCGAGGACACCGCCCGGGTCCTGCAGCGCCAGGTCGCCGCCGTGGTGTGGCGCACGTTCGCCCAGGAAAGCCTGGAGACCATGGCCGCCGCCGGCGGCATACCGGTCGTCAACGCCCTCACCGACACCTTCCACCCCTGCCAGATCCTCGCCGACCTGCAGACCGTCCGCGAGCGCACTGGCCGGCTCGCCGGCCTCACCCTCGCCTACTTCGGCGACGGCGCCAACAACATGTCCCACTCCTACCTGCTGGGCTGCGCCCTGGCCGGTATGCATGTGCGCATCGCCGCACCAGAGGGCTACCGGCCCGACGCCGCAGTGCTGGCCCGCGCCACCGCCATCGCCGAGACCACCGGCGCCTCGGTGACCGTCACCGGCGACCCCGCAGCAGCCGCCGCGGGCGCCGACGTCCTGGCCACCGACGTGTGGACCTCAATGGGCCAGGAAGCCGAGACCGAGCAGCGCACCGCCCCGTTCCAGGACTACGCCGTCGACGAGCAGGCCCTGGCCGCCGCCGCACCCGGCGCCATCGTCCTGCACTGCCTGCCCGCCCACCGCGGCGAGGAGATCGCCGCCTCGGTGATCGACGGGCCCAACAGCGCCGTATGGGACCAGGCCGAGAACCGCCGCCACGCCCAGAAGGCGCTACTGCACTTCCTGCTCACCGGCAGCGCCGAGCCCGGCGCGAGCAGAGAGGGCGCACGGCGATGACCGTCGACGGCGCCGGCTCCGCACCCATGACCAAGACCGCCCGCCACGCCCGCATCAGCGAGGCACTCACCCGCAACGACGTCCGCTCCCAAGCGGAGTTGGCGCGGCTGCTGGCCGACAGCGGCGTGCAGGTCACCCAGGCCACGCTCTCGCGCGACCTGGACGAACTGGGGGCGGTCAAGCTGCGCACCGTCGACGGAGACCTCATCTACGTCCTGCCCGGAGAAGGCGGCGAACGGCTGCAGCGGGCCCGGCCCGATGCAACGGACCTGGAGCACGTCTCCAACGCCCGCCTGACCCGCCTGGCCGAAGACCTGCTGGTCTCGGCCGAAGCCTCGGCCAACATGGTGGTCGTCCGCACCCCGCCCGGTGCGGCGCAGTACCTGGCCTCGGCCATCGACCACACCGACTTCCACTCCATCCTCGGCACCATTGCCGGAGACGACACCATCCTGGTGATCTCCCGCGACCCCGAGGGCGGAGAGGAACTGGCATCGGCGCTGCTGCGGCTGGCCGACCGGCGCCCCTGACAGCCGCCGGCCGGGGGCGGTCGGCGCACACGCAATACGAACACACAAGGAGAAAGCACATGACCGAGCGGGTCGTACTCGCGTACTCGGGGGGCCTCGACACCTCCGTCGCCATCGGCTGGATCGCCGAAGAGACCGGCGCCGAGGTCGTCGCGGTGGCCATCGACTGCGGCCAGGGCGGCGAGGACCTCGACGTGGTCCGCCAGCGGGCCCTCGACTGCGGCGCGGTCGAAGCCGTCGTCGCCGACGCGAAGGAGGAGTTCGCCGGGGACTACTGCATCCCCGCGCTGCAGGCCAACGCCCTCTACATGGACCGCTACCCGCTGGTGTCGGCGCTGTCGCGGCCGCTCATCGTCAAGCACCTGGCCGAGGCCGCCCGTTACCACAACGGCACCATGGTCGCCCACGGCTGCACCGGCAAGGGCAACGACCAGGTGCGCTTCGAGGCCGGCCTCGCCGCCCTGTTCCCCGAGCTGAAGGTCGTCGCCCCGGTGCGCGACTCCGGCATGACCCGGGACAAGGCCATCGCCTTTGCCGAGGAAAAGGGCCTGCCCATCGACGTGTCCAAGAAGTCGCCCTACTCCATCGACCAGAACCTCTTCGGCCGCGCGGTCGAGACCGGGTTCCTGGAGGACATCTGGACCGCGCCCATCGAGGACGTCTACTCCTACACCGACGACCCCGCCGAGCCGCGCGAAGCCGACGAACTGGTCATCACCTTCTCCGCCGGCGTCCCCACCGCCATCGACGGCAAGGAACTGTCCCCGCTGCAGATCATCGAGGAGATGAACCGGCGGGCCGGAGCCCAGGGCGTGGGCCGCATCGACATGGTCGAGGACCGGCTCGTGGGCATCAAGAGCCGCGAGGTCTACGAGGCCCCCGGCGCCATCGCGCTCATCGCCGCCCACCAGGAGCTCGAAGCCGTCACTGTCGAGCGCGACCTGGCCCGGTTCAAGCGCGGCGTCGACCAGCGGTGGGGCGAGCTGGTCTACGACGGGCTGTGGTTCTCCCCGCTCAAGCAGGCCCTGGACGGCTTCATCACCCAAGCCAACGAGCACGTCTCCGGCGAGGTCCGCATGGTCCTGCACGGCGGCCGCGCCGTGGCCACCGGCCGGCGCAGCGAGTCCTCGCTCTACGACTACGACCTGGCCACCTACGACACCGGCGACACCTACGACCAGTCGATGGCGCGCGGTTTCATCGACGTGTGGAGCATGCCCGCCAAGATCGCCAATCTGCGCGACCGCAAGCAGGGCTGACCGCCCGCAGCAGACTCCGACCTGGCCGACCTTGGCCCGCCCGGACCCGGCCGCCCGGGCCCGGGCGGCCGCAGATCACGACACAGAGGACTTCCGACCGTGGCCAACGAGAGCGACCCCGAGGTCACCCGCCTGTGGGGCGGCCGATTCGCCGGCGGCCCCTCCGAGGCGCTGGCCCGGCTCTCCCTGAGCACCCACTTCGACTGGCGGCTCGCCCGCCACGACATCGCCGGGTCGCGCGCCCACGCCCGCGTGCTGCACGGCGCCGGGCTGCTCACCGAAGACGAGCTGGCGGCGATGCTGGAGGGACTGGACCGGCTGGAGACCGACGCGGCCTCCGGCGCGTTCACCCCGGTGCTCGCCGATGAGGACGTGCACACCGCCCTGGAGCGGGGCTTCATCGAACGAGTGGGCCCCGAACTCGGCGGGCGGCTGCGCGCCGGGCGCTCGCGCAACGACCAGATCGCCACCATGGTGCGCATGTACCTGCGCGAGCAGGCCCGCGCCATCGCCGGCGAGCTGCTCGACCTCATCACGGCACTGGCCGACCAGGCCGAGGCCAACATCGACGTGGCCATGCCCGGCCGCACCCACCTGCAGCACGCCCAACCCGTGCTGCTCGCCCACCACCTGCTCGCCCACGCCTGGCCGCTGCTGCGCGACGTGGAACGGCTGCGCGACTGGGACGGCCGCGCAGCGGTCTCCGCCTACGGTTCGGGCGCCCTGGCGGGCTCGTCGCTGGGCCTGGACCCCGAGGCGGTCGCCGCCGAGCTGGGGTTCCCGGCCGCCGCGGAGAACTCCATCGACGGCACCGCCGCACGCGACGTCGTCGCCGAGTTCTCCTTCGTCAGCGCCATGACCGGGGTCGACCTGTCCCGGCTGGCCGAGGAGATCATCCTGTGGGCGACCAAGGAGTTCTCCTTCGCCACCCTCGACGACGCGTTCTCCACCGGCTCCTCGATCATGCCGCAGAAGAAGAACCCCGACGTCGCCGAACTGGCCCGCGGCAAGTCCGGGCGCCTCATCGGCGACCTGGCGGGGCTGCTGGGCACCCTCAAGGGGCTGCCGCTGGCCTACAACCGCGACCTGCAGGAGGACAAGGAACCCGTCTTCGACGCGGTCGACAACCTCACCCTGCTGCTGCCGGCGTTCACCGGCATGGTCGCCACGCTCTCGTTCAACGGCGAGCGCATGGCCGAACTGGCGCCGCAGGGGTTCTCGCTCGCCACCGACATCGCCGAATGGCTGGTGCGCCAGCGGGTTCCCTTCCGCGAGGCCCACGAGATCGCCGGAGCCTGCGTGCGCACCTGCGAGGAGCGCGGCATCGACCTGCCCGACCTCACCGACGCCGACCTCGCCGGGATCTCTCCGCAGCTGACCCCGGGCGTCCGCGAGGTGCTCACCGTGGCGGGCTCGCTGGACTCCCGTTCGGCCAAGGGCGGCACCGCCCCGGCCCGTGTCCGCGAGCAGCTCGCCGAACTGCGCAGCCGCGCGGCCGGCCACCGCGCCTTCGCCGAGGCGTAAGCACCGGCGGTGGCGGAGCGGCCCCGGTCCCTCCGGGGTCGAGGGCGCCCCGCCACCGCGGCACCCGGTGCCGCCGCCCCGTCTTCCGCTCCCGCCGTTCCCGCTTCCCGCATTCCGCTTCCCGCGGGCCCCGCTCCGGGCCCGCGCTCAGCTGGGACTTGTGCGAAACCGCCGCCGCCGCGCGAGGTGATGCTGTAGCGTCCTGGGTTTGTGGGCACCAGGGGTGTTCCCCTCTGTGCAGAGTGTGACGATGCGCGCTGCCGGTGGGGGACGCCCGGCGGCGAGGAACACCGCCCGCGCGGTATACAGCGCCGGCGCGGCACCGTTCCAGCCGCCGCCTCCGGGCCGAACCGGCGGGTGCCCGCGTCCGCGTACGCGTCGTGGGGGGAACTCGATGAGTGAGCAGGGCGGCTCCGATCGCGGCATCAGAGCCCAGCTCAACAGGATCGTGCTGATTCCCAGCATCACGTTCCTTGCACTGTTCGCCGTGCTGAGCACGCTGACCCTCACCCAGGCGGTCTCGCTGCGCGTGGCCACCGGCGACGGCCGCACCGGTGTCTACCTCTACTACTCCATGGTCGAGCTCCAGCGCGAGCGCCGCTTGGCGGCCCAATACGCCATCGCGCCCTCGCAGGAGCTGATGGAGGCCCTGCGCCGCCAAGGCGGAGCCACCGACGACGCGCTTGCCGAGGTCGACTCCCGCGCAGGCGGCTTGAGCTCGCACCGCGACTCCGCCATCGCCCGATCCGCCGAGCGCTTCTTCACCGAGATCGACAAGCGCTCCGACATCCGCGACGGCGTCATGACCGAGGACACCGCGGCCCGCACCGCGATCTCCACCTACGACACCATGATCGCCAAGGGGATCGGGCTCTACGACTCCATCGTGCACAGCCTCGACAACGGCCCCTCCGCGGCTGCGGGATCCCACGCGGTGGGCCTGCTGCGCGCCCAGGAGTCCTTCACCCGCGGCGACGCGGTGCTCAGCGCCGCCATGGCCGAGGACCGCTTCACCCTCGCCCGGCAGACCGAGTTCGCCGCGCAGCTGAACAGCACGCGCAGCGGGCTGGCCCACCACGCCCCCGCGCTGGAGGGCAAGGCGGAGCAGGCCCACCAGGACCTGGTCGGCAGCGCCGTCTGGCGCCGGATGAACAGCATCGCCGACACCGCCATCGGCCACAAGCCCGAAATCGAGGTCGATCCCGCCTCCGGCACGGGCACGGCCGACCGCACCGCGCCCGGGGGCCTGGCCGACTGGCGCGCCACCGCCGACGACGCCAACGCCGGCCTGGTCAAGCTCGCCGACGCCCAGATCCGCGCGGTCATCACCGCCACCGGCTCCGCCAGCACCTGGATGTTCAACCTCGCTGTGGGCGGCGGCATCATCTCCCTGTTCGCCGGCACCGTCGCCTACGGGTCGGCCTCGCGTTCGGCCGCGCGGCTGACCGCGCGGCTGAGCCGGCTGCGCGCCGACACCCTCAGCCTGGCCCGCGACGAACTGCCGCGGATCGTGCGCCGGCTGGCCGACGCCGAACACGTCGACCTCGACTCCGAACTGCGCCGCCTCGACCACGGCTGCGACGAGGTCGGCCAGGTCGCCGACGCCTTCAACACCGCCCAGCGCACCGCGGTCAGCGCGGCCGTCAAGGAGGCCGAGACCCGCGCCGGCGCCAACCGGGTGTTCCTGGCCATCGCCCACCGCAACCAGTCGCTGGTGCAGCGCCAACTCCAGTTACTGGACCGCGTGGAACGCGAGGAGGAGGACCCCGATCTGCTTGAGGACCTGTTCCACCTCGACCACCTGGCCACGCGCGGGCGGCGCAACGCCGAGAACCTCATCATCCTCGGCGGCGGGCGCCCCGGACGCCGCTGGCGCAATCCGATCCCGCTCATGGACATCCTGCGCGGCGCCATCTCCGAAACCGACGAGTACACCCGCGTGAAGGTGCGGCGAGTCCCCGACCTGTCGCTGTCGGGCGCAGTGGTGGCCGACGTCATCCACCTGGTCGCCGAGCTGATCGAAAACGCCACCGCGTTCTCGCCGCCGCACACCATGGTGAACATCCACAGCGAGGTGGTCCCCAAAGGCGTGGCGGTCGAGGTCGAGGACCGCGGCCTGGGCATGAGCAGCGACGCACTGGACGAAGCCAACACGACCCTGGAAAACGCGCCGGAGTTCGACGTCATGGCGCTGAACCGGGATTCGCGGCTGGGGCTGTTCGTCGTGGCGCGCCTGGCCGCCAAGCACAACGTCCACGTCCGGCTGTGCCCGTCCCCCTACGGCGGTACGCGTGCGGTCGCCCTCATCCCCGCCGAGCTGATCTCGCGGACCGACTCCGCGCCCCAGGGCGGCACAGCGGCGCCCGCAGAGCCCGGCACAACGGGGACCGGCGGCGACCTGCTCGCCGCCACCCGGCCCTCGGGCCGGCGCCGCAAGGAGGTTCCCGCCGGTACCGGCTCCGGCTCCGGTGCCGGCCCAGCGGTTCACGAACGGCCGGACCATTCCGGCCATCCCGAAAACGCCGAGCCGCCCGGCCACCCCGACCACCACCCGACGGAGCCGGTCGCAGGCCAGGGCCAACCGGCCGGCCCGGCGCCGCCCGACGGCAACGGCGGAGAGCGCCCGCCCCTGCCGCGGCGCCGCCGCCAGGCCAACCTGGCCCCGCAGCTGCGCCACGACCCGGCCCCCACCGGCGGCGGCACAGGGGCGGCGGCGCCGGCGAGCCTCCGCGCCCCCGAGGACGCCCGCCGGATGATGAGCGCTTTCCAGAGCGGTACCCGCCAGGGCCGCTCAGCCGAGTCCGGCGATGCCGACCCGCCGCGGCCCCCGGGCGGCGGCGAACACACCGAGCATGCCGACCCGGTGGTCCCGCCCGAGGCGCCCCAGGTTCCCGACGCCCCAGAGGAACCCCGGTCGCCCGAACCGTCCAAGCGGCCCGAGCCGCCCGACCCACCCGGCCCGTCCGACAGGTCCGACCAGTCCGCCCCGACCGAGCCGCTCGACCCGTCCGAGGCCCCCGAGGCGCACCGCTCCGATGGCGATGCGGCGGGCGAACCGGCGCTTCCGCCGCGGACCACCGATTCGGGCGGCAACGGAAACGGGGCCCGGCCGTCGGCACCGGTCGGCGCGCTGGGCGAGCGCTCTTCGGGGCGGCCGTCGGGCCTACACACGGGAGAGAGCGAATAGATGATGATGCAGAACAACCACGCCGCAGGCGATCTGAACTGGCTGCTCGACGACCTCGTCGACCGTGTGGTCGGCGCCCGGCACGCGATCGTACTTTCCGCCGACGGCCTGCTCATCGGGCGGTCGCGCGGGCTCAGCGCCGAGGAAGGCGAACACCTTTCGGCGGTGGCCTCGGCCTTCCAGAGTCTGGCGCGGGGCACCGGCCGCCAGTTCGGCGGCGGAGCGGTGCGCCAGACCGTCGTCGAGATGGAGTACGCCTACCTGTTCGTGACCGCTGCGGGCGAAGGCGCCTGCCTGGCGGTGCTGGCCGACGAAACCGCCGATGTGGGCCTCATCGCCTACGAGATGAACATGCGCATCAAGCGGGTCGGGCAGTTCCTCACCTCCGCACCCCGGTTCCCCGCATCCATGGTGGCGGGGAGTTCCGGTCCATGAGGAGCGCCGGTGAGCACCGCAGCGGGGAACACCCGCCGCAGCCCCAGCGGGCCGTGGCCGGGTGGGAACCCCCTGCGGTCGGCGGGCAGCCGCGCGGTGTTCCCGCGCTCCGCGGCGGCGCGGGCACACGTGAAGCGGCAGAGGACCTGCTGTGCCGGCAGCGCAGGCGCGGCGGCACCGCAGTCGGCGGCGCGCCGGCGCACCGCGGCTCGGACGGACCGCTGGTCCGGCCCTACACCGTCTCCGGTGGCCGCACCCGGCCCGCCGAGTCCGGGCTGGACATGATCAGCATCGTGGTGGCCACCCGCGAACAGATCGACTGGGGGGCATTGGAGCCCGAACACGCCGCAATCCTGCGGCTGTGCGACCGCCCGGTCTCGGTCGCCGAGGTTTCGGCCCATCTCGACCTTCCGATGACCGTGGTGAAGGTGCTCCTGGGCGACCTCATCGCCAACGGCGACCTGCTCGCCCGCGCGCCGATGCCGGCGTCGGACCCACCCCACATGAACGTTCTCCAGGCGGTACTCGATGGCATCCGCAGACTCTGACACAGGCGGCGCCGCACCCTCCGGCGACGACCCCGCGGCCCGCATCCCCTTGGCGGTGAAGATCCTGGTGGCGGGCGGCTTCGGCGCGGGCAAAACGACGATGGTCGGCTCGGTCAGCGAAATCCCCCCGCTGAGCACCGAAGAGGTCATGACCGAGGCCAGCATGGGCGTCGACGACCTCGGCGGGGTGGAGGACAAGTCCACCACCACGGTCGCTCTCGATTTCGGCCGGATCACCGTCAATCCGCAGGTCGTCCTTTATCTGTTCGGTACCCCAGGCCAGGGCAGGTTCTGGTTTATGTGGGACGAACTCGCCGAAGGCGCCTTGGGTGCGGTGGTGCTCGCCGACACCCGGCGGCTCGACACCTGCTTTCCGTCGGTGGATTTCTTTGAACGCCGCGGCATTCCGTTCGTGATCGCGGTCAACCGGTTCGACGGCGCCTGCGCCTACGAGCCCCAGGAGGTACGCGAGGCCGTCGATGTCGGCACCGGGGTACCCGTGCTGCTTTCCGACGCCCGCGAACGCCAGGCGAGCAAATCCGTCCTGTTGGCACTTGTTGAGCACGTAATGCGCCGACGCAGCCCGGCGATGTCCGGTCGACCGCTACCATAGGCCCACGTTTCTGACCGAGATCCCCCGAAGTCCGAGGTCCGGCCCTGTTTCGGGCGCCGACCGCCAGGCGGCGGGCAAGATCATCACTCACTAGTCGTTAGCATTCTTCGCGTGAACCCTGACAGTATGCAAAACCCGGACAGACTGCCCCCTCGGGATCTTCCGCGGCGCCGCTCCGGCCGGCACCGCAACCCGCTGTCCTTCGATAGCTGGGTGGGAACCCCGACCCTCGTTCTGGCCGTCCCCACCGGTGGCGAGGGCGACGGCTCCGACAGCGCCGCAGACGGCGCCGACCTCGGTGCGCAGATGGGCGATCTCGTGCGCTCATATCGGCCCGAGGTCTCGATCAGGCACGGCCGCGTCGGCACGCCGGAATTCGCCGACGCTCTGGCCGGCCTGGAACCCCGCGAGGACCATCCGCTGCGCGGGATCGTGGTACCGCTGGTCACCGCGCCGCACGACTCCACGGCCGCGGCCATCTCCGCCGCGGCCGACGAGTCCGGCGCCGACGTCCGCGTCACCGAGGCCCTCGGCCCGCACCCCATGCTCGCCGAGATCCTGCACCTGCGCCTGGCCGAGGCCGGGTTCGTGCGCGCCGACCGCATGCGCCTGATCAGCGTGGTGGCGCCCGGTACCCAGATGACCGACGGCGTCGTCGTCGGCGCGACCGGCGGTGACGAAGCCGTCAACGCGGCCGGGGTCACCGCGGTACTGCTGGCCGCGCGGCTGGGTATCACCGTGCTGCCGGCCGACCTCGGCGACGAGGCGAGCGTGCACGAGGCCTTCGGCCAGATGAAGGCCGCCGGGTGTACGCGCCCGGTGATCGCCCCCAGCATCGTGGGCCCGGAGTTCTCCGCTCGGCGCCTGGCGGAGTTGGCGCAGCGCTACGGCGCCCGCGCCAGCGCGCCATTGGGCGCGGGCAGCACCCTCGCCAAGATCGCGGCGCTGCGCTATGCCGAGGTGCTGAACACCGTGGGCGCCGAGACCCCTCCTACTGCGGAGGACATTCCCGAGCCCATGGGTTCGCGCCACCGCCCGGAAAGTTGAACGCCCGGCCACCAGGGCGTGTTTGGTGGGTCGCTGCCCTACTGCGCAGCGCCCCGCGCCACAGCGGCGCCTCGCGCTTTGGGCGCGGGGCACACGCGAGTGCGCCGTTCGCTACGGACGGATCCACCAAGCACGCCCTAGGTGTGATGTCCCGGGAGGTTGGTAACGCGGCTGGCGGGAGTGCGGCCGCCGATCC
>NZ_BAAGYZ010000067.1:0-99593 GCF_054778995.1 Streptomonospora sediminis
GCCGGCCGCGCGGGGCCGGGCGGCGGCGCTGAGCCGACCGGGCGCCCCGGCGCCTGCGGGGGTCCGCTGGCGCCGGGGCCCGCAGGTTCCCGGCAGCACGGCCTGCATTAGTCTGCTGCGGTGACCAACGACAACTCCCCTCTCCCCCCTGTCCGGTGGGGCATCCTGGGCACCGGGGCGATCGCGCACCGGTTCATGGCCGGGCTGCGCGCCGTGCCCGAGGCCGAGGTGGTGGCGGTGGGCTCGCGCAGCCCCGAGACCGCCGACCGCTTCGCCGCCGCTTGGGACATCCCCCGCGTCCACGGCTCCTACGCCGACCTCGCCGCCGACGGCGGGGTCGACGTCGTCTACGTCGCCACCCCGCACAACGTCCACCACCAGGCCACCATGCTGTGCCTGGAAGCCGGCCGCCACGTACTGTGCGAGAAACCGCTGGCGGTCAACGCGGCCGAAGCCGCCGCCATGATCGACGCCGCCAAACGCAACGACCGGTTCCTCATGGAAGCCATGTGGACCCGGTTCGCCCCCGCCACCGCCAAGGTCCGCGAACTCGTCGCCGAGGGCGCCATCGGCGAGGTCCGCATGGTCTCGGCCGGTATCGGGGTCCGCACCGACTACGACCCCGCCCACCGGCTGTATGCGCCCGACCTCGCCGGCGGCGCCCTGCTGGACGTGGGTGTCTACCCCGTCGCCTTGGCGTCGATGTTCCTGGGCGAGTTCACCGACGTCCAGGCCCAGGCCACCAAGGCGCCCACGGGTGTGGACGCGCAGGTGGCGATGGCGGTGACCGGCAGCAGCGGCGCGCTGGCGCTGCTGGGGTGCTCGATCGAGTCGGCCCTGCCGCGCCGCGCCGACATCGTGGGCACCCACGGCAGCATCGGGCTGGCCGACTGGTTCTGCCCTACGGGGTTGGTGCTGCGCCGCGAGGGCGCCGAAGCCGAGGAGTTCTCCTTCCCCCACACCGCCAACGGGTTCGAGTACGAGGTGATGGAGGTGCACCGGCGCCTGGGTGAATCGGCCCGCGAGAGTCCGCTGATGCCCTGGCAGGAGAGTCTGCACATCGCCGAGGCCCTCGATGCGGTGCGCGCGCGCATCGCAGTGTCCTACCCGGGCGAGCAGCCCTAGCGCCCGCTGCACCCCCGCCCCGCCGGGTGCGCGGCCCGGTCGGGGCGGGTGCGGGGCCGGGTCAGGCTCCGGCGCGCAGGGGCAGCAGCAGCGCCGAGGCGTGCTGGGGGTCGTGCAGGATCGCCATGTCGTTGGCGCGCACGGCGGTGCCCAACTGGTCGCCGGTGCCCAGGTTGCGTTCGAAGCGCGGGTGGGCGCCGCCGGCGATGAGCACGCCGATGCGGTGGCCGCGCTCGAACCGGTGGGCCAGCGGCCACAGGTGCACCCGCGCCAACCGCTCGGTATCGGTGCCGGTGCCGACCTCGGGGTCGGTGCCGTCCAGCCGCACGATGCCGTCGCACACGTGGGTCCATGCGCCCCGGGGGCCGATGTCGCAGACCCGCACGAATATGTCGGCGTGGGGCAGGGCGGTGCGCACGTGCACCTCGGCGACCGCCTCGCCGACGGCTTCGAGGCCCTCGTCGAGTTCGGGGCCGGCAAAGGCCGCGGTGTCGGGGCGGTCCAGCAGCGGCCGACTGTCCTTGGGACCGCCGCCGTGCAGGGTGGGGCCGCCCACGGAGGGGGTCGGGTCGGCGGGGTCGTAGCGCAGCGGGGTGGGCGCGCACCGCGGCGGTTCGCGGCGGCCGAGTCCGCCGCCGGGCTGCAGGTGCAAGGCCGCGGGCGGGTGGCCGGGCGGCGGCCACTGCCCGTGCTCCTGCCAGCGGCCGGCGCCGCCCACCCACAGCCGCACCGGTGCCGCGGGCAGGCGGCCGTGCCCGCGCAGCGCATGGTCCAAGACGGCGAAGGCCTCGCTCATGTAGGTGCGGGTGAACAGCCCCCAGCCGTGGGTCCAGGGCCCGATCAGCAGCCGCACGTGGCGCTGGGCGCCGGCGGCGCCCGAGCGCAGCGCCGCGTCGCCGGCCAGCACACCGGGCAGGAACGGGTCGTGCCAGCCTCCGGACAGGTGCACGATCGGAGGCAGGTGGGCGGCGTTGGCGGTGTGGTCCATGGCCGCCCACAGCGGTGCGTCGCGGCGGCGGTGGCGGATCCAGTCCTGGAAGAAGTCGATGGTTTCGCCGGCGAGGACGCGGTCGGCGCCGGTGACCGGCAGGTGGTCGGTGGCGCGGGTGCCGCGCAGGGCGGCGGGCAGCAGTGCGGCGGCGCCGCGCAGCAGGGAGGGGTCGCGGCCGGTTTTGGCCGGGGCGCGGGTCTGCTGGGCCCAGCGCAGCCAGTCGTCCAGGGCCAAAACGCCGCCGGGGTACATGAAGGAGCCGACGTCGGGCGGTGCGTCCTGGATGAGTGCGGCGCGCCATTCGGCGACGGGTTCTGTGCCCATCTGCCACTGGGTGTAGCCGAGGAAACTGGCGCCCCAGGTGGCCAGTGCGCCGCTGAACCAGGGCCGGGTGCGCAGCCAGTCCATGATGGCCCGGGGTTCGTGTTCGTCCAGCAGCCATCCGGCGAAGCGGCCGCTGGATCCGGCGGTGCCGGAGGTGCCCACGACCAGGACCTGGTAGCCGCGTTTGGCGATGAGGCGGGCCATCCAGGTGGTGGCGCGGCGGCCGTAGGGGGTGCGCATGAGCACCAGGGGTGCGCGCGCGTCGTCGGCGGGGTGGTGGCGGTCGGCCAGCAGGCGCCCGCCGCCGGGCAGGGGGATGGCCAGGGCCCGCAGGGTGCGGATGCGCGGGCTGCGCACGGGCGGCAGGCCGGCCCGCCAGCCGTCGCGGCTGCTGAACAGGGACATGGCGGCTCCTGGGGTCGCGGGCGGGGCGGCGGCAAGGGGCGCGGGTACCCCCATTCACATCCTATACCCAATGTTCGGAATTTTCTGAACACTCAGATGATGGTGGCTAGTGCACCGCCGCCGTGTGCGCGCCGCACCCGTTCCCCGGTCCCCAGCCGCCGACCGGGCCCGGCACCGCACGGGGCGGGGCCGGTCGATTGCGGCGTTCGCCCCGTGTTGGGCAATGGGCAACCGGCCAGGGGAGTCACTGGGGGCGGGCGCGGGCGAAGGCGCGCAGCAGCGGCGCGCACAGCGCGGCGTTGTAGGCCACCCCCGCCAGCAGGTAGGGCCACACGTTTCCCCCTTCGGCGCTGACCCAGAAGATCTTGGCCGGCCAGTAGGAGGGCAGCAGGCCGAAGACCCACTCCCAGGTGCCGAAGAAGTAGGGCAGGACCGGCAGGCCCAGCAGCACGATGCCGGCCGCCCGCAGGATGGCCAGCCCTTCGACCTTGTTGCGGGCCACGGTGGCGATGGCCAGGCCCAGCAGTGCGCAGGTGAACCCGGCGCACAGTCCCGAGGCCAGTACTCCGCCCAGCTGCGACAGCGGCACCAGGCCGCTCACCCACACCATCACCGCGACGTAGCCGGTGTTGACGGCCACCACCAGTGCGGCGCGGTAGGCCGCCAGCAGCCACAGCGGCGCCGGGCTCACCCGCAGCGCGACCAGGGTGCCGGTCTCCTTCTCCTCCAGCAGCATCAGCCCGGTGATCGAGCCCAGGATCGCGATCGTGCCCAGCACCAGGAACAGCGACACGATCAGCGGGTAGTAGGGCACCAGGTCGAAGCCGTAGCGCTGCTGGAGCATGTCGGTCAGCGGCGGCACCGGGAAGCGCACGATGGCGCCGTAGACGAACGGGGCGATGACGAGCATGCGCAGCAGCGGGTCGCGGCGCAGCCCGATCAGGTCGTTGCGGCCGAATGCGGCCAGAGCGGCGCCCATCACTGCCCCTTCCCGGCGACGATGTGGCTGAAGAACACCCGCCGCGCCACCACCAGCAGCAGCGCGGTCCACACCAGCGGGTAGGCCACGGCATAGGCGTACTCCCAGGCCGCGGGAGAGGCCTGGCCGAAGGCCGCGCCGAACAGCAGCAGCGGGCCGTAGGTCGGCAGCACGTAGAACACCGGGTGCTCCCAGAGTCCGGAGAAGTCGATCAGCGGCGCCAGCAGCAGCGTCAGCCACATGCTGGAGGGGATGAGCCAGTCGCTGATGCCGGGATAGACGGCCGAGGTGGCGAAGCTGACCAGCAGGAACACCAGCGCGGCCAGGGCCGTGCCCACCAGTGCCCGGCCCAGGCCGAAGTCCAGCCCGTGCGCCGGGACCAGCACCAGCAGGCTCACCGCCAGGTTCAGCACGGTCAGGGTGATGAGCTTGGCGCTGATGTAGTGCCAGAACGTCAGCGGGGTGACCACCAGCGCATAGAGGGTGCGCTCGCCCTTCTCGAAGAACACCGACCCGGCGATGAAGAAGAACGCAACGATGGCCAGGTCGCCGATGAGGATGTAGGGGGCCGCGATCTCGCGGTAGTGCAGCGGCATGGGCAGCAGCACCGCCAGCCACACCGCGGCCGAAAACACCGCCGCGTAGACAAAACCGTAGCGCCGCTGCAGCCGCAACTCCAGCCGCACGGTGCCCGCCAGCGCCCTCATGCCAGGCTCCGCCCGGTGACCTCGACGAACACGTCGTTGAGGTTGGCCTCCTGGCTGTGCACCGACTCCACCCGCACCGAGCGCAGCAGCCGGTGCAGCTCGGCGTCGTCGGCCATCCCGTCCAAGGCGAACTCGGCCTCGGCCAGCGCGTCGTCCTCGCCGGTGCGGTAGCGCACCCGCACGCTGCGGCGGCTGCGCGCCAGCTTGAGCTCCTCGGGGGAGTCAAGCACGGCGATGCGCCCGTCGACGACGAAGGCCACCCGGTCGCACAATTCCTCGGCGGTGGCCATGTCGTGGGTGGTCAAAAAGACGGTGCGGCCCTGCTCGCTCAGCTCGGCGACCATGTCCTTGACCACGCGGGCGTTGCGCGGGTCCAGCCCGGAGGTGGGCTCGTCGAGGAAGACGAGGTCGGGCCGGTTGAGCAGGGCGCGCACGAACGTCAGCCGCGCCTGCATGCCCTTGGAGAAGCGGCCCACCCGCGTGTGGGCGTCATCGGCCAGGCCCACCCGCTCCAGCAGCGCGCCGGGGTCCTCGGTGGCCCCCGGGTACAGCGAGGCGAAAAAGTCGAGATTCTCGCGTGCGGTGAGCTTCTGGTAGTGGTTGGGCAGCTCGAAGGAGACGCCGATGTGCTCGTAGTAGGCGTTGCCCCACTCGGCCGGGGAACGCCCCCACACCGCCACGCTGCCGCGCGGGTTGGTGAGCAGGCCGGTGAGGATCTTCTGGGTGGTGGACTTGCCGGCCGCGCTGGGGCCGAGGAAGCCGAACACCTCGCCTTTGCGCACCGAGAACGTCATCTCGCGCACGGCGTCGCGGTCGGCTTTGGGGTAGCGGTAGGCGAGGCCGGCCACCTCGATGACCGGCGGCGCCGCGGTGCCATCGGCCGCGGGCCGGGCGTCGGGCCGGGTCATATGCACGGTGACCCGCCCGCGGGTGCGCCGGTGGTGGCGGCGGGCCGGGCACCTGCGCGGTGGCCGTGCAGGTGCCCGGGCGCCGCAGGGCGCAAAATCGGGTCCGTGGTCGGGTACAAGGCGGGCTCCTCAGGTGCGTGCGGAAACGCTTACGGCACGCAGCCTAGACCCCCCGACGCGAAGTTTCAATTAGTTTTGAATATTCCGTGATTCGCGATTCCTTGGTGCGCTCCCCGCCCCGCCGGCGCCCCGCCCACCACAGGCCGGGGCCGTCACTGCACACAGAACTCGTTGCCCTCCGGGTCGGCCATGACCACGTGCACGGTGCCGGGCTCATCCACGCGCGCCGGCACCGCGGCCCCCAGCCCCTCCAACCGCTCCACCTCAGCCTCGCGCTCGGGGCCCGCATGCAGGTCCACGTGCAGCCGGTTCTTCGCCGACTTGGGCTCGGGCACGGCCTGGAACAGCCACCGCCGGCCCTGGCCGATCCCCGTCGCGGCATCGACGGGATCGTCGGGATGGCGGATGGCGGCCAAGTCCCGCCACACCCGCCGCCCCTCGACCTCGGCCAGCACCTCCGCGCCGATCAGCCCATCGGCCAGCAGCCGCTCGATCAAGGCGCTGTTGTCCTCGGCAACATAGCCCAGTGCCCGGGCCCAGAACCCCGCCAAGGCGTTGGCCTCGGTGCAGTCGATGACGAGCTTCCAGTGCAGCGCCATGCACTCCCCATTCGCAACCGGATGGCACCGCCGGGCGCCCGGCCGCGATCACCGGCCCCGCGGTGTTGAACCACTGATGTCTACCGCCCGGCGCCGCCCGGCGCAACGGCCACACCCCCGCCCCTGCGGGACCGGGCAGGGCCGGCCCACCAAGCCCGCCCCGCCCCGCCGCGCCGCCGCTAACCGGGCCGTTGGGGCCCCGGCGGCGGAGACGCGGGACCCGCCGCGGGCGCCGGCTCTGCCGGTCCACCGCCGCCGGCCTCGCCGCCGGCCCGCGCATCCGGGTCGCGGACCATGCCTCGCTCGGTACCGGCGATGACCCGCGTGGCGGTCAGATCACCGGTCACATTGCACATGGTGCGCACCATGTCCAGCACCGCGTCGATACCGGCCACCAGCGCCACCGGCGCAAACGGCAGCCCCGCCTGCGACACCGCCAGCGACAGCATGATCAGCCCCGCACCGGGCACCCCGGCGGTACCGACCGAGGCCAGCACCCCCACCAGCACCACCATCACCAACTGGCTCAACGTCAACTCGACCCCGGCGACGTTGGCCACGAACACCGTGGCCGCACCCACATAGATCGCCGTACCGTCCATGTTGACGGTGGCCCCCAGCGGCAGCGTGAACCCGTAAACCCCCTCGTCGACGCCCATGCGCCGCGCCGCGCGGGTGGAGACCGGCAGGGTGCCGCTGCTGGAGCGCGTGGCAAAGGCCATCACCATCGGATCGCGGGCGGCGCTGAAGAAGCGCCCCAACCCGATGCGCAGCAGCGCCAGCACCGCGACATAGACCCCGATCTGCACGGCCACCCCGCCATAGACCACCCCGGTGAGCTTGGCCAGCGGCAGCAGCGCCTGGGGACCCGTCTCGGCCATCACCGCCGCGATCAGCGCGAACACGCCGATGGGCGAGTACTGCAGCACCCCCCGCACAACCAGGAACACCAGCTCCACGCCCGCGTCAACACCGCGGCGCAGCAACTCGCCCAACCCCCGGATGCGCTCCTCGCCGCTGCTGCGCATGAACGCCAGCGCGATCCCCGCCGCGATCGCCGCGAACATCACCGCCAGCACGTTGCCTTCGGCCAATGCGGCGAACGGGTTCTCCGGGATGATGCCCAGCAGCGTCTCGGTCACCGGCGGCGCCGGCTCGGGCCGCTCGCCGGCCTGGCCGGGCGAGCGCAGCCCGGTGCCGGGGGACACGGCCAGCGCCAGCACCAGCCCCACCGTGATCGCCACCGCCGAGGTGGCCAGGTAGAACACCAGCACCTTCAGCCCGATACCGCCCAACCGCGCCGGGGTGATCGCCGAAACGCCCGCGATGAGCGTGACCACCACCAGCGGCATCACCAGCATCTGCAGCAGCCGCAGGAACACCTCGCCCAGCGGCTGCAGCGCTGCGGCGGGCTCGCCGACGACCAGCCCCACGGCCGCGCCGGCCACCAGTCCGATCGCCAGCTTCCAGATCAGCGGGAAGTCGAGGTAGCGCCGCCACAGCGACCTCCTCTTCCTCGACGGCAGCTCGGCCATGTCACACGCGTCCTTTGCGTTGGGAACCCGGCGGCGGGGGCGCCGCCTTGCGTTGGTGACTTCCCGCCCCGGCGCGCACTGCCACACCGCGGGCGCGTATCGCTACCGACTTGACACCCCGCCCGCGCCACCGGCCCGGCCGGCCCGGGCGGCGCGGGTGCGGTGGGAGCGCATCTTGCGGCGGGCCCCGCAGATCAGCACGCTGCACCGACCGCCCGAGTTGGCGGGGGAGCGGTCGCGGAAAACCCACCGGCCCTCGCCGCTCATTCTTGCTGGTGGCGCTGAGCCTTGGCGCGGTTGCCGCAGGTGGCCATGGAGCACCAGCGTCGCCGGCGGGTGGGCGACGGATCGAGGAAGAGCCACGAGCATCGGCCGCAGACGTTGAGCTGAGCGCGCTGGTCACTGGCAAGAAGCCTCGCCGCGGCCAGCGCCAGCCGTCGCGACAGGAGCCGCGCTCCGGCGGCGGTGACGTCGACGACCCACGCCGGGTGGGTGCGGAAGTACTCGGATGGTTCGGCCTCGCGGTAGGCCGTTGCGATGTCCGAGTGGACCCGCTGCCGGACTCCGGCGTCCAACCCGGTGCCCTGCACACCGGCAAGCAGGAACGCGTGCAGGGCCTCCCGCTGCTCGCGCAACTCTTCCAGTGCCTGCTCCGCCTCGGCGGGATCATGGTCGGCTCGGGCCACCAGCCGGTCCCGCTCGGCCTGGTCGAGGACCCCGACCGCGTGCGCCCACTCGAGAGCGTCCACGAACCGGTGCAAGCGCTCGGAGTCGCGGGCCTTCGTGCGGCCGCCGGCGGTGTTGACGAAGTCGAGTACGGGATCGCCGCCGACAAAGGACGCGTTGGACCACGTCCTCATCGGCTCCTCCTCGGGGTAGCGGCCGGGTTGACAGTGCGCGGCATAGCCCCAATGCTAGCGAACTAACCGAACTACGACAAAAAGAGGTTAGTTACCGTGGAAACATCCGACGCCACCGACTGGGACCTGCCCGAAACGTTCGACTTCCACGGCCAAGAGGTCCGCTACGGGACAATGGGCACGGGAGAACCGATGGTCCTGTTGCACGGCACCCCGTTTTCCTCGGTGGTGTGGCGGCGCATCGCACCACACCTCGCCGCCCACCGCCGGGTCTACTACTTCGACCTGCTCGGCTACGGCCGCTCCCACCAGCAGCACGGCCAGGACGTCTCCCTGGGTATCCAGAACCAACTGTTCGCCGCCCTGCTCGACCACTGGGAAATCGACCGACCCGACGTCGTCGCCCACGACTTCGGGGGCACGACCGCTCTGCGCACGCACCTGCTCGACCGGCGGGACTACCGCACCCTGACACTGATCGACCCTGTCGCACTAAGCCCGCACGGTTCCGCGCTCGTACAGACCTCCCGCCGGCACCCCGACGCATTCATCGAGTTGCCCGGCTACATCCACGAAGCGATCCTGCGCGCCTACATCGCCGGCGCCGTACACCGCACGCTCTCCGAGCAGGAGATGCGCCGCTACCTTCAGCCGTGGCTCGGGGAGGTCGGCCAGCCCGCGTTCTACCGCCAGATCGCCCAGATGGACGACCGGCACACCGACGAGATCCAAGACCGCTACACCGAGATCCGCTGCCCTGTGGCGATCCTCTGGGGCGAGAACGACACCTGGGTCCCCATCGACAAGGGGCGCCGCCTCGCCGACCGGATTCCCCACGCGACCTTCCAGACCGTCGCCGAGGCCAGTCACCTGCTCCTCGAAGACAGCCCCGAAACCGTCGTCGCCGCAGCCCTCAACGCCATCGGCCAACCGAGCGCCACCTCAGCGGCCAGGGCTGATTGCTAACCGGCAGAACCGCCGCCGACGCATGGCCCGCAAAGCTCACCCGCCGGCCGACTCCTGCTCCGGCTCCGGCTCCCGTTGCGGCTGCGATCGGGGATGGGGCTGCTGGGAGGCCGCGGCGGGCCGCGGGCGGGCGCGGGCCCGCTGCAGGCGCGCGCGCAGCGCCCGCCGCGCCAGCGGCCCCAACTCCTCCACGACCGCAACCGCCTCGCCCAACTGCTCCAACGAGGCAAACGCCCGGTCGGCGCCCGCCGAATCGGCGCCCTCGTACAGCTCCAACCCCACAAACCCCGCGGCCATCGCCCGCGCCAAACCGCCCACGTCGACCAGCCCGCCCATCGGACCGCGCTCGATCACCCGCTCCAGCACGGCCTCCAACTCCGCGATCCACAACTCCAGCCCGGCCGCGGTGGCCTCGGCCAGGCGCGGATTGGACTGGGCCCCGGCCAGCAACTGGCCCAACGTGGCCACATGCCCGGCCGCACGCTCCTCGGCATGGACCACCCGCCCCAACTCCGCCAGCTCATCAAGGCTCTGCACGGCGGCGAAACGCTCGCGGTGGTGCTCGACCCGCTGCTGGGCGCCGAAACGGCACGCCTCGGCCAGCAGGTCATCGACCGTGCCGAAGTGGTAGAACACCAACCCCTGGTTGACCCCGGCGGTCGCGGCGATGGTGCGCGCCGAAGTGTGGGCGATACCGTTGGCAACCAGGGTCTGCAACGCCCCGGAAAGCAGCCGCGTGCGGGTGTCCTGGCTCATGGGCCGCACTATACGCGCCGCTCCTCGCGCCGCGGGCGCACCCGGGCCCGCCCCATTTCGGCCGCATCGGTATACGAGGCGCGGAACCAGCCCTCATAGCCGAACAGCGGCCCCACCACCGGGTTGTCCACCCGCACACTGATGCCAAAGCACCCCTGCGCCGGATCGTAGGACTCGCGCACCCGCGCCCGGCCCGACACCGCCCCCGGCACACCCGCATCCACCGGGCCTTCCCGCAGCCGCACCGGCCCCGACTCGATCACCAGGGCGCCCTCCTCGTCGGCGCGCGCGTGCAGATCGGTGGCCAGATGCTGGTGGGTGCCCAGGTAGTCGACGATGCAGCCGCGCTGGGAACTGTAGACCATCGTGGCGTCGAAGCGCCGCAGCCGGCGCGCAAACGCAAAGGTGCGGGCGAAGGTCAGGGCCTCGCGGCCGAAGGAGTCGCGGTAGGGGACGTTCTCGATGGTGAAGCCCACGTTCTCGCCCGCCTCGGGCACCAGGATGTTGCGCAGGGCCCCCACCGCAAGAAACGGCCGGATCCACCCGGGCCCGTGCCAAATACGGTGCATGACGCCGCGGCCGACACACGCCCGGCCATCGGCCAACCCCACCGAGAAGCGCCGCTGCAACTGCGGATGCAACCGGTCGAAGTCGGAACCCATCGCACGGACGAACAACGGGGGAGCGGGCGCGCTACTCACCGCCCACCCCCGCGGCGGCGGGAACCGCCGGCGCAGCCGCAGACGCACCCGGGCGGCGCCGGCAGCGGCGCGCCGCGGGCACCCCCGGCGCCGGAGGCAGCGCCACCGCAGCAACGGCCACCACCGGCAGCATCCAGGCCGGCAGGGCCGGCGCCGCGGCCGCCACCACCGCCACCCGGGCGGCGGCCTCGGCCAGTGCCAGGTTGCGCAACCGCTCGGGAGCGGTACCGCGTTCGCACCACAGCCGCAGCCGGTCGAAGGACCAAGCAGTGGCCCAACCCATCAACGGGGCCACCACCCACGCATCGGCGACGCGCCCGGCCCGGCCCCAGCGCGGCCGGTAGTGGTAGCCGGTGGCGAAGTCGACGCCGCCGGGGACCGGGGTGTAGCGCCAGTGGCCGGCACCCTCGGCGATGGGGCTCAACGGATGCGCCGAGCCGAAGCGCAGCGCCGAGGTGCGCACGCCGTCGGCGCGGGTGCGCTCGGCGGCGGTGGTGCCGGTGCCGGCGATGGTCAGCCCGGGTAGCAGGCGCGTGGCGTAGCAGAAGTGCTGGGCGCCGTCGTCGCCGCCGTCCAGGCCGGTGATGGAGGTGAAGCGCAGGTCCCAGCGCTGGTGTTGGCCGGGGTCGCGGGTGCGCCGCCAGACCGTCTCCGGCCCTGCGGCGATGGTGGTGGCGATGTAGAGGGAACGGGGCACAGCCGGCCTCCCGGAACGGGGTTTGAGCGGACGCTCAATTCAGCGTAAAGCCTTTTGAGCGTCCGCTCAAGACGGCGGCCCCAACCACCTCACAAACCGTTGGCGGCCATCCACTCCGGATCGGGTTCGGTCAACTGCAGCACCTCCACCACCACCCCCTCGGGACCGAGCACCTGGCAGCGCCGCTGCCCCCACGGCTCAGTGACCACCTCCCGCGCGAACTCGACCCCTTCGCCGCGCAGGCGGCGCGCCTCGGCATCGACATCCTCGACGAGAAAGGCCACCATCGCCCCGGACACCCCGCGCCCGCGGATCGCCTCGGGCCACGACTCGTGGTCGCGCTGCACGAAGTCCAGGCTCACCGCCGCCAGATCGGCCGAGACGGTGTTGACGTACCAGCCGATGTCGGCGGTGACCTCGAACCCGAAATGCTCGGCGAACCACCGCGCACACCCGGTCGGATCAACCACCGACAGCGCGAAACCGACATGGCTCTTGGCCTGCATACACGCCCCTTTTCGGATCGGCTTCCTCCGACGCGGCCGACAACGACCATCGGAAACCACTACGCGGAAAGTACTATAGATGGAGTACTACAGCCATCGGTTTTTCCTGGAGCACCCACCATGGCCCGGACCAACACACCCCGCCGCAAGGCACTCCTCGACGCCGCCATCGACGTCCTCGCCGCACACGGCGCACGCGGACTGACCTTCCGCGCCCTCGACACCGCCGCCGCCGTGCCCCCCGGAACCGCCTCCAACTACTTCCCCGACCGCGACACCCTGCTCGCCCAAGCCGGCGCCCACATCCACCAGCGCCTGGCCCCCGCCCCCGAACGCATGGCCCAACTGACCGCACCCGCCCCCACCCGCCACGCGGTACGCACCGCCATGCACGACCTCTTCGACCGCGTCACCAACGACCCCGCTGGCTACCTCGCCCTGCTGGAACTGCGCCTGGAAGGAACCCGCCGCCCCGAGGTCCGCCACGCCCTGACAGCGGCCATCGCAGACGGCGTCACCGGCAACATCGACTTCCACGTCCACGGCGGCTACCCCGGCGGGCGCCGCAGCGCCATCGCCCTCTACCTGGCCATGAGCGGACTGATCACCGAACACCTCACCCTGCCCGAGGCCTGGCAGGAGACCGGCTTCCCCCGGATCATCGACGACCTCGTCGACACCGTCCTGCCCGAAACCGAGTGACCCCGGGGCGAGCCGCCCCCGGCACCCGCGAGCCCGCGCCCGGCTCTCAGGACGGCTGCACCTCGTCGAACAGCGCCAAGGCCTGGGAAGGATCCGGACTCACCAGGCGCGCCAACCCCTCGGCCGTGATCGCCGCCCACTCACCGGCCCGTGCCCACATCCGTTCCTCGAAAGCGCGCACGGCCCCGTCCAGATCCCCCGAGCCCGAAGCCGCGGCAACGGACTCGGCCAGCTCGGCGCCTTCCAACATCGCCAGGTTGGCGCCCACCCCCAACGGCGGCATCAGGTGGGCGGCATCGCCCAGCAGCGTCACCCCGCCGACGTGATCCCACGCATGGGACACGGGAAGTGCGTAAAGGGGGCGGTGCACAAAATCCGTGCCGTGGCGCAGCAGGTCGAGAACCGGAGCGGCCCACCCCTCGAACAGCGCCAGCAACCCCGCCCGCACGGCCTCAGCACCACCCGGGCCCCCGGCCCCCCGCCCATCCGCCGGTGCCGCCTGCCAGTCCAACGGCACACGCACCTGCGCGTAGACCTTGACGTGCCCACCGCTGTTGCGCTGGGCGACCAGCGCGCGGTTCACGCCGTAGACCCCAACCGAACCGTCGCCGACCAACCGGGCAAGACCCGGGTGTCGGCTGTCGACGTCGTCCAGCGAGGTCTCGACCAAGGTGACACCGGTGTACTGCGGCGCCGCCGACGACACCGCCGCACGGACCCGGGACCAGGCACCGTCCGCGCCGACCACCAGGTCGAACGCCTCCTGGCGCCCATCGGCGAACCGAACCAGCACACCATCCCCGGACCCCGGCACCACCTCGGCCGCAGCCCGCCCCCACTGCACATCCACCGGACCGAGCAGCAGATCACGGAGCTGCCCGCGGTCGATCTCGGGATTGGCCGCCTCATCCGCACCCGGGCGCGGCCGCCAATCGCGCAAGACGGACCCATCCACGTCCAGAATCCGCATGGCCTGGCCCTCCGGCCGGGACAGTTCCCAAAACCCGGCCAGCACCCCCGCCTTCTCCAACGCCAACTGGCCCAACCCCGCGTGCAGATCCAGCGTGCCGCCCGCGGGACGGGCATCGCGGGCGGAATCGCGCTCGAAGACTGCGACAGGGTGACCATGGCGGTGCAGGACGCGGGCAAAGGCAAGGCCGGCGGGGCCACTACCGATCACGGCGATACGAGGTCTCATGCCGATACAACGTAGGGCCCCTCACCAAGCCCGCACCAGTGGCCCGGCAGACCATTCGCCCGCCCCGCACACCGCACCGGGACCGGAATGCAGGGCTCGCGGACCTTATCCGCGCACCCGCGCCAGCCGGCCGCGCAGCTCCTCGGTATCGGCCACAAACCACAGCTGGCGGCCCCGGTCGCTCTCGCGCACGAAAGCCCCCAGCGGCTCCGAAACCGCCACTTCGCCCGACACGTCGCCGACCACCGCCAACCCCACTCCGTACTGCGCGAACTTCTGCACAACACCACCCGCCACACCGCTGCGCAGCTCGAAAAAACCCGCACCGAGCCGCTGCACCGGCAGCGCCACCCACATCGCGCCGCGCCACGCCGCCGCCCCGATCAGATCGGTGGCGTCGCGCTCACCGGCCACCGGCCCGCCCTGCGGCGCGCACACCAGGACGGGCACGCCGGACAGGTACTCAAGGGTGTCCTCCACGCCGCCTCCACCTTTCACACGAACTTGCACACGCGAGCACCGCAGCGATCACGGCACGACCGGCGCGGGGGAGCGGCCGACCCAATGCGCACACCACCAACCTCCCCACACTGCACCAGAACTCCCTAAAATACTTCAAACGAACACTAATAAGGAATCATAAGGAAACAAGCACGATTACACGGCACCCAACCGCGCCTGCGGCAACCCGCCCGCACCGCCACCCGCACAACACCCCCGCACCCCCGCCACCCTGGCCAAACACCACCAACCCCGGATGCTTGACTAGCCCCCATGACCCAAACGCCCTACACCACCAGCACCGCATTCCTCGAAGCCCTCACCGAAACCGGCGTCCAATACGTCTTCGCCAACCTCGGCAGCGACCACCCCGGCATCGTCGAGGCCTACGCCCACGCCCGCGCCAACGGCGACGCCCACCGCTTCCCCCAAATGATCATCTGCCCCCACGAAAGCGTCGCCTTCTCCGCCGCCCAGGGCTACGCACAACTCACCGGACGCCCCCAAGCCGTCATCGTCCACGTCGAATGCGGCACCCAGAACATCGGCGGCATGCTCCACAACGCCACCAAAGGACGCACACCCGTCCTCGTCTTCGCCGGCGCCTCACCCGCCACCCAGTACGGCGAACACACCGGCAGCCGCAACGAATTCATCCAGTGGATCCAAGACGTCCACGACCAACGCGGCATCGTCCGCGGCTACACCAAATACGACAACGAAATCCGCACCGGCGCCAACGTCAAACAACTCGTCCACCGCGCCATGCAGATCGCCTCCAGCCAACCCGCCGGCCCCGTCTACCTCGTCGGCGCCCGCGAAGTCATGGAACAGCACCTCGACCCCGCCCACGCCGACAACCCCCAGTACCACCTCCGCCGCACCACCCCCATCGCCCCCGCCGCCCTCGACCCCCACACCACCGACACCATCACCCGCGCCCTCACGCAGGCCGACAACCCCCTGATCGTCACCTCCTACCTCGGCCGCGACCCGCGCGCCGTCACCCAACTCGTCCGCCTGGCCGACCAACTCGCCATCCCTGTGCTCGAATCGGTCCCCATGCGGCTCAACTTCCCCGCCGACCACCCCCTCCACGCCGGCTACCAGTGGAACACCCAGGAACCCAACCCCGTCCTCGCCCGAGCCGACACCATCCTCGCCATCGACACCGACGTCCCCTGGATCCCACTCAGCAACCCGCCCCACCCCGACGCCCGCATCTTCGTCATCGACACCGACCCCCTCAAAGAGCAGATGCCGCTGTGGCACGTGCCCGCCGAGACCTTCTCCCGCGCCGACGCCCGCACCGCCCTCGACCAGATCTGCACCCGCATCGACGACCTCGATGACGCCGCAGCACCCGACACCGAAACCACCCGGCAGCGCCGCACCCGCCTGGCCGCCGAACACGACGAGCGCCGCCAGGACACCAGCCGGCGCGAACAGCCCGAGCCCGAGACCATCACCCCCCAGTCCCTCGTCGCCCAACTGCGGGACCTGCTCGCCACCCTCGACGACGACACCATCGTCCTCACCGAAGCCATCTCCAACTACCAGACCGTCAACGAGCACCTGCGCGCCACCCGCCCCAACAGCCTCATCGGCTCCGGCGGCGGCTCCCTGGGCTGGCACGCCGGCGCCGCCATCGGCGCCAAACTCGCCCACCCCGCCAGCCTCGTCATCAGCCTCGTCGGCGACGGCAGCTTCCTCTTCGGCGTGCCCTCCTCCACCTACTGGGTCGCGCGCCGCTACAACGCGCCCACGCTCACCGTCATCTTCGACAACCGCGGCTGGAAATCGCCCAAGCTCTCCACCCTGGGCGTACACCCCGGCGGCGCCGCGGCCACCAACGACGACTTCAACACCGGCTTCGACCCCGAAGCCGACCTGCCCGGCATCGCCCAAGCAGCCGGAGGCGCCTGGGGCCGCACCATCGACCACCCCGACCAGGTCGCCGACACCCTCAAAGAAGCCATCGAGGCCGTCCGCGGCGGCCAACCGGCCGTGGTCAGCGTGCACGTGCCCAAGGTCTGACCACCGCCGGTGCTCCGCCGCGACCGTCGGCCCCGGCGGTATTCCCGCGGTCGCCGGCATGACCGCGGCCCGGCGGTCGCGGCGGAGCGCGGGGGAGCGGTGCCCGTTGCCCCCGGCCGCGACCGCCGGAAACGCCGGAAACGCTGGAAACGCTGGAAACGCAGCCGAGCCCACCGCTGCACAGCCCAGGGCACTGCACTGGCCTGCGCCGGCACAGTGCTGGGGGAGTCGCGTGCCGAGGCCGCCGGCGCCCGTGCGGGAACGGGCGGTTGGGCCACAGCGGTCGGGCAGATCGTGCCGAGAGCCGGCGCTCGACACACCTCAGGGGAGGGCTTGGGGTGAGTCCGGCGCAGCGTCCGCCGTGGTTGTAGCGTGAGCACATGACATACGCCAAGGTTGGCACCCTGGGCGCCGTGCCCGGCAAGCGCGACGAGCTCATCACCCACCTCACGAGTCCGAAGCCCGGGCTTGCCGAGGCCGGCTGCCTGCTTTACGAGGTAGGCGTCTCCGCCGACGAGCCCGACACCGTGTTCGTCGCCGAGCTGTGGAGCTCGGAAGAGGCTCACCGGGCGTCACTTGAGCTTCCCGAAGTGCAGCAAGCAATGGCGGCGGCTCGTCCACTGCTTTCCGGCGAGTTCGGGGGATTCGCGTTCGACGTGATCGGTTCACCGGTCCGCGCAGGCGGCTAGCGGCACGGGCCTATGCGGTCTCGGCTGCTCGGCGGCCTGCGTTGTGCGTTTGGGCCATCGTCGGACCGGATGTCGCGGGCAGGCCGTCAAGGGCCGTCCAGCTTGGCTGCGATCCAGCGCTCGCAGCGGGCGGTGGGGCGGTGGATTGAAGCACAACTTGACATAATATGCATTATCGGCGCTTTGGTGGCGGGGGTGAGAAGGGGTGCAACGCCGGACTTTGCGGGCCCTGGCGGAGCGCGGACCGCATGTGGATGTGCCGGCCGGCGGCGCTCACGTTCCCGTGCGGCCAAGCCCGCGGCCGGCCGGTTCGCAATGTCCGGAAACTCGCCGGCAAACCGCGCGGACGGCACCGCCGGCGCGCTAATCCGGACGTCTCAGGCCGCCGGAGCGTCCGATTTCCCGGTTTTCCCCGGTTTCCCGAACGCCGGATTGCCGGTATTGCCCGCCGTTGACCCGTTGGCCGCCGGCTCTGCGGCTCGGTTGCTCGGCCCGGTGGCGCCCCAGTCCGCCTGCGGCCTCCTGCGGGAGCCTCCCGGACACCCCGGCCGGGCTGCCCCGGCGCCCGGCACACCGGCCCGCGTTCACCCCATTCACCCGCTATGCCCAAGTTTGATGCATAAAATGTGTTATGCAGCACTTTGCGAGTGAGTTGCCTGCGGGACAGCGACCAAAGCACAGCCGGCGACACACCCGGCCGCCTCCGCTCGCCACTCGCCTACCACCCCCGATACCATGGCTTCTGCCCGGCGACACGCCGCCCGGCCCCGTTCGGGGCGCCGGCGGTGCCTTGCCGGCCACGACACACCGGGCGCCATTGACGCCTACTCCCCCGCCCGCGTTGTCTCCGGCCCACGAGAGCCCCCGTATCGGCCACAACCGGTCACGACACGCCGAAACCCCTGTATTCGGTCGCGGTTGCGGGGATCCTCGAAAGGTGTCCAACAGCACCAGCACATCCCCCCAGGGCGATGCCCGAGGCGACTCCGCGCAGCAGCCCTCACCCGCATCCGAGGCGGCCGGCACCCGGCCGGCCGACACCTCACCCGACCGCGCCGCCGCCGGCCGGGCCGCGCGCCCGCAGCGCCACCGGCTCGTGGGCATCGACGCCGCCCGCGGCCTGGCGGTGCTGGGCATGTTCGTCGTCCACGTCGGCCTGGGCTGGAGCCTGGGCGACGGCAGCGCCAACCCCCTCACCGACCTGGTCTCCGGACGCTCCGCCGCACTGTTCGCGCTGCTGGCCGGCGTCTCCGTCGCGCTGCTGTCGGGCGGGTCCTCCCCCGCTACGGGCCACGCCATGGGCATCGCCCTGTGGCGCGTGGTCATCCGCGGCCTGATCATGCTGCCGCTGGGCGTCGCCCTGACCATGCTGGGCACGCCCGTCTCGGTGATCCTCGCCTACTACGCCGCCTTCTTCCTGCTGGCGGTGCCGCTGATCGACGAGCGCTGGAAGGTCGTGGCCGGGGGCGCGGCCGTACTCGCGGTGGCCGGTCCCCTGGTGTCGTTCTGGCTGCGCGGCATGATCGAAGGCGAGGGCGCGCCGCTCAGCGGGCCCGTCGCCACGGTCAACGGCTACGACCCGCTGGTGGCCCTGTCGGGAAGCGGCATCCTCGACCTGCTGGTAACCGGTTCCTACCCGGCGCTGACCTGGTTGCCCTATGTCCTGGCCGGCCTGGCCATCGGGCGGTTGGACCTGCACTCGCTGCGGGTGCGGGCCTGGCTCGTGGGCGCCGGCGCCGCGCTGGCGGGCTTGGGCTACGGGGTGTCGTGGCTCGCGATGAACGTGATGGGCGGCCGCGAACGCCTGTCCCAGACCTACAACGCGGCCGCCATGGCCGAACACGGCGGCCACCGCGATACCGCCCAGGCCATGGCCGAGGGGTTCACCGGGACCGTGCCCGTCAACGACTGGGTGTGGCTGCTGACCGCGCTGCCGCACAGCGGCACCCCGTTGGAGCTGGCCGGGGCCGGCGGCGTGGCCATCGCGGTGCTGGGGCTGTGCCTGCTGGCCGAGCCCGCGCTGCGGGTGGCGGGCTACCCGCTGGCGTCGGTGGGTGCGTTGGCGCTGACGGTGTATGTGGGCCATGTGCTGCTGATCTGGGTGGCCGAGACCGGCCTGTGGCAGGGCACGCCGCTGCAGTGGGCGACCGACAATCTGGCGCTGACCGTTCTGGTGGCTGCGGTGGGCGGGGCCACCGCTTGGCGGCTGGCCGTGGGCCGCGGTCCGCTGGAGTGGCCGCTGCACGTGGTGTCGTCGTGGGCGGCCAAACGGATTCCCTGACCGCCGGTTGCCGGCCGGCGGCACCGGCGGGAGTGCGGGGTGGGCGGTGGCGGTGCTTCGGACCCGGATTAGGCGGTCCCGGGTGCGCGCAGGGTGATGTGTGCGCCGGTGTCGTGGGTTTCGGCGGCCTCCAGTACCGCGCTCAGCAGGCCGGGAAAGCGGGTGTCGAGATCGGTGCGGCGCAGCGCCACGAAGCAGCGCACACCCTCCTGGCGGGTGCGGGTGATGCCGCTGTCGCGCAGCACCCGCAGGTGGTGGCTGAGGGTGGACTTGGCCACGGGAGCGCACAGCCTGCCCCATCCGTATTCGCCCCCGCCGGCCAGCAGGCGTACCAGCCCCAGGCGGACCGGGTCGCCCAGTGCCGACATCACCTCTACCAGCGAAATGTCCTCAACGTCGGGGTGGCGAGCGTTCCTCATGCACCCATGCTAGTTTGTTCGATGTTCGTCAAACATAGAATGAACAGGGTTCCGCCATGACCGCACCCGCACCCCGCCCCGAAACCGGGCCCGAAGCAGGCCCGCTCACCGGCCGCGTTGCACTGGTCACCGGCGCGTCCTCCGGCATCGGACGCGCCGCCGCAACCGCCCTGGCCCGCGCCGGCGCCCGCGTCATCGGAGTCGCCCGCAGCGCCGAAGGCCTCGACGAGACCGCGCGCACCCACCCGGCCATCACCGCCCACCCAGCCGACCTGCGCGACCCCGGTGCGTGCGCCGGCGCCGTCGAGGCGGTCCTGGCCTCCCACGAGCGCCTCGATGTGCTCGTCAACAACGCCGGCGCCACCGCGGTGATGCCGCTCGCCGACACCCGCGCCGAGACCATCGACAGCCTCTTCGCCCTCAACGTCACCGCACCCAGCCTGCTGGCCACCGCCGCCCTCGAAACCCTCGCCGAGCACCAGGGCGCCATCGTCAACGTGTCCTCCACCTTCGGCCACCGCCCGCTGCCCGGCGGCGCCCACTACGGCGCTTCCAAAGCCGCGCTTGAGTCCCTTACCCGCAGCTGGGCGCTGGAACTGGCGCCGCAGGGTATCCGCGTCAACGCCGTGGCGCCCGGGCCCGTCTACAGCAATGCCCTGGCCGCCGCGGGGCTGAGCGCTGAGACCGTCGCCGGGATCGAGCGCGCCGAAGCCGAGCGGATCCCGCTGGGCCGGCGTGGCGACCCCGACGAGGTCGCCACCTGGATCACCCACTTCGCCGACCCGGCCGGAGCCTGGGTCACCGGCCAGGTCCTTGGCGTCGACGGCGGCCTCGACCTCGCCTGATCCCCGCGCCACTGCCCCGCCCGGCGCACACGCCCGCCCATCGCGCCGCGACAGGCGCCCCGCACGCGTGTGCGCCCCGGGTGCATCGGCAATCCTGGACACCATGAGCACCCCGGCCCCCACCTCGCAGTTGCGCGTTGGCGACGCCATCGCCGAATACCTCACCGCCCGCCAGACGGAGAAGCCCTCGGCCAACACCATCGCCGCCTACCGCCGCGATCTGCACACTGTCCTGGGGCATCTGGCCGATGCCGAACGCTGCGCGCCCGAGCAGCTGCGCCTGGCCGACCTGTCGCCGTCGCTGCTGCGCCATGCTTTCGCCGCTTTTGCCGCCGACCGCGCCCCCACCAGCGTCACCCGCGCCTGGTCGACCTGGAACGGGTTCTACGGGTTCCTCGTCGCTCACAACCTCGCCGACGGCAACCCCATGTCCGCGGTCTCGCGGCCCCGCACAAAACCCCACCAACCCAAACCCCTCATCGGCGAGGACACCCCCGAACAGCTTCTGGCTGCGCTGGCCGCCGGATGCCGCCGAGCCCGGGACCCCTGGCCGCAGCGGGATTTCGCCGTTTTGGCGCTGGCGCTGCTCACGGGGCTGCGTTCGGCGGAGATGCTCGACCTCACCGTCGACTCGTTGGGCGGCCGGCCCGGTGAGCGCCGCATCCGTGTCCACGGCAAGGGGGGCACGACCCGTTCCCTGCCGATCGAGGCCCCGCTCGAAGCGCTCATCGACGACTACCTTGCGAGCCGCGCCGCCCGGTTCGGCCCTACCCCGGCCGGCACGGACGCGCTTCTCGTCGACAACCGCAACCGGGCGCTGCGCCGCGGCGGTCTGCAGTACCTGGTCCGCCAGTGCTACAAGCACGCCGGCATCCACGATCGGGTGGCACGCGGCACCCTCGTGCACGCTCTGCGCCACACCTTCGCCACCCGGTTGGCCGAGGACGGCGCCTCGGTCACCGAGATCATGCATCTGCTCGGCCACGCCGCCATCACCTCGTCGCAGACCTACATCGACACCACCGCCTCCGCCCAGCGCGAAGCGGCCCGTTCCAACCGCACCTACTCGGCGCTGCGCGACCTGGCCAAGACCGCGGACACCGCCGGTACCTCCGGTATCCCCCGGTCCCCCGCCGGCTGATGCCGCCACCCGGTCCCACCACCCGATTGGCTACGCTTGCCGTCGTGCCCACGACGATCTCGACCGTCAATGTCAACGGTCTGCGCGCCGCAGCCCGCAAAGGACTGCTCGACTGGCTCGCCGGCACCGACGCCGACATCATCTGCCTGCAGGAGACCCGCGCCCGCCCCGAACAGCTCCCCCGCACCCTCACCCACCACGGCCGCTACCATCTGCTGCTCGCCCCCTCGGACGATCCCGGGCGCTCCGGTGTGGCCATCTACACCCGCACCCCGCCCCAGGCCCACCGCATCGGGTTCGGCGCCCCCGAGTTCGATGCCGCGGGCCGCTATCTCGAAGCCGACATCGGCGACCTCACCGTCGCCAGCCTGTACCTGCCCTCCGGCGACGTGGGCACCGCCCGCCAGGACGAAAAGCACCGGTTCATGGACGCGCTGGAGCCCTATCTGGTCCGCCGTGCAGCCGAGACCGCCGAGCAGGGCCGGCACCTGCTCGTGTGCGGCGATGTCAACATCGCCCACCGCGAAGCCGATCTCAAGAACTGGCGCAACAACCGCAACCATTCCGGGTTCCTGGCCGGCGAGCGCGCCTGGCTGACCCGGCTGCTGGACCACGCCGGCCTGGGCGACGTTGTGCGCACGCTCCATCCCGACCGCGAGGGCCCCTACTCCTGGTGGTCCTACCGCGGGCGGGCCTTCGACAACGATGCGGGCTGGCGGATCGACTACCACCTCGCCACGCCCGGACTGGCCGCACGCGCGGCGCAGGCCCGTGTCGAACGCGCCGCTTCGCACGACCTGCGCTGGTCCGACCACGCGCCCGTCACCGTCACCTACGACCATGCCCCGTCGCCGAGTACCCAGCCAACCGCCGCGGCGCGCCCGTTGGGGCGCGCCCCATCCAGGTGAAGGTCCACCCATGAGCCTGCCGATCGTCCTGGTCCACGGCCTGCGTGTCTCCGCGAGCATGTGGCGCCACCAAGTCGACGAACTCGCCGGCCAGGGCCGCCCTGTCACCGCCTGCGACCTGCCCGGGCACGGCAGCCGCCGCGGCGAGCCGTTCAGCCTCGGCGGCGCCGTCGAGGCCGTCACCGAAGCCGTCGACACCGTGGGGGAACGTGCCTTGGTGGTCGGGTTGAGTTTGGGCGGTTTCGTGTCCATCGCCACTGCTGCGGCCTATCCGCACCGGGTGGCCGGGCTGGTTGCGGCGGGCTGTACCGCGCGGCCGGCGCAGACGTTGGCGCAGGTGTACCGGCTGCCGGCTGCGTTGTTGGACCGGTTGCCGGATAAGGGCCAAGCCGTCAACGAGCGGTTCCACCGGCTGACGTTGCGCAACGACGGTGCTGATGCGGTGCTGGACGGGGGGTTGGCGATGGAGGCGGCGCATGCGGTGATCGACGAGGTCGCCGAGATGGATGTGCTGGCGGCGCTGGGTGCCTATCCGGGGCCGGTGTGGTTGATCAACGGTTCGCGCGACCATTTCCGGATCCATGAGAAGCGGTTCTTGGACGCCTGCGCCGACGGCCGCCTGCTCAATGTGCCCCGTGCGGGCCATTTGGTGAGTTTGGACCAGCCTGACAATTTCACCCGGATCATCGCTGATGCGGCTGATGTCGCGTCGTTGCGTCCGCCCAACGCCCGGCCCCGGCGGCCGGGCGCCACCCCGCTGCTGGAGGACCCGGCCCGCCAGGATCCGGCGACCTGAGGGGTGCCGGGGCCGGCGGGGTGTGCAGGCGCACCCCGGCCGGCGGTGTGGGGGCAGGGCTGCATTACCTAGACTCGCCGACGTGATGATCAGTGCACAGGCGCTCTTGTTCGACATGGACGGCACTCTTGTCGACTCCGGCCCAGCCATCGAGGAATGCTGGGCCCAGTGGGTCGCCGAGTACGGGATCGAGCGTGCGCGCTTTGCCGAGGTGATCGGCCATGGGATCCCCGCCCGCCAGATCGCGGCGCAGCTGCTGCCGGCCGATCGGGTCGCTGAGGCGACCGACCGCTTGGAGCAGTTGGAGATCGACCGCGCGCCCAGCCTGCGGGTGCTGCCGGGTACGCGCGAGTTGCTGGCGTCGCTGCCCGATTCGGCGTGGGCGATCGTGACCTCGTGCACGCGGCCGCTTGCCGAGGCGCGGGTCAAGGCGGTGGGGATCGATCCGCCGCTGCTGGTGACCGCGGACGATGTCGAGGTGGGCAAGCCCGATCCGGCGCCCTACCTGCTGGCGGCGCGCCGGTTGGGTGCCGATCCGGCGGAGTGTGTGGTGTTCGAGGACGCTCCGGCGGGGGTGGCCTCGGGCCGTGCGGCCGGTGCCCGCGTTGTGGGGCTGACGACCACGGGCACGGCTGCTGAGCTGGAGGGGGCCGAATTCGTCGTCGGCGACCTCTCCGGTGTCGAGTGTGTGCCTGCGGTGGAGCCGCCGGTGCTGGTGTCGGTGCAGGTGTGAGCGCCGCCGCGGCCGGTTGCGCAACCGGCCGCGGCGGCGCTGTGCCGGGCGCTCAGCCGAGGAACCCGATGAGGGTGCGGGCGGTCCATTCGGGTGCTTCTTCGGGCAGGAAGTGGCCGGCGTCCGGTGCCACCGCCCCGGTCACGTCTTCGGCGACCTGGCGCATGACCTGCTCGACGGCCTCGCCCGAGGCCCGTTGGCCGCCGGCGGCCAGTACCGGGATGGCCAGTGGTCCTGCCTCGGCCATGGCGGTGATCTGTGCGGACATCTCTTCGGCCCGGTAGAACTCGAAGCTGGCGTGCAGTGCGGCCGGGTCGCGCAGCGCGTCGACGTAGACCTCGACCGCGTGCGGCGGGATCGCGTCGGGTGTGGCCGCCTTGCTGGCGAACTGGTGCCCGAAGTAGATCTCCTCGCGCCCGGCCACCATGCGCTCGTTGATGTCCTGCAGCCGGTTGAAGACGAAGTGCCAGAGGAACTCGTTGAGTTCCGGCTCCATCAGCAGCGGCGGCATCGGGGAGAATCCGGGCAGGATCGCTTCGGCGACGGCGAGGCGGCTGACGCGGTCGCGGTTGCCGGCGGCGAGGGCGTATCCGACGATCATACCGAGGTCGTGTCCGGCGACGGCGTAGCGTTCGTGGCCCAGGGCCGACATGAGGGCGGCCATGTCGGCGGCGAGGGTGACCGGGTCGTAGCCGGTGGCGGGCTTGGCGCTGGCGCCGACGCCGCGCAGGTCGGCGGCGACGACGGTGAAGTGTTCGGCGAGGGCGGGCATGACCAGGCGCCAGCCGTACCAGAACTGGGGCCAAGCGGGCAGTAGCAGCAGTGCCGGGCCGGTTCCGCCGGTGACGGCGTGCAGGGTCAGTCCGTTGGTGTCGACGGTGCGGCTGGTGAAGGTGTCGGTGAAGCCGTCGGGCAGGTGGGGGACGTCGTTGGCGGTGAAAGGCACGGGTTTCTCCAGTTAGGGGAGGACCACAAAACGGATGATCTATCCGTTTTAATGTAGCACAACCGGATAGAACATCCGTTTACACTGGTGTCCATGGACCCTCCCCCTCTGCGCAAGGACGCCGCCCGCAACCGGAACCGCATCGTCGAGGCGGCCCGACACCACGTGGACGAAGGGACACCGATCCAACTCAACGACGTGGCACGGGCCGCTTCGGTCGGGGTCGCCACGGTCTACCGGCACTTCCCCACATCCGAGGCGCTACTCGAAACCGTCGCCGCCGACAGTCTGGAGGCCCTGGCCGCACACGCCGAGCGAGCGCTGTCCAGCGGCGACGCCTGGACCGCGTTGCGCGACTTTTTGTCCACGGCCACCGACACCCTGATCACAGACGCGGCACTGTCACCGGTGTTCGCCGCGCCAACGGACGAACTGCCGCATACCACAGAACTCAAGCAGCGGCTCACCGCACTGTTCGGCCGGCTCCTCGACCGCGCCCACGCGGCCGGTGCGGCTGACCCGAGCGTGACCCGGGCCGACATGGTGCCGCTGATGTGCGGGGTGGTGTACGCAGCGACCGTCCACCCGGCCGCAACCGCCCAGGACCGGGCGGCCACCGCCCGCCGCTACCTCGCCGTCGTGCTCGACGGCCTGCGCACCCGCGAACGGTGACCACCGCAGCAGGCGGAGGCCGAGTCGGCATTCCCCCGCCGCAGGTGCTGCGCGGTCGGGGCTCGGCGGCCGATGGGCCGGTGAGCGGTGGTCCCGGGCAGGTGTCACCAGGGGTAGACCCCGCCGTCGTGGAAGAAGCCGCCCGTGGGCCCGCCGTCGGCCAGGGTGGCGAGCTCGACGGCGATCGCGGCGGCGTCCTCGGGCGTGCGGTTGCCGCTGAACCCGTTGATCGCGGTGTTGACGTAACCCGGGCAGCAGACATTGACGAGGATGCCGGTGCCCTCAAGCTCCTTGGCGTACTGCACGGTCACCGCGTTGAGCATCGTCTTGGAGGGCCCGTATGCCGCGGTGACGGGGCCCGTCGGCGCCTCGGGGTCCTGCTGCAGGGTGAGCGAGCCGACGCCGCTGGAGATGTTGACGATCCGCGGGTGCGCCGAGTGCCGCAGCAGCGGCAGCATCGCGTTGGTGACCCGGATGGCGCCGAAGACGTTGGTCTCGACCACCGCCCGGATCGTCTCGATGGGGAGTTCGGTCACCGATTCCCGCTGGCCGTCGTTGATCCCGGCGTTGTTGACCAGGACGTCGAGGCCGCCGCGCTCGTGCAGTTGCCGGGCGGCAGCGGCCACGCTCTCGTCGTCGGCCACGTCGAGGGGGACCTCGAACGCGTCGACGCCTTGGGCGCGCAGTTTCTGCACTGCTTCGGCGCAGCGGGTGGCGTCGCGGGCGCCCACGCCGATGCTCCAGCCCAATGCTCCCAAACCTGTGGCGATTCCGAATCCGAGGCCTTTGTTCGCGCCTGTGACCAGCGCGGTTTGTGTGTTCATGGTGTGATCCTGCACCTGTGCGGACGGCGGTCTCCAATGCCGGGTGTGCGCCGATCGATGCCGTGGGGTTATCGGCCCCGCGTATGATCGATGGACGTGGATACTCGGGAGTTGCGCTACTTCGTCACCATCGCCGAAGAGCTGCATTTCGGCCGTGCGGCCGAGCGGCTCGGCGTTGCCCAGCCGGCGTTGACGCGCACCGTCCAGAAGATCGAACGCCGCCTCGATACGCCGCTGTTCGTCCGTTCCGGCCGCTCGGTCGGCCTCACCAGGGCCGGGGCGGTGTTGCTGACGGAGGGCCGAAACGCCCTTGACGCGGCCGACGCCGCCGAGCGGCGCACCCGCCGGGCCGGGCGCACGCAGGTCGGGCATCCCGGCCTGGTGCTGGTGACCAAGGCGGGGGTGTTCGGCGAACTGGTGGCCAAGCTGCTCGATGCCTATGCCGCCGAGCCGGATGCGGTTCCCGTCGATGTCGCGTTGGTGCCGTGCGGTGTCGGCGAGCCGGAGCGGATGCTGCACGATGGCCGGGCCGATGTGGCGCTGCTGCACATGCCGCTGGACTCGTTTGCCGGTCTCGACCACGAGGAGTGCGGTACGGAGGGCCAGATGGTGGTGCTGCCGGCCGGGCATCCGCTTGCCTCGCGGCGGTCGCTGCGTATGGCCGAGGTTGCCGGCCTGCCCGATCTGGAGTTGCCGCGCTGGCAGCACCCGGACGGTACCTATCCCGAGGGGCCCGGCCCTGCTGTTCGCGACGGTACCCAGTTGCTCCAGCTCATCGGGCTGGGCCGGGCCTATGCGGTGCTGCCGGAGTCGAGCCGTACGCAGCTGACCGGTGATGTCGCCGCCGTTCCGCTCGCCGATGCGCCTGCGGTGACCACGCATATCGCCTGGCCTTCGCGCAGCCGCTCGCTTGCGGTGGCCGCACTGGTGCGTGTGGCCGCCGGTCTGTGAAGGGTCCGGGTCGGGCGGGTCGTGTGTCGGCGGTGCCCGGTGGCTGCGGCCGGGGGCGGTCACCGTGTGCGTTGTGCGGCGGTGGTGTTCATTGCGGTTTCACCCCCCTCGGCGTTGTGCGGCGCGGGTGCGGGGTGTAGTCGGGGGCGGGTGCGGCGCGGCTGCGGGTGTGTGGCGGGTGTTTTTGCGGCATCGGGCCGACACACATCGGATGAGCGGTTCCTTTCACCTGCAGTAACTTAACGTAGTCATTCCCGCACCATGCGAAGTTGAACATTCATTTTGCGGTAGTTGGGGCTTCATGCCCCTTATGTCGGAATGGTGCGCGGTCCGTCCGCACCCCGCAAACCCCTGCGGACGGTCGACCAGTGACCCTGAGGAGACCGCGCAATGCCCGACACCCCGCAGCACCCCCAATCCTCCGCCCCCTCCCCCGCACCCACCCGCCGCCGCGCCCTGGCGGCCGGCTCGGCCACCGTCGGCGCCGCCGCCCTCGCCGCCACAGCGGCGCCCTCCACGGCGTGGGCCGCCCCGGGCGGGTCCAACCCCGTCTCCGACCCGTTCACCTTGGGCGTGGCCTCCGGCGACCCCCTGCCGGACGGCGTGGTGCTGTGGACCCGCCTGGCCCCCGACCCGCTGGCCGAGGACGGCCGCGGCGGCATGCCCCAGCGCCGCGTCCGCGTCCGCTGGCAGGTGGCCGAGGACGAGCGGTTCCACCGCGTCGTGGCCGCCGGCGCCGAGTTCGCCCGCCCCGAAGAGGGCCACTCGGTGCACGTGGAGGTGCACGGCCTGCGCCCCGGCGCCGAGTACTACTACCGCTTCCGCACCGGCCGCGAGATCAGCCCGGTGGGCCGCACCAAGACCGCGCCGCAGCCCGGTGCGCAGCTGGACACCTTCGCGTTCGCGTTCGCGAGCTGCCAGAACTACCCCTCGGGTTACTTCACCGCACACCGCCACCTGGCCCAAGAGGATCTGGATTTGGTCTGCTTCCTGGGCGACTACATCTACGAGGGCCCCGCCCAGGGCGAGATCGGGCGCGGCCACCTGCCGGCGCACGAGGTCTTCTCGGTGGCCGACTACCGCATCCGCCACGCCCAGCACAAGACCGACCCCGACCTGCAGGCCGCCCACGCGGCCTTCCCCTGGGCGGTGGTCTTCGACGACCACGAGGTCGAGAACAACTGGGCCGACGACATCTCCGAGCCCGACCAAGAGGCCGACCAGGACCCCGCGGTGTTCCTGCAGCGCCGCGCCCGGGCGTTCCAGGTCTACTACGAGCACATGCCGCTGCGGCGCGCCCAGCGGCCCAACGGGGCCGACATGCAGCTGTACCGGCGGCTGACCTTCGGTGACCTGGTCGACATCCACCTGCTGGACACCCGCCAGTACCGCAGCGACCAGGTCGGCGACGCCGAGCACAATGACCCCGACCGCACGCTGCTGGGCGCCGGCCAGCGCGAGTGGCTGGTGGAAGGGCTCACCGGGCCCACGGCGCGCTGGAACGTGCTGGCCCAGCAGGTGTTCTTCTCGCAGCGCGACTTCAATGCCGGGTCGAGCACCAACTTCACCAACGACGGTTGGGACGGCTACCGCTACGAGCGCGACAACCTGCGCGACCAGCTCGCCGACGGCCCGTCCAATCCCGTGGTGATCACCGGCGACGTGCACGCCAACTACCTGTGCGACGTCAAGGCCGATTTCAACGACCCCGATTCGGCGACGGTGGCCACCGAGCTGGTGGGTACCTCGATCGCCAGCGGCGGCGACGGCGCCGACCAAGGCGAGAACGACCCGGTCCAGCTCGCGGAGAACCCGCACATCAAGCTGATCAACCGGCGCCGGGGCTATGTGCGCAACGAGATCTCGCACGGCCAGTGGCGTACCGACTACCGCATCGTCGACTACGTCACTGAACGCGGCGCGCCCATCCGCAACCTGTCGAGCTGGGTCATCCCCGACGGCAGCCCGGGCGCCGAGCAGGTCTGAGCGGGTCCGCCGGCCCGGCGGGTGCCCTGCTGCATGGTTGTTGCGGTGCTGTTTGGCGCTGGCGTAGGGGTGTTTTTCCGCAAGGAGCGTCTTTACGATGTAGATCCGTAGTTGCTTAGTAACTACGGAGATTCGTGCGCCGCGGGCCGGAACACGGCCCGCGGCGTTCACCGCGGCGCGGCGCTCTCACCGGGGCGGATCAGCCCCGAGTCGTAAGCGGCCACCACCGCCTGCGTGCGGTCGCGCACCCCCAGCTTGGCCAGGATGCTGGAAACGTGGGACTTGACCGTCTCCACCCCCACGAACAGCTCCGCGGCGGCCTCGGCATTGGACATCCCCCGGGCGACCAGGCGCAGCGTCTCGGCCTCGCGCCCGGTCAGTGCCCCGACCGCACGCGCGGCCGGGGTGTCGGCCGCACCCGCCGATGCGGCCAGGCGGCGGATGGCGCCGGGAAACAGCAGCGAGTCCCCGCCAACCACCAGCCGCACCGCGTCGAGGATCTGCTCGGGGCGGCTGCGTTTGAGCAGGAAACCGCGGGCGCCGGCCCGCAGCGCCCCGTAAACGTAATCGTCGTTTTCAAAGGTGGTCAGCACCACCACCGCCGGAGCGGCGTCCAGCCCGCGCACCAGCGCCCGCGTGGCCTCGATGCCGTCCAGACGCGGCATGCGCACGTCCATCAGCACCACGTCGGGGCGGTGGCGGCGGACCATGTCCACCACCCCGGCGCCGTCGGCCTCCTCGGCGGCCACGCATAGGTCGGGTTCGGAGTCGAGGAGGGCCCGCAGGCCCGCGCGGATGAGGTCCTCGTCGTCGACGAGCGCCACCGATATCACTGTGTGTCCTCCCAGGAGATGGCGGCGCGCAGCCGCCACTGCCCGTCCTCGGTACCGGCCTGCAGCGTGCCGCCCAGCAACCGCAGCCGCTCGCGCATCCCGTGCAGCCCGCGCCCCCCGCCGGCGGGCGCGCGGGCGCCGGCCCGGCCGGGGGCGGGGTTGGTGATCTCCACCACCAGTTCGCCGCCGCCGGCGCGCAGGTCCACGGCCACCGGCACCTCGCCGGCGTGGCGCAGCACGTTGGTGAAGGCCTCCTGGCAGATGCGGTAGGCCTCGCGCGAGACCACCCCGGGCACGGCGGCGGTATCGCCCCGGATGCGGGCGGTGGCCTCGACGCCGACGGCGCGGGTTGCGTCGAGGAGTTCGTCCAGGTGCGACAGGTCGCGTTGGGGGGCGGTGGTGGTGGAGTCCTCGCGAAGCAGTCCCAGCACGTGGTCCAGCTCGGCGGTGGCGGTACGGGCCTGGGCGGCGATGGCTTCCAGCGCCCCGCGGGCGAAACCGGGGTCGGTGTCGATGACGCGGGCGGCGGTGCCGGCCTGCAGGCTCACCACCGACAGGGCGTGGCCGATGGAGTCGTGCAGTTCGCGGGCCAGCCGGTTGCGCTCGGCCAGGGTCTCGGCCCGCTGCTGGGCCGCAGCCAGGCGCTCGGCGGCCGAGGGGCCCAGCAGCACCGGGGCCAGGCGGGCCATCAGCGCGCCGCAGGCGGCCACGACCGCGATCACCACCAGCAGCACCGCGGCCCCGGCAAAGGGAGCCGCCAACCGTTGGGCCGGGGTCGGTGAGACGGTGCCGAGCAGGTTGAACGCGCCCTCCATGAGCAGGTGCGGGCGGGGCGCCACGGCGGTCGCCGCCAGCACGGCCGACTCGGTGAGTCCGAACATGGTCGCCAGGCACACGGCGAAGCCGAGCGTGAGGTGCAGCAGCAGCCACACGGCGGTGCGCAGGCGGGTGCGGCCGGTCTGGGCCTCGGCGACCTCCTCGGCGGCAAGGTCGGTGGTGACCAGCGCCCGCACCAGGTGGGCCTCCATGGTGCGCACGCCCGGCAACCAGGCGGTGGCGCCCACCAGCAGCAGCGCCGGCACCACCCCGGCCGCCATCGCGGTCAGCGGGGCACCGGGGGCCGCAGGGTGGCCGGTGCCCGCGCCGGCCAGCGCGCAGAGCACGGCGGTGGCCAGCAGGTAGGGCATGAACACCACCCCGCCCAGGATCAGGTGGACCCAGCGGGTGTAGGTGGCGGCCCGCAGGACCGGGGCCGATAGGCGGCGGATGAGCAGCACACCACGATCGTGGCATGGGGGCCCGCTGGGGCGCCTCCCCCGCCGGAGGGAGCCCGCCGGCGCAGCCGGGGTGCGCGCCGGTGGGCGGCCACCGGCGCCGAGCCGATACCCTCGATGGCCGTGACCTGGGACAGCTCTTCCTCCGAAACCTCCACGACCTCCTCGCGCACATCGGGACTGGCGCATTCGCTGCGGCGGCGCCACATGGCGATGATCGCCATCGGCGGTTCGGTGGGCGCCGGACTGTTCATCGGTTCGGGTGCCGTGATCAGCACCGCCGGGCCGGCCGCGGTGCTGTCCTATGCGCTGGCGGGAGCGCTGGTGCTGCTGACGTTGCGCGCGTTGGGCGAGATGGTGGTGGCCCGGCCCTCGGCCGGGTCGTTCTCCGACTACGCCCGCATGGCGCTGGGGCCGCGCGCCGGATTCTGCATCGGGTGGCTGTACTGGTGGATGTACAGCGTGCTGGTGGCGGCCGAGGCGGTGGCGGGCGCGGCAACGCTGGGCTCGTGGGTGCCGCTTCCGGGGTGGCTGCTGTCGCTGGGGCTGCTGCTGGTGATGACCGGCGCCAACCTGGTCTCGGTGCGGATGTTCGGCGAGACCGAGACCGTGTTCTCGCTGGTCAAGGTCGCCACGATCGTGGCGTTTCTGGTGCTGGGCGGGTTGTTCGCGCTGGGGCTGTGGCCGGGCGCAGGCGGGGCCGCGTTCGACAACCTGTGGGCCCACGGCGGTTTCGCACCCAACGGGTGGGGCGCGGTGCTGGCGGCGACGGTGGTCGTGCTGTTCTCCTTCGGCGGGGTGGAGATCGTGACCATCGCCGCCGGCGAGAGCGACGAGCCCGAGCGGGGCGTGGCGCGGGCGACCACCAACGTGCTGTGGCGCATCGGGCTGTTCTACGTGGCCTCGATCGTGGTGGTGGTGGCGGTGCTGCCCTGGGACACCGCCGAGCTGCTGCGCAGCCCGTTCGTGGCGGTGATGGAGCGGGTGGGGGTGCCCGCTGCGCCGCTGATCATGGAGATCGTGGTGTTCGTGGCGGTGCTCAGCGTGCTCAACGCGGCGCTGTACACCTCCTCGCGGATGCTGCACGTGCTGACCCGCCAGGGCGATGCGCCGCGGGCGCTGTCGGCGGTGGGGCGGCGCGGGGTGCCCACGCGGGCGATCCTGCTGGGTACGGCGGTGGGCTATGCCTCGGTGATCGGAAACTACCTATGGCCGACCACCGTGTTCGCGTTCCTGGTGGCCTCCATCGGGGCGATCCTGCTGGTGCTGTTCTTGACGATCGTGGCCTCCCAACTGGTGCTGGGGACCCGGCTGCGCCGCGAAGAGCCGGCGGCGCTGCGGTTTAGGATGTGGGGGTTTCCGTACTTGAGCTGGGCGACGCTGGCGGGGCTGGTGGCGATCCTGGGGGCGATGGCGCTGCTGCCCGACCAGCGGTTGCCGCTGGCGGCGACGCTGGCCGCGGTGGCGGTGGTGCTGGTGGCCTACGAGCTGCGCCGGCGCCTGGGGCGCCACCCGGTGAGCCGGACTCCGCTGGGCACCGAGCACTCCCCCGCCGGCGGGCCGGCGGGTAAGTCCGGGCCGTAGCCGGCCTGCGGGTGCGCGCCTGGGCGCGGCCCGACCGCAAAGCGGCGCGGGCCCCGGATTTAAGGTGGCGGTGTGCCCGCCGAAACCGAACGCGAGTTCTTTGAGCGGCTCCCGCGCACCCGCGGGGCCGCCGCCGCGATGCTGAGGACCGCTGATGGGCGGTTCCTGCTGGTCAAACCCACGTACAAGCCGGGCTGGTCGCTGGCCGGCGGGGTGATCGAGCAGGGCGAGTCGCCGCTGGCGGCCTGCCGGCGCGAGTGCGCCGAGGAGCTGGGGTTCACCCCCGTCCTGCAGCGGCTGGTGTGCGTGGACTGGCTGGCTCCCGGGATGTTTCCCGATGGGCGCCCGGCGACCATGTACGTGTTCTCCGGTGCGGTGACCGAGGCCGGGTTCGCGCAGGTGCGGCTGCCGCCCGAGGAGCTCAGCGACGCGCTGCTGGCCGGTCCCGGCGACCTGGAGCGGCTGGTGCGCCCGGGCGCCCACCGCCGTATCGGTGCTGCGGCGGCCGCCGCAGCCGCCGGAACCACGTGCTATCTGGAGGACGGCCGCCCGGTGCTGCCGGGCTAAGGGGCCGGCGGCTCCCGGCGGGCGCGGTCTCAGCCGCCGGTGGAGAACCGGCTCAGGTAGTGCTGCTTGCCGAACATGCGGGCCGCCTCCAGCGCGGAGGGGGTGCCGGCGGCGGGGTCGGCGCCGGCGTCGACCAGCACGTCGACCACCTCGTCCTCTCCCTTGAAGACGGCTCCGGCCAGCGGTGACTGGCCGCGGTCGTTGAGCCGGTCGGTGTCGGCGCCGCGTTCGCACAGCAGGGCGGTGGTGCGGGCATGGCCGTGGTAAGCCGCCAGCATGACCAGGGTGTCGCCTTTGTCGTTGGTGAGGTTCGCCGGGACACCGGCGTCGAGGTAGGCGGCCAGGTGGTCGGTGTCGCCGCGGCGGGCGAGGTCGAAGACGCGGCCGGCCAGTTCGACGACGTCGGGATCGGTTTCGGGTCCGGGCGCGGCGGCGCCAGCGGGGTCTGTATCGCTCACGCTCACCAGCCTAATGCGGTGACCGCTTCGGGGGCGGGTGCCCGGGCCGGGGCGGCGGGGCCGCAGACGGCACTCGGAGGCGTGACTCTCAGTGATATTGCCCGATTCTTACAATTCGTTCCGTGCATTTTGCGGTGCGCTGATCTGCGTAGGGCCACGTTGCGGAACAGCGGCGCGACGGGGTGAACAACCACGAATCGTGTCGGCTATGCCCATTTAACGACAAATGTCGCTATGGTGCATGCTCGACCTCCCGTGGAGTCGCGTCGGACGGCGCCGCCAGGAGCGGGCCCGGCCCGCCGCGGCGGCAGCGGCACCCGCTACCGCCGGTGCCGCGCCTGCTCGCCGCCCCCAACACAGCTGAGGAGAAAACTCGTGCGGCATTTCGTGGGATTCATCGTCGGCTTGGCGCTTGCCCCCGTGCTCATGCTCGGCACCGGGTGGGTGCTGCCGCGCTTCGTCGACCTCAACGCGACAGGGCAGTCGATCGCTACTGTCAGCGCCATGGTGGCGGTGGGCGCCGCCGCCGCGGTGGCGCTGCTGGTGGCGCTGGTCCTGGTGCCCCCGCGGTTGACCCCGCTGCTGCCGGGAATCGCCGGGCTGACCCTGGTCGGCGCCACGGCCGTGCAGGTGCTGCGCCCTGCGCTGGTGGAGATGGTGCCCGCGCTGCCCGGTGTGGAGGGCGCGGTGACCCTGCTGTCGATCGGGGCTTACCTGCCGCTGGGGCTGGCCCTGTTCATCCCGATGCTGGTGCCGGCGCGCTGGGCGGGCAAGGACCGCCGGCAGGGCGTGACCGAGGAGGAGTACTTCGACGGCCTCTACGACGAGGACTACGAGGGCTACGACGACCAGGACCGCGCGGGCGCCTCGGGCAGCCACCGGCGGCCGGCGCGCGCCTGAGGGGGCCGCAGGGCGCGCTTAGGGCGTGTTTGGAGGGTCCGTCCATAGCGAGCGGCGCACTCGTGTGTGCCCCGCGCCGGATCTGCAAAGCGCCGATGTGGCGCGGAACGCTGCGTTAGGGCCGCCCCTACTGGGTGGCGCCGATCCCAGCCAGGAGGTGCTGTGCGTGACGGGGCGCTCGCCGAAGGACTTCACGGACTACGCCGCGGACGCCGCCCCGGCCTGGCGCGACTACTAGGTCGCATTCGGCCGACCCGATTTCGGTGGGCGCCGGGGTCCAGGTCGGTCCGGTTCAGATCCAGCCGTGCCCGGCGGCGACGCGCGCGGCCTCGTGCCGGTTCGAGACGTCGAGCTTGGCGATGGCGGCCGCGAGGTGATTGCGCACGGTCCCCCGGGAGAGGGAGACGCGCCTGGCGATCTCCTCGACGGGCGCGCCGTCGCGTGCCAAGGCGAGGATGTCGGCCTCGCGCGGGCTGAGCGGGGAGTCGCCCGCGCTGATCGCCTCGGCCGCGAGCTCGGGGTCGACGTAGCGTCCACCGGCCGCGACGTTGCTTACGACCTCGGTGAACGTGCGGGAGGAGACGGTCTTGGGTAGGAAGCCGCGCGCGCCGGCGGCCAATGCCGACTTCAGGTAGCCGGGCCGGCCGTGCGAGGTCACGATGACGCAGCGGCAGTCGGGCAGCTGCCCGGCGAGCCGCCGGGTCACCTCGATCCCGTCGGGGCCGGGCAGTTGCAGGTCGAGCAGCGCCACGTCGGGACGGACCCGCAGGGCCGTCGCCAGCGCCTCGTCACCGGAGGCCGCCCGGGCGACGATCTCGAAGCCGTCCTCCAGATCGAGCAGACCGGCGATGGCGTCGCGGATGAGGTGTTCGTCATCGGCGACGAGGATGCGGGTCGTGCGCGTCATGCGGGGCCTTCCTCCTGGAGCGGGACCGTGGCATCGAGCAGGAACCAGTCTCCGTCACGGCGGGTGGTGACGTGCCCGCCGAGCGCGCGCACACGCTCGGACATCGCGCGGAGCCCGGTACCCCCGCCGGTCCGCGCGGAGTCGGCGGTCCCGGCCCCGTCGTTGGCGATGGTGAGGAGTACGTGTCCCTCCTCGTGCGCGCTCGCGAGCGTGACCCGCGTCGCCGCCGAGTGGCGCAGCACGTTCGTGACGCCCTCGCGCACGACCCACGCGAGGGTCTGCGCGCACTCCTCGGGCACGGGGTCGCCGACCACCGTGCAGCGGATGCCGGCGGAGGCCAGCAGCGATCGCGCGCCCGACACCTCGTCGTCCCAGCTCGTGTGGAGTTCACCGCGCACGACCTGGCGGACCTCGGTTCCGGCCTCCTCGGTGAGTCGCCGGACCTCGGTGATCTCCTCCGCAGCCTGCGCGGCGCGGCCGCGCAGGACGAGCTCGGAGGCCAGGGAACTCTTGACCGCGATTGTCGCCAGGGTCCGGCCGAACACGTCGTGCAGGTCGCGTGAGATACGCAGGCGCTCGTTCGCGAGCGCCAGTGCGGCACGGGTCTCGTGTGCCGTCTGGAGCTCGCGCAACACCCGCAGCATCCACGCGCTCGACCAGCAGGCCCATAGGACGCTGCTGATCACGATCGCGCCGGTCACCAGCACCGGGAGGTCTGGGAACCCCGTGATCAGCAGGGCCAGGACCAGGACCGCCGCGTTGAGGCCGAGCGCCGGGCGTGCACCGAGGGCGGGAACGAAGCTCGCGGCGGCCGAGGCGAGCGCCGCCGCGAGTGTCACCCCCATCGCGGGCAGGGGGATCCCGGGCGCCACGACGGCGAACGCCGCCAGGGCCGGCACCCACACCGCGATCACGACGAGGGGCGGGCGACGTGCGTGGCCGACGACGGTGTCGATGCTCCAGTTGACGACCACGATGTTTCCGACGGTCAGGGCGAGCGCGAGGGCGAACCCGAGTGCGGCCACCGGGTCCGCGGGGTCCGCGCCGGCGGTCCGCTCGGCCGTCAGCACGGAGCCGAACAGGGTGACGACCGGAATCGTGACGGCGCCGTAGGTGGACCAGCGTACGTAGGCCTCGAACTTGCGTGCGCCGACCAGCGGTGACTCGCTCATGGCCCTCATTGTCCCGTCAGACCCGCACGGGGTGCGGGTCCGATGGGTCCGAGGGGGTAAGGGCCGGCCTCGCCCCACGGGTGCGCAGCCACACCACGGCCGCGATCACGGCAACGGTGAGGCTGGGCACGAGCAGGGCGGGCGACCCGGCGCCCGCCGACCGGTCCGCGATGGAGGCGCCGACGTCGGTGTGTAGGGCGATGACGAGGAGGAAGGTGAGCGTGTTGAGCAGGGCGTGGATGACGACCGCGGTCTCGATGCCGCCGGTGCGCCAGGTGATGACGGCCAGGCTGACCGCGAGCGTGAAGTACCAGAGGTTGATCCAGGGATCGCCCGCGCCGTGCATGCTCGTGAACAACACGCTGGAGACGAGGACGCCGACGACCAGCCCGACCCGCGGACCCCGGCTCCAGCTCCCGGCGACCCGGAAGACGAGTCCGCGCAGGCCGTACTCCTCGCCCGCCGCTTGGAGGGGCACCAGCAGGAGGGTGAGCACGAGCATGCCGACCAGGTCGGCGACCGGCCAGTGGGTCTGCTCGGCGGGCATCGAGACGTTCAGGATGGTTATGGCGATCAGCCAGAAGGGGCCGATGAACAGGAGAGCCCTACCGAACACCTCGAAACGGAAGCGCGACAGCACCGAATGCAGCGAGACGCCCCGCACCCCGTAGAGCCACCGTTGGATGAGCATGCTCCACGGGACGAGCAGGGCGAGCGCGAACATGGTCAGGCCGTGGTACAGCGGCGTGTAGTCGGTGCCGCCCGCGGCCGGGTTGGTCCTGCCCATCCGGGCGTCGATGAGCGCGGCGGCTTGGGCAGCGGCGAAGCTGAAGACGAACAGGCCCGCGGCCAGGAGCACGATGGCGAGGACGCCGCGTGCGATACGGCGTTTGTCTCCGGCGAGGACACGGTGGTACTCCACGCCGGGCGGGACCGGCTGCGGTCCGCGCCGACGCGGGGTCGGCGCGGCCTGGTAGGCGGGTGCGGGAGTCCGCGCCGCTCCCGTGTGCGGGAGCTCGCGGAACGCCTCGGCCGCGTCGGCGGACGGCGGGGCCGAAGGGAAACGGTCGTCGTTGGTGTTCATGCTCCGAACCTAAGCCGGAGCCGATTCGTGACAGAGTGTCGCCGATCATGGGTTTTCTCCCCGACGTGCACGGCCCGACCATGACAGATGTCATGGGCGGACCGGAGCACACGCGTCGGCTCGGGGTCGTGGGGATCCTCAGCGGCCTGCTTGCGCCGGTGGATCGAAGGGCCGGTCAGGGGTGTCGAGACGGCGCAGCTCGGCGGTGTAGGACCAGCCGGTCCTGGCTGCCAGGGCGCGGGCGGCCTTCTTCTTGCGGTCGGTGGGCACAGTCGGCTCGCTCTCAGGGCACGGACCCCACGCGTCCGGCCAGGGAGGTGTGACCACGAGCAGGAGGAAGCACCTCGCGAGGTTCTAAGAACCTTGTCCTTCGGCACCGCCATCCCGGCGTGGGCGGGTGTGCGGTCCGGAGGCAGGCCCTCGCGCAGGGCCCGCCTCCACGCTAGTGCCGACCTGCAAGAGGAACGAAGGGCTGTGCCGGTCCGCGAGGTCTTAGCGGACCCGCTGAACGCGGCCTACAGCCAGGTGGGCCCCCAGGCCGAGCTGTTGGAGACGCCCGGGGGCAGCGGCGGCAGGGGCGGGGCGCCCGGCGGCGGGGAATCCTCGCGGGTGCTGGGGGCGGGGCCGCCGGCCGCTTCGGGACTCTCGGTGTTCTCGCCGTTCTCGGTGACCTCGGCCTCCTCAGCCGGGTCCGCAGTACTGCGCTCGCCGGCGTGCTCATCGGCGGGCTCGGCGGTAGCGGACTCCACCGGAGCGGCTCCGGCGCCGCCGCCCGCATCGCCGTCCGCCGGTGCGGTGGCCCGGGCCGGTTCGGCGGGCTCCCACGCGGTGCCGGCGGTCCACTCCCCCGCCGTGTGCTCGCCGGTGCGGGCGTGGTCGCCGCCGCTGCCGTGCAGGCCGGGGCGGTGCCGGTTTCTGCGCGGCAGTGCCGCCACCCGGGTGCCGAAGCCGGTGCGTGGCGCCGCTGCGCCGGTTGCTGGCCCGGCGGCCCCGCGGGCGCCGGGGTCGCCGGCTGCTGCCGCGTTGTCGGGCTCATCGGCGCTTCCGGACTGTTCAGGGTGGTCCTGCAGCAAGCCTGCGGCCTGCTCCGGTGCGGCGACCGGGTCGGGCTCGGACGCCTCGGCTTGGTTGGCGTGCGCGCTGTCGGGGGAACCGGCGGCGCGGGCGCTGTCCGCGCCGCCCATACCGCCGCTGTCGGCGGTGCCGGTGTCAGCGCTGTCCGCGATGCCGACGCTGTCTGCGCCACCAGAACGGCCGGCGCCGTCAGGACCACCAGTGCCGCCCGCAGGCCCGGCCGCAGGCCCGGCCGCTTCGGCGGTGGGCGCCGCCCGGGATGCGCCTGCGGCCGGGGATGCGGCGCGCCGCCACCACTGCGCCGCCTCCTCGGCGGTGAGCTCCTCCTCGACCTCCAGCCAGCCGCGCACCAGCGGGTGGCGCCGCCCGGCGCTCCAGGAGCGGACGTAGGGCTGCTGCTCCAGCACCAGCACGTGTTCGCCGTCGACTTTGGGGATGTCGGCGGGCACGCCTTCGTTCCACACCCAGGAGCCGTCCAGGGCGACCAGGTTCCACCAGCCCTGGACGACGCCGGCGGCGGGGTCGGGCGCGCTGTCGCGGAAGGAGGCCGTCCACCGCGGGTCGGGGCGCTGTCCGGCCAGGCCGCGGCCCTGCTCGCCGATGAGTGCGTCGGCGAGCAGCGTGTGCAGTTGGAAGTTGTCGCCGATCCCGTCGAAGAGCACCCGGAAAGCGCGGCCCGAGGAGCGTTCCAGCACCAGCGCCGAGGTCGCCTCGGCCATCCGCAGCAGTGCGCGGATGTCGGCGAACTCCGGCAGCGCGGTGCTGAGCTGGTTGGAGATGGCCACGAGTTCGGCGCGCAGCTCGGGGTCGGAGCGTATGGCGCTGCGCACCTCGGCCCCGGTGAGCATGGTCTTGGCGGCCAGGCTGTAGCGGCGGATGGTCCACCAGCACACGGTGGCGGTGGGGGCGGTCTCGCCGAGTTCGGCGGCGACGCGTTCCTCGGCGGCGGCGGTGACGTCGTCGGGTTCGGGCGGTCGGTCGCCTCCGGTGCGGTCCCAGGCGTAGAGGAAGACGGCCGCGCCCTGGCCGATGCTGCGCAGCAGGCGCACGACCTCGACGCCGGCCGGGCCTGGTGCCGTGCCCATCTCGACGAGGGCGCCGGCGACCACGGCGAGGTCGGCGGTGATGCCGGGGGCGGTGTGTCCGCCGCCGAGGAAGGGGCCCAGCGCCTCCAGCGCCAGTTCGCGTTCCTCGGGCGGGACGTCGGAGGCCAGGTGGTACACCTTCTGCACGGCCGGCGGAAAGCGCCCGGGGTCGGTCACGACAGAGGCGTCGATCAGCTCCTGAAACGCCGTACGAAACTCATCGATCACGCACGCATCTTGACATATTTCGGACTCAGGTTGATCACAAGCCCAGGCGGGTTACGGCGTTGTCCTCCAGCGGGCTGGCGGTGCGGATGTAGCCGTGTACGGTACGCGGGTTGCTCCAGCGGCCCTGGCGCATGATCTCGCGGTCGCTGGCTCCGCCCATTGCGGCCTGGGTGGCGAAGCCGGCGCGCAGGGAGTGGCCGGAGAAGGCGTCGGGGTCGAGTCCGGCGCGGCGGGTGTAGCGCTTGACGAGGTCGGCGACGGCGCGGCCGGAGACGGCTTTTCCGCCGATGCGGCCGTGGCGGTCCACTGATGGGAACAGGGGGCGGCCGGTGCCGTCGGCCAGGTCGGTGCCGGTGTAGGTGTGGCAGCGGTGGGTGCCGGGCCGGGCGGCGGGCGGGCGGGCCAGGTGTTCGGCGACCGCTTGGGGGCCGCCGTCGCGGCGGGTTTGCAGCAGGTCGGCCCAGTCGGCGAAGGCGCAGATGGGGCAGGTGTGCGGGCGGCGTCCGCGGGGCAGGGCGACCTGCTGGCCGCGGCGGGCGTCCTGGTCGGTTTTGGTGGCGCCGAGCCGGACCACCAGTACGGGGTCGCCGGTGCGGTGGTCGGCGTCCAGTGCGAGGTCGTCGAAGGTCAGCGCGGCCAGTTCGCTGCGGCGCAGTGCTCCGGCGAAGCCGGCGAGCAGCAGCAGGGCGTCGCGGCGCCGGGCGGGGCCGCCGAGGGGGTCGGCGGGGTCGGGGAGTTCGGCCAGCAGCGCCTCCAGGGAGGGCAGCAACAGGGGGCGTTTGCGGTGGGGGGCGGCGCGGCGGCGGCGCCGGATGCCGCGCAGGGTCATGCGGACGACCTCGGTGCGGGTGGGGGCGGCCAGTCCCTGGGCGCCGTGGACGGCGGCGATGGCGGCGGCCTTGCGTTCCAGGGTGGAGGGGGCCAGTGCCCAGCGCCCGGGCTCGTCGGGGCGGACGGTGTCGGCGGCTGCGGCGAGGTAGACGGCGACGTCGACGGGGTCGGCGGGCAGGGACCGGCGTCCTTCGGCCTGGCACCAGGCGGTGAAGGCGATCCAGTCCGAGCGGTAGGCGCGCAGGGTGTTGGCGGACTGGGCCGAGGAGAGGTAGCGGGCGAGTGCGCCGGCCTGTTCGCCGTCGAAGCGGTTGCGTACGGCTTCCAGGGCGGCTTCGTCGACCAGGACGCTGCGGGTGCCGCGCGTGAGGTGTTCGCGCACTTCGGCGGGCACGATTTGGGCGATGCCGTCCTCGGCGGGCTCCTGGGCTGCGGGTGCCAGGGCGCTGGGGGGTGCGCCGGCGGGGGCGTCGGGGGTGTCGTCGTTGGCCACGACCGCCATGATGGCTTATCGGCGCCCGGTGCGCAGATCGCGGGCCCGGCGCGGCGCCGGTGCGGGCGGGCGGTGGGGCCGGGGCGGGCCTGCGGGGGTCAGCCGGCGCTGATGCCGTTGCGGATGGCGGTGAAGATGCCCGCCGGGCTGTCCAGGGTGAACAGCAGGATCCCCGAGGCCGCCAGCGCGGCGCCGAAGAGGATCGCGGCGATGCGGCGGCGCAGCAGGGCGGCCCACACGGTTCCGGTCAGCGGTGCCAGCAGGGCGCACACCACCAGGCCGAGCAGGTACCAGGCGGCGGTGTTCATGCTGGCGAACCCGGCTGCGTGCTGGCTGTCGGCCGCGCTCACCAGGGCGAACCCCTCGGCCAGGAACAGCACGAAGAACACCGCAGAGCCCAGCACCCAGACCGCTGCCAGGACGGTCCATACCGCCGCGGGCCAGCGGCGGCGGTCGTCGAGGACCACGGGGGTGCGGCTGATGCCGGAGGGGCCGCGGCCGGCATCGTCGCCGGCGGCGATGTCATCGAAGACGGTGCCGGCATCGCCCGTGTCCCCGGTGCCGCCCGTTTCCTCGGCGGGTGCCGCGGGGGCGCCGCCGCTGCTGCGGGCGCCGGCGGTGCGGGCGGTGGTCTTGCGTTTCTTCTTGGGAGACATGGGCTCCTTTCGTGGCATCCCTGGCTGCGGGGCCCGGCCGGAGGGGCCCGGCCCCAACGTAGCGGCCCGCCGCCGGTGGGGGCGCCGCCGCCGGGCTCAGAAGGCGAGCAGCAGGTGGATCGCGATCATGTAGACCACGGGCCAGCCCAGCAGCGCCAGCGACCACAGCGCGGCGCGGCGGTCGCCGGCGACGGTGGCGATGGCCGCGGCCAGCAGCGGAAGCCCCACGGAAACGGTGAAGCCCAGGGTGTACCACTCGGCAGCCGAGCCCTCGCTGGCGGCGATCGCCCGGAGGTAGCCCATCGGTCCCAGTACCAGGCTGCCGGCGCCGAGCACGCCTGCGGTGATCCGGACGCCCAAGGGGTGCCGGGTGTTTCGGACCTGTCGGTCTCCGTTCTGTGCAGGCGTCAACGGGGGAACCTTCTCCCAACGAAACGGCCGCCGAGGGCGGCGCGGGGCGTGCTGGTAGCCGGGGCGCACCGGCGCGGGCCGGACGGGCCGGCGGTCGGGGCGGCGCCGCGGCGCGGTGCCCACTGCCCCGTTCACGATTGTCCGGCATTGCCGGAGCGCTTCAGGCCGGGTCGGTGCCATTCCGGACATCCAACTCGGCCCGCCGGCGGTGATCAAGCCGTGGTCGCCGGTGGTCGCGGCGCCGCACGAGCAGCCGGGCCGCAGTGACGCGTCCCACCTCAATCGGTTGCCTGTGATTTCACACACAGCATAGTCGGGTGTCGGCGGTATGTCCTCTTTCCGACCCGCTTCCTGCCGCGTGGTGGGCGGGCACCGGTGCCGCGGCAGGGGTGGGCGGCCGGCGGGCACCGCTCAGTCCGGAAGGCCGACGATCTTGGCCGGTCTTGCCCGCCACCGTACGCCCCGGGCGGCTTCCGGTTCAGCTGCGCGGGTGGCCCTGCTGGGGCCAGGGGCGGGCCGTGTTGCGCAGGCCGGCGAATCCGGCCAGCACGCGCAGTTCCTGCACCGAGCGCGGCGCCGAGGCGCCCAGTTGCGGGGAGTAGACCAGCACGGCCACGGTCTGGGCCCGCGACAGCGCCACGTTGAGGCGGTTGCGCGAGAGCACGAAGTCGAGTCCGCGGGCGGCGTCTGCGGCGCTGGAGACCGTCATGGAGCAGATGACCGCCGGGGCCTCCTGGCCCTGGAACCGGTCGACCGTGCCCACGCGCACCTCGTTCAGGCCGGCCTCGTCCAGGGCCTGGCGCAGCGCGCGGACTTGGAGGTTGTAGGGGGCGACCACCAGGATGTCCTCGCCGGTGATCTCGCGGTCGGCCACGGCGCCGGGCTCGTGGAAGGCGCGCCCCACCAGGTCGGTGGCCGCGGCCACCACGGCGGCGACCTCCTCGGGGCTGTGGGTGGCGCGCCCGCTGTGGTCGACCTCGAAGCGGTACAGCCCGGCGGGCACCCCGCTCATCGCCCGTTCGGCGGCGCTGCCGTGGGCGCCGAGCATCCCGCGGTAGGACAACTCGGAGACGGGCCCGCATACCGCGGGGTGCATGCGCCGGGTCCGGTCCAGGAAGTAGCCCAGTTGCGCCGGGATGATCTCGGCTCCGCCGACCAGGTGTTCCAGGGCCGAGGCGGCGGCGCCGTTGCCGTGGGTGCCCTGGACGACCTGGGGAAGCTGCTGGGGGTCGCCCAGCAGCACGAGGTCGCGGGCGGCGGCCGAGACGGCGAGGGTGTCGGCCAGTGCGAACTGGCCGGCCTCGTCGATGATGAGCACGTCCACCGGGTCGGCCCGCATCGTCTCGTTGGCGAAGTTCCAGGCGGTGCCGCCCACCAGGTGGCCGGTGGTCTGCGCGGCGCGCCAGGCCGCCAGTTCCTTGGGGTTTTTGGGCTGTTCCCAGGGCGCCTCGGCGGCGGGCCGTTTTGCGGGCGGGCGTTTGGCGCAGGGCACCTCGACCCCGGCACTGCGGCCCGCGTGCAAGGCCGCACCCAGCACGTTCTCGACGGCTTTGTGGCTGGTCGAGCACACGCCCACGGTGCGGCCCTGGGCGATGAGGTGGGTGATCAGCTGGGCGGCCAGATAGGTTTTCCCGGCGCCGGGCGGGCCCTGCACGGCCAGGTAGGAGGAGTCGAGCCGGTCGACGGCGGCGATGGCGGTGGCCACCAGGTCGCCGCCGTATTCGGCCGGGTCGGGCAGGCCGGTGCCGTCGCGGGTGCGCGGCGGGCGCCGCCCGAGCACGTCCACACCGGCGCGGCGGGGCAGCTCGGGAAGTGCGGCCACGGCCTCCTCGGCCAGCGCCCACAGCGCGTCGTCTTTGGGGCTGGCCCGCACCGGGGCGCCGGGCAGCACCGCCGCAGGGGCGCGGGCGTAGGTCTCGCCTGGTGCGGAGGTCTCGACCAGCGTGAGGCTGTGGGCTGCGGCGGCCTCGACCGCGGCGTTGACGGTGTCGGCCTCCTGGCCCGGGGCCGCGTGGTAGAGCAGCCGGACCGAGTCGCCGGCGCTGAAGGGGTGGGGGCGGGCGGGGTCGGCGCGCAGCTCCAGTTCGCGGCGGGCCAGGCGCCGGCGGCCGGTGGGCTCCTGCCATTCGCCCATGCGCACGCGCAGCGGCACCAGGCACTCGTTGTCGGCTTCGAGCTCCTCCATCGGCGCCGAGACCCGGCGGAAGTAGTCCCACCACGCGGGGTTCTCCTCTCGGCGGTAGTAGCCCACCAGGGCGGCCAGCAGCGCCCGGGTCTGCTCGGCGGGGCCGCGGTGGGCGGGGTCCTCGGCCACCCCCTCCAACAGCGGGTCGGTCAGGGCGCGCAGCCGCGCCTCCTGCTCTTCGCGGCGGCGGCGGGCTTCGGCGGCGCGGTCCTCGGGGTCTTCTGCGACCAGTTCGCTCTGTCCGGCGGGGCGGGCGGTGATGCCGTGGGCGGTGCGCAGCTCCTCCAGCCAGGCGCGCAGCCGGGCGGTGGAGACGCAGTCGTCGCGGTTGTAGTCGGCGATGGCGTCGGCGACCTTGGCGGCGCGTTCGGTCTCGCCGGATTCGGCGGCGGCCAGGTAGTCGGCGTAGGCGTCGATGCTGGAGGCGGCGGTGGTGACCTCGCCGCCGCGCCCGCCGGGCTGGTAGAGCGGTTCGAGGTACTTGATGGAGTAGGAGCGCTGCGACACCCGCAGGCTCTTTTTGACGGCGGTGTAGAGGTCGACCAGGCGGCGGCCGCGCAGCAGCTCCTCGACCTGGGTTTCGCGGGTGCCGAAAGCCGCGGCCAGGAGTTTGAGCCGGTCGGCCTCGTAGGAGGCGTAGTGGTAGACGTGGGCGCCGGGGTCGGTGTCGATGCGCGCGCACACGAAGTCGACGAACTCTTCGAAGGCGCGTTTCTCCTGGGCGCGGTCGTGGGCCCAGAAGGCGTGGAACCGGGCCGCTGCGTCGTACTCGGCGGTGCCGGTGCCGGCCGCTGCGCCGGCGTCGGCCTCGGGTGCGTCGGCGCCGGTGAGGGTGACGGCACCGAAGAGGTACTCGAGGCCGCGCCCGTCGGCGCCGTCGTAGTAGGGATAGCCCTCCATGTCGAAGAACACGTCGCCGGGGCTGGGGGCGGGCAGGGCCGCCAGGCCCTCCTCTGCGTAGACCTCGGCGATGACGGTGCCCTGGGGGTCGGTGGCGCTGCGGGTGGCGTCCTGGCGGACCTGCAGCGCGGCCTGGTCGCGCAGCCGGGCGAAGGAGTGGGGCGGCATGGCCGCCGGGCGGTCGGTGTCGCCGGCGCGGGCCAGGTCGTCGATGGTGGCGATGCCGGAATCGCCGAGGCGGCGGGCCTGGTCGGTGCGGATACCGGCGACCAGCGACAGGTGGCGGGCTTGGGTGCGGCCGGTGGTGCACAGGCCCTGGTAGCCGCAGCCGTCGCAGGCGGGGCGGGGCGCGGCCCACAGCGGGTCGGGCAGCTGCGGCGGGTGCTCCAGGCGCTCCAGCAGGCGTTGGCGGACCCCGTGCAGGATCGGCAGGAACTCGGCGACGCGGTGGGTGTGCACTCCGCGGTCGCCGGTGATCAGGTGCATGTGCTCGCCGCGGCCCGGTTCGGTGCGGGCGAGGGCTTCGGCGTAGGCGGTGAGCTGGAGGATGGCCGAGGGTCCGGGGCGGCGGGCGAGCTTGGTGTCCCAGGGCTCGTAGCGTGCGGGCGTGCCGGGGTCGTGCGCGCCGGTGGCGGGGTCGGCGGCGGTGGAGATGAGGAAGTCGGCGCGGCCGTGGAAGCCGACACCGGGCGCGAGGGTGTCGTAGAAGCAGCCCTGGTAGATGACGGGGGCGCCGTCGGCCATGGCCGCGGCGGTGGCCGCCGCGGCGGCGCGCATGGCGGCGTCGGTGGGTGCGGGGTCGGCGATGGCCACCACGCCGTCGCCGAACAGGCCGCGCAGCCGGTCGAGTTCGGCCTGCTCGTGGGCTGTGCCCTGCTGGGCGATGAGCGGGTCGAGGTCGGTGGGTGCGGGGGCGCCGGGGACCTCGGCGGCCGCGGCCGCGCGCAGTTGGCTGCGGTGGCCGCACTCCATGGTGTCGACAAGGTCGGTGGGCGAGATGACGCGCCGGTCACCGGTGTGGAACACCTGCCTCACCCTTCCCCGCCGTCCCTGCCGCCGCGGCCGTCCCGGCTTTCAGCCTGAGCGCATTGTGCCACGCCGGCAGGGCCGGTCGCGGCCGGTGCCGGGTGCGGGCGCGGGGTGTCGGCGGCGGGGGCCGCCGGGCTGCGGGCGGTTCAGCCCACGACCTGCCATTCGACGTCGACGACGCCGGCGCTGGCCGAGGCGATCTGCTCGAAGGAGGCGGTGGACAGATCCAGGCAGCGTCCGGCGATGTAGGGGCCGCGGTCGTTGATGCGCACGGTGGCGGTCTTGCCGTTGTCGGGGTTGGTGACCTGGACCATGGTGTCCATCGGCAGGCTCTTGTGCGCGGCGGTCATGGCGCTGGGGTCGAACTGCTCGCCGCTGGCGGTGGGCTGGGGCTCGGAGTACATGGAGGCCTCGCAGGAGCCGCCCTGGCCGGTGGGGCTGAGGTCGGAGCCGCCCGCTGAGGAGCCGGAGTCCCCGGTGGGCTCGGGGTCGGTCTTCTCTTCGGCGGCGGTGGTGGCGCTGAAGGACTGGGAGGCGGCCTGCAGGGCCTGCTCGCGCTTTTTTGCGGCCTGGGCGCCCTCGGAAGCCGAGGCCGAGCCCTGGGGTGCGGGCCGGGCGTCGGCGGTTTCGGCGCTGGGCGGGCCGGCTTGGGCGGAGGCGCCCTCGGGGCCGCCCGTGAGGTGGCTGAGGGTGGCGGCGCCCGCGGTTCCGGCGGCGATGAGCACGGCTCCGGTGGCGGTGACGGCGATCATGGTGCGCTTGTGCGGCAGGCGCTCGCGCAGGGATGCGCGAGAGGGCCGGTGATTGCCCACGGCGGAAGGTCCTTTGCTCGGGGACTGGGGTCGGCCGCGCCGGCGACCGGGCGGGGGCGGGTCGGGCCGATGCGCGGGGGTGCCGCCCGGGGCAGGGGGGCGGCGCGGGCCTCGGATGCGGGGGTGGGCCGCGCGAGCGGGCGCACCGAGTGCCGAAGCCCGAGATTATTCATCACGAGAGGGTAACGTGTCCAGTCGGTGGCGTTTCGAGGCGATTTGCGGCAATTACATGGTCTATATGACGTTTGTCGGTTTGTTGGTAGATCGCGGGCGGTGCTCAGCGGCGCTGCGGCAGCCCGCCGGGGAACAGTTCGGCCGCGGCATCGTCCAGACCCACCCCGTTGAGGGCGCAGACCGTGCGGGCGAGTTCGGGGTTGTCCAAGTGGCCGCCGACCGCGCCGATGACACCGGTCAGGGCCCTGCGCACGTCGGCGCCCAGGCTGCGCGCTGCGTAGTGGGCCGCGACCGCCGGCGTGCGCGACTGCCCGGCCGCGCAGTGCAGCAGCACCGTTTTGCCTTCGGCGCGCAGCGCGGCCACCAGCCCGGCGGCCTCCTCCAGCACGAAGTACAGGTTGGCGTTGACCCCGGGGGAATCGGCCAGCCACACCTGGATCCGGTCGCGCGCGGCAACCCCGGTGTGCAGGTCGCCGGGGCCCAGCCGGTTCAGCGAGACGACCGCGTCGACGCCGGAGGGCCGCTGCCGCAAATAGGAGAGGTTGCCCAGCACCACCCCCGGGTCACCGGGGTGGGCGGTGTGGAACGGCGTGGAGATCGCCGCGGCGGCCTCGGTGCGGTAAGCGGGCGCTTGGGGCCAGCGGTCGGGGTCGCCGCCGCGCGCCAGCACGATCCCGCGGGTGATGAGGTCGCTCGGCGCCAGGGTGTCGCAGAGCCGGCGCTGGGCCTCCAGCGGGACGCCCGAGGCACCCCAGCGGGCCCCGGCCAGCGCGCCGGCGTACAGGGCGGCCTGGTCGCCGGCCACCGCCCAGGCCCGCCACACCGACTCGACCAGGTGGCGGCAGGGGAACCGGCCCCCGGCCGGATCCAGATCCGGAACCGGGGTTTCGGCCACGGCGCGCCAGGCGGCACCGGTGGCCTCGCCGTCGGCGGCGCCCGCGGGCTCGGGCACGCGCCCTTCGGCGACCGCGGCACCCACGGCGCGGGCAAAGGCGCCGGCGGCGGTGCCGACCGGGCCACCGGCACCTGCCAGGGCCGACTCCAGCAACCGGGCGGGTTCACTGGAGCCGGCGCCGCCGTCGGCACCCACCAGGCCCGCCGCCTGCTCGGGGGGCGCACCGACCATGCACGCGGCCGCGGCCGCTCCCAGCCACACCCCGGCGGCGCGGTCGTAGCGGGGGTCGTCGCGGTGCCAGTCGGCCGCCGCCTCGGGCCCCGAGCCGGCGGTGGCCGGCGGGGCAGGTGTCAGGTCGGAACCCATGCCGCTCCAGTACAGATCGGGGGTCGAAAGGGCGGCCGTGCGGCCGCGACCGCACCGGATATGCCCGCCACCGGCCCACGCTAATGGAGCCCTGCCGGTTGCGGCCACCGCCTTGACCGCACGGGATACGCACAGCACCCGCCGTGGGGCCGGTGCGCCCGGGGCCCGCCCCTCACACCGCGGCGGCCAGGGCCGCTTCGGTGTAGCGGGCGGCGACGGCTTCGGCGATGGCGGGGTCGGGGCACAGCGGTTCGGCCACGGCATCAGCGCCGGCCTGGGCCAGGCGCTGGTGGAACAGCCCGGGCGCCAGCAGCCACGACGCCAGCGCCACGCTGCGGTGGCCGCGGTCGCGCATCGCCGCCACCGCCTCGGCGACGGCGGGCCGGGCGGTGGCGACATAGCCGGGCGCCACCGGCGCGCCCAGCCGCGCCGACAGCCGCCCGGCGGCCGCCTCGACCTGGGCGCACGCATCGGGGTCGTAGGAGCCGGCCGCGGCCAGCACCACGGCGCCGCCGCCGCGCCACCCGGCCTGGTGCAGGCGGCGCCGGGCCGCCTGCACCAACCGTTCGTCGCCGCCCAGGGCACCGGTGATGGCGGCGTCGCCGCGCCCGGCCCGAGCCAACTGCTGGGGGATGTCGACGCGCACGTGGTAGCCGGCCGCCAAGAACGCGGGCACCACGACGATGGGGCCGTCGATGCCGGCGGCGACCTCGCCCACGTCGGGGGCGAGCACATCGGCGAAGGCCAGCCGCACCGGCGCCCCGGTCAGCTCGGCGACACTGCGCGCCAGCCGGCGGGCCGCGGCACTGCCGCGCGGGTCCTGGGTGCCGTGCACGGCCAGCAGCAGGGTCGCCGGCGCCGGGCCCTCCGGTGCTGGGTGATTGCGGCGTTGCACGTGTGCCACCTCACTTCGATCCGACTTCGGACACTCCACGGGCTGCACACCAGCGGGCAGCCGAACCACGGGGCCGCGCGCCTGCGCGGCCCGGCACACCGGCGGCGAGGGCGGCCGCTCAGCCGTTCCCGGGTGCGCAGTCACCGCTGTCCAGCGCGAGCCGGTAGCCGCGCTTGACCACGGTCTGGATGATGCGGGCATCGCCCAAGGCGCTGCGCAGCCGTGCCACGGCGGTCTCCACGGCGTGGGCGTCGCCGTCGCCGCCCAAAGACACCAGCAGATCGGTGCGGTCGCGGACCTGGCCGGGGCGGGCGGCGAGTTCGCGCAGCACCCGCATCAGCGCGGGCGAGACCGGGCACAGCGCGCCGTCGACCAGCGCGGCGTGGCCCAGCAGCCGCAGCCGGTGCCCGGCCACCGGCAGTTCGGGCGAGCGTTCGGGCAGTTCCTCTGCCAGGCGTTTGACCATGGCGCCGATGCGGGCGCGGTCGGGCCAGACGGTGGGCACGTCGGCGGCCATGAGCGGCCGGGCGGTGACCGGCCCCACGCACATGGCCAGGGCCGCCCCGCGCAACCGGGCCAGCAGCGTCTCTTCGACGCCCAGCACGCGGGCGCGGTCGAGCAGGCCCGCGGCGGCGGGCGCGCTGGTGAAGGTGACGGCGTCGACGCCGCCGCCGGCGATGTCGTCGATGAGCCGGTCCAGTGGTGCGGTGTCCTCGGGTTCGGTCCACCGGTAGACGGGGACCTCCACGACCTCGGCGCCGGCCATGCGCAGCGCGGCGCAGAAGTCGGGCAGCGGTTCGCCGTGCAGCTGCACCGCCACGCGCAGCCCCTCCACCCCCGATTCCAGCAGGTAGTCGAGTACTTCGGCGGAGGATTCCGAAGGCGGCGACCATTCCTCTTTCAGGCCGGCGGCGCGGATGGCGCCTTTGGCTTTGGGGCCGCGGGCCAGCAGCCGGGAGGAGGCCATGGCCGCCACCAGCGGTTCGGTACCGCCCCAGGTGTCGCAGGCTTCCAGCCATCCGCGGAACCCGATGCCGGTGGTGGCCACGACCACGTCGGCGGGGCGTTCGGCCAGTTCACGCGAAGCGGTGGCCAAGCGCTGGTCGTCGCTGAGCGGGACGATGCGCAGCGCGGGTGCGCTGGTGACCTCGGCGCCCTTGCGGCGCAGCAGCGCCGCGAGCTCCTCGGCGCGGCGGGCGGCGGTGACGGCCACCGTGAACCCGGCCAGCGGCGCCAAGGCGGGTGCGGGGTGGGGGCCGTCGCCTTTTGCGGGCGCGGTCGGTGGGGTGGGTGTCATGTCGCGGCCTCGTCCGGTCGGGTGCACACGTCGATCACGCCGTCGCGCAGCCGTACGGCGCGGGTGGGCAACCGGACGGCAGGGTCGTCCAGGCACCGGCCGGTGCGCAGGGAGAACACCTGCTTGAGCATGGGTGAGGCGACGGTGGGCTCGCCGGACCGGTCGCCCACGATGCCGCGGGAGATCACCGCTGCGCCGGTGAAAGGGTCGATGTTGCCCACGGCGTAGAGCGCGTCGTCGTGCGTGCGGAACACGGCGACCTGCTGGCCGTCGGGCAGCAGGACGGCGGCACCGCGTTCGCTCTTGAGCTTATCGGAACCGCAGGCGGCGACCCACAGCCGGTCGGGACTGGCGGGCAGGGTGGGCGTGCTCATTGTGGCTCCCTGGGGTTGGCGGGTGCGGGCGGGAGTGGTCGGGCCCGGCCGGTGCCGGCGCGGGACCGGGGGCCGGGCGGGCGGGCGCTCAGGTGGCGGCGGGCTCTGCGGCCGTGCGTGCCTGGGGCATGCCCAGCTGCACCGGTGCGGCGGGCACGGGCTGGTCGCGTTCGACGTCGAAGGCGATGGTGGGGTCGGGCGTGTCGGGGGCGTTGGCAAAGGACACGAACCGGGACAGTTTCTCGGGGTCTTCCAGCACACCGCGCCACTCGTCGGCGTAGCCGGCGGTGTGGCGCTGCATGGCCTCCTCCAGCTCGGCGGCGATGCCCAGGCTGTCCTCGACCACGACGGCGCGCAGGTGGTCCAGGCCGCCGTCGAGCTGCTCGATCCAGGCGGCGGTGCGCTGCAGCCGGTCGGCGGTGCGGATGTAGAACATCAAAAACCGGTCGATGTAGCGGATGAGGGCGTCGTCGTCGAGATCGCCGGCCAGCAGTTCGGCGTGGCGCGGGGTGAACCCGCCGTTGCCGCCGACATACAGGTTCCAGCCTTTTTCGGTGGCGATGATGCCGAAGTCCTTGCTGCGGGCCTCGGCGCACTCGCGCGCACACCCCGACACCGCCGACTTGAGCTTGTGCGGGGAGCGCAGCCCGCGGTAGCGCAGCTCCAACCGGATCGCCATGGCCACCGAGTCCTGCACCCCGTAGCGGCACCAGGTGCTGCCCACACACGACTTGACGGTGCGCAGCGCTTTTCCGTAGGCGTGGCCGGACTCGAACCCGGCCTCGACCAGCCGGGCCCACACGGCGGGCAGCTGCTCGACGCGGGCGCCGAGCAGGTCGATGCGCTGGGCGCCGGTGATCTTGGTGTAGAGCCCGAACTCGCGGGCGACCTCACCGATGGTGATGAGCCGCTCAGGGGTGATCTCGCCGCCGGGCACCCGCGGCACCACCGAGTAGGTGCCGTTGCGCTGGATGTTGGCGAGGAAGTGGTCGTTGGTGTCCTGCAGCGCGGCCTGCTCGCCCTCCAGGATGTGGCCGCCGCCCAGCGACGCCAGGATGGAGGCGACGGCGGGTTTGCAGATGTCGCAGCCGCGCCCGGTGCCGTGGCGGGCGATCAGCTCGGTGAAGGTGGAGATACCGGTGGCGGTGATGATCTCGACGAGGTCGGCGCGGGAGTGGGTGAAGTGCTCGCACAGCGCAGTGGACTGCTCGATGCCGGAGTCGGCCAGCAGGCTCTTCAGCATCGGCACGCACGACCCGCAACTGGTGCCGGCCTTGGTGCAGGCCTTGACGGCGGGGATGTCGGTGCTGCCTTCGGTGATGGCTGTGCGGATGGCGCCCTTGGTGACGGCGTTGCACGAGCACACCTGGGCGTCGTCGGGCAGCGCGCCCACGCCCGCCCCGCCGGAGCCGCCGCGGTCGGGGGCGATGAGGTCGAGCGGGTCGCCGGGCAGTTCGCGGCCCACCAGCGGCCGCAGCCCGGCATAGGCCGAGGCGTCGCCGACCAGGACGCCGCCCAGCAGCGTGGTGGCGTCGTCGGAGACCACGAGTTTGGCGTAGCGGCGGCCGGGGGCGTCGTTGAGGACGACCTCCAGGGCGCCTTCGGCGCTGCCGTGGGCATCGCCGAAGCTGGCCACGTCCACACCCAGCAGTTTGAGTTTGGTGGAGGTGTCGGCGCCGGCGAAGGCGGCGTCGCCGCCGGCCAGCCGGTCGGCCGCGACCTCGGCCATGGCGTTGCCGGGGGCGATGAGCCCGTAGACGGTGCCGTCGAAGCTGGCGCATTCGCCCACGGCGAAGATGCGGGGATCGTTGGTGCGGCAGGCGGCGTCGACGGCCACACCGCCGCGGGGGCCGATGTCGAGTCCGGCGTCGCGGGCGAGCTGGTCGCGGGGCCGCACACCCACGGAGAACACGACGATTCCGGCGTCCAGGGCCGTTTGGTCGGGGCCGGCCTCGCCCAGCCGTACCCGCAGCCCGTTGCCGCCGGCGCCGGGTTCGATGCCGGCGAGTCCGGCGGCGGTGTGGCAGGTGACGCCGGTGTCGGCGATGAGCCGGCCCAGGACGGCGCCGCCGCCTTCGTCGACCTGGCGCGGCATCAGCCACGGCGCCATCTCGACCACGTGGGTGTCCAGGCCCAGCAGTTGCAGTGCGTTGGCGGCTTCCAGGCCCAGCAGGCCCCCGCCGATGACCACGCCGGCCGGGGCGCCGGCGGCGGCCGGGTCGGTGGCGGCGCGGGCGGTGGCGGTGATGGCCTCCAGGTCTTCGATGGTGCGGTAGACGTGGCAGCCGGGCAGGTCGCGGCCGGGTACCGGCGGCACGAACGCCGATGAGCCGGTGGCCAGCACCAGCGCGTCGTAGCCGAGCACGCGCCCCGTTGCGGTGGTCACGGTTTGGGCGGTGCGGTCGATGGCGGTGGCGGGTTCGCCCAGCAGGACCTCGACGCCGGGGCGCGCGGACAAGTCGGCCAGGCGCAGCTGTTCCTCGCCGGCGCCGTCGAAGTAGGACGACAGCGCGACGCGGTCATAGGCCGGGCGCGGCTCCTCGCCCAGAACGGTGATGTGCCAGGGGGTGGCGGTGTCGCGGCTGAGGACGGCCTCGACGAGGCGGTGTCCGACCATTCCGTTTCCGATGACCACGAGCTGTCTCATGCCGGGTTCTTCTCCTCGCTGGTGGGCGGGGCGCCTGGCGCCGGCGGCCGCTGCTCTGTGCCTTTCAGGCAACCCGCAAGGTGTTTCGCGACCGTCAGCCGTCCGTGAAGGAGATGTTTCGTTTCCCTGTCATGGCAGGTGGCCGCGTGGTGAACGCGCCCACCAGGGGGGTCTGCGCGCAGTCGAGCGCCCGGCGGCGCAGCCGCAAAAAACCCGGCGTACACGAAAACGCCCCGCACCGCACCCGCCGGTGCGGCGGGGCGGTGCGGGGCGGGCGGCGAAGGCGGGCCGGGGCAGGTCAGGTGCCGACGAAGTCGTCCAGGCGCACCGGCAGGCTGCGCACCCGCACACCGGTGGCGTGGTAAGCGGCGTTGGCCACGGCCGCGGCCGTACCCACGATCCCGATTTCGCCGATGCCTTTGGCGCCCAGCGCGTTGACGTGGGGGTCGCGCTCGTCGATCCAGTGCGCCTGCACGTCGCACACGTCGGCGTGGGCGGCGATGTGGTATTCGGCGAAGTCGCCGTTGACGGTGTGGCCGAACCGGCCGTCGACCACGCTCTCCTCGTGCAGCGCCATCGACTGCCCCATCGTCATCCCGCCCACAAACTGCGAACGGGCGGTGCGGGAGTTGACGATGCGCCCGGCCGCGAACACGCCCAGCAGGCGCGGCACCCGCACCTCCCCCGTCTCGGCGTGCACCCGCACCTCGGCGAACTGGGCACCGTAGGCGAACATGGCGTAGTGCTCGCGCTGGGGGTTGGCGGGCAGGTCGGCGACCGCTTCGGCGCCGGGTGCGGGCGCGCCGCCGTGCTGCTCGCGCAGCTTGCCGGCGGCGGCGTGGACGGTCGAGCCCCACGACATCAGCCCGGTGGAGCCGCCCGCCAGCGACGCGTCGGGCAGCGTGCTGTCGCCCAGCACCACCCGCACCTGCTCCAACGGCACCTCCAGGGCATCGGCGGCGACCTGGCCCAGCGCGGTCTGGGCGCCGGTGCCGATGTCGGCGGCGCCCAGCGACACCAGGTAGGAGCCCTCGCCCTCGTAGCGGATGCGGGCCCGCGACCCCGAAGGCGGCGGCACCACCGGGTAGGTGGAGGCGGCCATGCCCGCACCCACCAGCCACCCGTCCTCCATGCGGGCGCGGGGCACCGGGGCCCGCTGCTCCCACCCGAACCGGCGGGCGCCCTCGCGCATGCACGCCGCCAGGTTGCGGCTGGAGAACGGTTTGCCGGTGCGGGGGTCGCGTTCGGGCTCGTTGCGCAGCCGCACCTCGATCGGGTCGACGCCCACGGTCCAGGCCAGCTCGTCCATCGCCACTTCCGGCCCGAACATCCCCGGGCACTCCCCCGGCGCGCGCATCCACGTGGGCACGGCCACGTCCAGCCGTGCGGCGCGGTGGCCCGTGCGCCGGTTGGGTGCGGCATACAGCGACTCCGACGGCATCGCGGCCCGCTCGACGAAGTCGGCGATGTGCGAACTCTGCACGGTGGCGAGCACGTCGATGCCCGACAGGCGGCCGTCGGTGCCGGCGCTGAGCCGCACCCGCTGCAGGGTGGGGCTGCGGTAACCCACCAGCGCGAACATCTGCCGCCGCGTCAGTGCCAGCTTGACCGGGCGGTTCGGCAGCGCCAGCGCGGCCAGCACCGCCAGCACCGTGGGTGCGTGCAGCGGCCCCTTGGAACCGAACCCGCCGCCGACATAGGGCGCCACCACCCGGACCCGGTCGGTGCCGATCCCCAGCAGCGCGGCGACGGTGCGGCTGACCTCGCCGGCGCCCTGGGTGGACTCGTGCAGCACCAGGCGGGTGCCGTCCCAGTGGGCGATGGTGGAGTGCGGCTCCATCGGGTTGTTGTGCTGCAGCGCGGTGGTGTAGGTGTGCTCGACCACCACATCGGCGGGCGCGGCCGCGGCCGTGTCGCCGCGGCGCTGGTCGTCCTCTGGTGCGAACAGGTCGGCGCGCTGGTCGGACAGGTCGACGTCGTGGGGCAGTTGCTCATAGCGCACCCGCACCAGCGCGGCGGCGTGGCGGGCGGCCTCGAAGGTCGAGGCGAGTACGGCGGCCACGACCTGGCCGCGGTAGGCGACCTCGCCGGACTGCAGCACCGCCAGCTCGGCCGCCTTGTGCAGGCCGCCGACCCCGGCGCCGGTCTGCAACCGGGGGGCGTTGGCGTGCCAGATGACCTCCAGCACCCCCTCGACCGCTTCGGCCGCACCGGTGTCGACGTCCAGCACCCGGCCGCGGGCGACGGTGGACTGCACCGGTGCGATGTAGGCGGGGTCGGTGACCGGGTACTCGTAGGCATAGGGCGCCGCACCGGCGGCCTTGTCCAACCCTTCGACGCGGGCCGGCCCGGTCCCGACCGCGGGCCCGCCCGAAGCGGTCGTCGTTTTCACCGCTCCCCCTCTCGTGCTGGGGCACCGGCCTCGCGCAGGGTCGCGACGATGGCGGCGCGCGCCAGCGCGACCTTGAACATGTTGCCGGGCAGCGGGCGGGCCTCCGACAGCTCGGCCGCCGCGGCGGCGGCGAAGTTGTCCTCGGTGGCCGCATTGCCGCGCAGCGCCTCCTCGGCCAGCAGCGCCCGCCACGGTTTGTGGGCCACACCGCCCAGGACGATGCGCACATCGGCCACGGTGCCGTCGGCTGCCGGCTGCACCGCGGCCGCGACCGACACCAGCGCGAAGGCGAAGGAGGCGCGGTCGCGGATCTTGCGGTAGCGGGCGCGGGCGGCCATGGGCATCGCGGGCAGTTCCACGGCGGTGATCAGGTCGCCGCGTTCCAGCACCGTGTCGTGCTGGGGGGTTTCGCCGGGCAGCCGGTGCAGGCGCTGCAGCGGGATGCGGCGCGGCCCGGCAGCGCCCTGCACCACCACTTCGGCATCCAGCGCCACCAGCGCCACCGCCATGTCGGAGGGGTGGGTGGCCACGCAGTCGGGTGAGGCGCCCAAGATGGCGTGGTAGCGCTGGTAGCCCTCCAGCGCCGAGCAGCCCGACCCGGGTTCGCGCTTGTTGCAGGGTGTGGTGGTGTCCTGGAAGTAGACGCAGCGGGTGCGCTGCAGCAGGTTGCCGCCGGTGGTGGCGGCGTTGCGCAACTGGCCCGAGGCCCCCGACAGCAGCGCCTGGGACAGTACCGGGTAGCGGCTGCGGATGAGCGGGTGGGCGGCGGCGTCGCTGTTGCGGACGTTGGCGCCGATGCTGATGCCGCCCTGGTCCAGCTCCTGGATACGGTCCAGGCCCGCGTGGGTGATGTCCACGAGCAGGTCGGGGGCTGCCACGCCCAGTTTCAGGTGGTCGACCAGGTTGGTGCCGCCGCCCAGAAACGCCGCGCCGGGATGTTCGGCGACCAGCGCGGCGGCGTGCTCGGCGGTGTCGGCGCGGCGGTAGTCGAACGGTTTCACGCCCCACCCCCCGGTGCCGGGGCCGGCGCGCGGGTGGCGCCGCCGGGCTCGCCCGCGCCGGTGCGGGCGGCCTGCTGCACGGCGGCGACGATGCCGCCGTAGGCGCCGCAGCGGCACAGGTTGCCGCTCATCCGCTCGCGGATCTCCTCGGGGGTCAGTTCGGGCGCCGCCGGTTCGGCGGTGCGCGGCAGCGGTGTGGCGGCGCTGGGCCAGCCGGCGGCGGCCTCGGCGAGCACGCCGGCGGCCGAACAGATCTGGCCGGGGGTGCAGTAGCCGCACTGCAGGCCGTCCTGGTCCACGAACGCCTTGTGCAGCGGGTGGGGGCGCCCCTCGGCCGCCAGCCCGCCGGCGGTGGTGACCTGCTCGCCGTCGGCGGCTGCGGCCAGCACCAGGCAGGCCACCACCCGCCGACCCGATAGCAGCACCGTGCACGAGCCGCACTGGCCGTGGTCGCAACCCTTCTTGGGCGCGGTGTTGTGCAGGTGTTCGCGCAACGCATCCAACAGGGTCGTCCGGGTGTCGACGCGCAGCCGGTGGGCCTGCCCGTCGACCGTGAGCGTGATGTCGGCGTCCATGTGCTCCTCGCCTACCGCACCGGCCGGGTGTTTCCCCGCCCCGCTGACCCGGGCGCGGCGGGGTAAACACCCGGACCGGCTGCGCAGAGCCCGGCGCCGCGGCGCCGGTCAGGGTGCGGCGACCGGGCGGGCCCCGTTCCAGCCGCTGAGCAGGGCGTCGACGTCGCGGGTGCAGCCGCCGCAGCCGGTGGTGGCGCGGGTGGCCTCGGCGATGGCGGGGCGGGTGCGGGCCCCGTCCAGCCACGCCGCCTCCAACCCGCTGCGGGTGACGGCGTTGCAGCGGCACACGGTGGGGTCGGCCTCGGCGGCCTCCTGCTCGGATCCGGGTGCGCCGCGGCCGGTGAGCAGCGCCAGGCGGTCGGCCGGCACCGGGGTGCCGCTGTCGTAGAGCTGGGCGATGGCCGCGGCCGGTTCGGGAAAGCCCAGCAGCACCGCACCCACGACCTTTTCGCCGCGCACCGACAGTTTCGCGTAGCGCCCGCCGTGGGCGTCGGCGATGGTGACGGTTTCGGCGGTGTCCTCGGCTTCGGCCTCGCCCATCGACGTCAGCTCGATCCCTTCGGCCTTGAGCCGGGTGATGGGGCGCGCGCCGCTGTAGCGGGCCTGGGGGCGGGCGCCGGTGAGCAGGTCGGCCAGCACCGCGGCCTGCTGCCAGCCGGGCTGGACCAGCCCCGCACCGCCGCCGGGGTGCTGGGCGCAGTCGCCGATGGCGTGCACCCGGGAGTCGCTGGTGGCCAGGGTGTCGTCGACGACGATGCCGTGCTCGGTGGCGATACCGGCGCCGGCGGCCAGTTCGGTGTTGCCTTTTACCCCGGCGGTGACCACGACGGCATCGCCGGGCAGGACGCGGCCGTCGTCCAGTTCCAGGCCGGTTCCCGGGATCCAGCGGGCGGCCACCCGCCAGGAGTGCACGGCCACCCCCAGGTGCCCGTACTGCTCGGCCAGGATCTGGGCGGCGGGCCGGTCGATCTGGCGGCGCATGATCCAGGGTGAGGACTCCACCAGCGCGACCCGCATGCCGCGTTCGGCCAGGGCGCGGGCGGCTTCCAGGCCCAGCACGCCGCCGCCGAGCACGACCACGGGACCGCCGGGGCGGGCCAGGGCCGACAGGCGGCGGCAGTCGGCGGCGTCGCGCAGCGCGGTGACGCCGTCTCCGGGGGCGCCGTCGGCCGCGGCCAGGCCGGGAATGGGCGGGAACGCGGCGCGGGCGCCGGTGGCCAGCACGAGTTCGTCGTAGTCCAGGCCGGTGCCGTCGTCGAGTGTGACGCGCCGCGCCGCGGTGTCCACGGCGGTGGCGGCGGCGCCGGTGCGCACGGTCACCGACGCCGATTCGGGCACGGGCAGGCGGATGTCGTCGGGCGTGTAGCGGCCGGCGAGCACGCCCGGCAGCAGCACCCGGTTGTAGGCGGCCTCGTCTTCGGCGCCCACCACGGTGACGGCGACGCGGTCGCCGGCCGGGTCGCGGCGGGCGGCCTCTTCGGCGAAGCGGGCGCCGACCATACCGTTGCCGATGACCACGATGCGGCGGGCGGGGTGGTGGACATGTCGGTCCATGGCGTGTCGGTGCCGGCCGGGCGCGGGTGCGCGCGGGCGGCACCGGCCTCCCTTCCTGTGCCTGTGTGCCTGATGAGCCTGGTGGAGCCCTCGCCCCGGCGGGCTCAGCCGCCGGCCGGTGCGGGGCCGGTCTCGGTCGGGTCGGCCTTTTCCAGCCGGATGGCGCTGACCTTGAACTCGGGCATGCGGCTGGCGGGGTCCAGCACCGGGTTGGTGACGTTGTTGGCGGCCTGGTCGCCGCCGTAGTGGAACGGCAGGAACACGGTGTCGGTGCGGGCGTCGGCGCGGTGGCGCACCTGCGCCAGGGTGGCGCCGCGCCGCGAGACCACCTGCGCCCAGTCGCCCTCGCCCAGCCCGGCGCGGTGGCCGGTGTCGGGGTGGACCTCCACGTAGGCGGCGGGTTGGGCCCCGGCCAGTTCGCCGATGCGCCGGGTCTGGGCCCCGGACTGGTAATGGCCCATCAGCCGGCCCGTGGTGGCATACAGCGGGAAGTCGGCGTCGGGTTGCTCGGCGGGGCCGCTCTGGCCCACCGCGGCGAACCGCGCCCGCCCGTCGGGGTGGGCGAATCCGTCCAGGAACATCCGCGGGGTGCTGTCCTGGGGGCCCGGCACCGGCCAGAACAGTTCCTCGCCGGCGTCCAGCCGCTGCGGGCTCACCCCGCCGTAGTCGGCGCGGCCCCCGGCCGAGGCCCGGCCCAGTTCGGCCAGGACCGCATCGGGCCGGTCGGGGAAGCGTTCGGCGGGCTGGCCCAGGCGGGTGGCCAGGCCGCCGATGACCTCCAGGTCGGTGCGCACCCCCGCAGGCGGCGCCAGCACGGCGCGGCGCCGCAGGATGCGGCCCTCCAGGTTGGTCATCGTGCCCTCTTCTTCGGCCCATTGGGCCACCGGAAGCACCACATCGGCCATCGCCGCGGTTTCGGACATGACGAAGTCGCAGACCACCAGCAGGTCCAACGCGGCGAGCCGGTTTCGGACACGCGCGGAGTCGGGTGCCGAAACCGCCGGGTTGGACCCGAACACGAGCATGGCGCGCGCACCCTCCTCGGTGCCCAGCGCCTCCAGCAGTTCGAAGGCGCTTTTGCCCGGGCCAGGCAGCTCCTCGGGCGCCACGCCCCACACCCCGGCGACGTTGGTGCGGGCGGCGGAATCGTCGATGCGGCGGTAGCCGGGCAGCTGGTCGGCTTTTTGGCCGTGTTCGCGCCCGCCCTGGCCGTTGCCCTGGCCGGTGATGCACCCGTATCCCGACCCGCGGCGGCCGGGCAGGCCCAGCGCCAGCGCCAGGTTGATCCAGGCCGAGGCGGTGTCGGTGCCGGTGGCGTGCTGTTCGGCGCCGCGCCCGGTCAGCACATAGGCGCCTTGGGCGCCGGCCAGCAGCCGGGCGGCCTCGCGGATGCGGTGGGCGGCCACGCCGGTGACCTGCTCGGCCTGCTCGGGCCAGAACGCGGCCGCGTGTTTGGCGGCCTGTTCGAAGCCGGTGGTGCGCTCGGCGATGTAGTCGGTGTCGAGCAGGCGCTGGGTGCGGGCGGCGTGCAGCAGCCCCAGCGCCAGCGCCGTGTCGGTGCCCGGGCGCGGCGCCAGGTGCAGGCCGCCGTTGTCGGCGGCATAGCGGGCGGTGGCCGAGCACCGCGGGTCGACCACGATCAGCCGCGGCCCCGACAGGTGGCCCATCATCGGCGGCATGGTCTCGGCGGGGTTGGCCCCCGCCAGCAGCACCACCTCGGCCCCGGCCAGGTCGCTGAGCGGGAAGGGCAGGCCGCGGTCCAGGCCGAAGGCGCGGTTGCCGGCCGCGGCGGCCGAGGACATGCAGAACCGGCCGTTGTAGTCGATCTGGGAGGTGCCCAGCGCCAGGCGGGCGAACTTGCCCAGCAGGTAGCTTTTCTCGTTGGTCAGCCCGCCGCTGCCGAACACCGAGACGGCGTCGGGGCCGTGCTCGCTGCGCAGTGCCGCCAAGGAACCGGCGACGCGGTCCAGGGCGCTGTCCCAGTCGGTTTCGGTGAAGGTGCCGCTGCGGCCGTCGCGCACCAGCGGCCGGGTGAGGCGCTCGGGCGAGTTCAGCAGTTCGGCGGCGGTCCAGCCCTTGCGGCACAGCCCGCCCCGGTTGGTGGGGAAGTCGGCGGGGCGGGTGGCCGGGGCGCCGCCGGGTCCGGTCTCGACGTGCATGGCGCACTGCAGCGCGCAGTAGGGGCAGTGGGTGGCGGTGCTCATCGCTGCCCCGCCCCACCGGTGCGCACCTGCGGGGCGCCCGCATCATCGGCCGCCTGGGTCGGCTCGGCCGCCTCGGCCGCCTCGGCCGTCTCGGCGGCGGCCGGGGGCCGGCGCAGGTAGACGCGGTAAACCACCACCAGGCAGACCAGGTAGAAGACCAGGAACGCGACGTAGGCCGGCACCGCTCCGCCGAAGGCCATGAACGACTGGCGGAACACCAGGTTGATGGCCACCCCGCCCAGGGCGCCCACCGCACCGACCAGCCCCAGCACCGCGCCGCAGATGCGGTCGGTGCGGGCCTGGGCGCGGGCGCGGTCCATGCCGGCGGCCACCAGGTTCTGGGCCTGGGCGGCATAGACCGCCGGGATCATCTTGTAGGTGGAGCCGTTGCCGATCCCGGTGAGCAGGAACAGCACGATGAACCCGGCGGTGAACAGCGCCAGCGACTGCTGCAGCGAGGCCGCCACGACCACGCCGGTGCCCGCGGCCATGGCCGCGAAGTTGGCCAGCGTCACCCGCGCTCCGCCGAACCGGTCGGCCAGGCGCCCGCCGACCGGGCGGATCAGCGACCCCAGCAGCGGGCCCAGGAAGGTCACGGCCGCGGCCTCCAAGGGGGTGCGGTCGAACTGGTTCTGCAGCAGCAGCCCGAACCCGAACGAGAACCCGATGAACGACCCGAAAGTGCCGATGTAGAGGAAGGAAATGATCCAGAAGTGGCGGTCCTTGGCGGCGGCGATCTGGGCGCCGGGGTCGGCGCGCAGGGTGGCGAGGTTGTCCATGCGCCACCACGCCACCGCGGCGGCCACCAGCAGCAGCGGGACATACAGCAGGGCCAGCACGTAGCCCTGCGAGGCACCCAGCGCCGCGATCACCCCCAGCCCGGCCAGCTGCGCCGCGGCCACCCCGACGTTGCCGCCGCCGGCGTTGAGGCCCAGCGCCCAGCCCTTGCTGCGTTCGGGAAAGAACGCGTTGATGTTGGCCATCGAGGAGGAGAAGTTGCCGCCGCCCAATCCCGCGGTGGCCGCCAGCACCACGAACAGCCAGAAGGGGGTCTCGGGCCGCGTGATCAGCACCGCCGCCACGGCGGTGGGCACCAGCAGCGCCCCCACCGACATCAGGGTCCAGTTGCGGCCGCCGAACGCGGGCACCGCCAGCGTGTAGGGCACCCGCAGCAGCGCCCCCACCAGCGACACCACCGACACCAGCAGGAACTTCTGTCCCGGGGTGAAGGAGAACCCGGTCTCGGGTGTCATGAACAGGGTCAGCACCGACCAGATACTCCACACCGAGAACCCGAGGTGCTCGGCGAAAATGGAGGCCCACAGGTTCCGGTTGGCCACGCGGCGGCCCGAGGCGTGCCAAAACGCGGTGTCCTCGGGATCCCAATGGGCGATCCAGCGCCCGCGGGTGCGCGGCGGCGACGTCGTCTTCCGTGCGGTCACGTCCTGGCCTTCCTCGATCGGCGGCGTTGTTCGCGCAACGTGATCGACGGTAGGCAGCCGGAGTTGCCTGGACGTGTCCCGCCGTAAAACTCGCGAAACGGACCGCTCACCGCACCGTCATCCCCACGGTGAAGTCGCCCGCGCCCTGCGCGCCCGCGCCCGGTGGGGGCGCGGGCGCGGTTCAGGCGGTAGGGGCGGCGGCGCGGCGCAGCAGCCGCACCAGCACGCCGTGGGCGGGTGCGAACAGGTAGGCCAGCGCAAACGCCGACGCCTGGGCGACGACGATGGCGCCGCCGGTGGCCACGTCGGCGTAGAAGCTGGCGTAGGTGCCCAGCACCGCGGCGGCGGCCGAGATCGCCGCGGCGATGGCCAGCATGCGTTCGAACCGGTCGGTGAGCAGGTAGGCGGTCGCGCCGGGAATGACGAGCATGGCCACCACCAGGATGATGCCCACCGCCTGCAGCGCGATGACCACGGTCACCGACAGCAACCCCAGCAGCAGCGCCTCCAGGCGGCGCGGGTTCAGCCCGATGGCGTGGGCGTGGACCGGGTCGAAGGCGTACAGGGTCAGGTCGCGGTGTTTGAGCAGCACCGCGGTCGCGGTCAGCCCCGCCATCACCAGCACCTGGACGATCTCGGCGTCGGAGGCGCCCAGCACGTTGCCGAACAGGATGTGCATCAGGTCGGTCTGGGAGGGCACCCGCGAGATCAGCACCACTCCGACGGCGAACATCGCGGTGAACACGACCCCGATCGCGGCGTCCTCCTTGACGCGCGAGGTCCGGTTGACCGCGCCGATCAGGGCGACCGAGCCGGCGCCGAAAACCAGTGCACCCACCGCGAAGGGCAACCCCAGCAGGTAGGACAGCACCACGCCGGGCAGCACCGCGTGGGAGACCGCGTCGCCCAGCAGCGACCAGCCGGTCAGTGTCATCCAGCACGACAGCAGGGCGCAGACGATACCGGCCGCGACGCCGACCAGCAGCGCGCGCTGCATGAAACCGAACTGCAGCGGCAGGGTGATCCACTCGGCGAGGGCGCTCATAGGCCACCGCCGCGGCCGTGCGCCACGTCCCGGCCCTCCGGGATGTCGGTGCCGAGCCCGAAGGTCTGGGCCAGCCGTTGGGGGGTGAGCACCTCGCGGGGGGTGCCGTGGGCGAGCAGGCGACGCTGCAGCAGCACCGCCTCGTCGCACCACTGCGGTACCCCGGCCAGGTCGTGGGTGGAGACCACCAGGGTGTGGCCGTCGTCGCGCATGGCGGCCAGCACCTGGGCGATGGTGTGCTGGGAGCGGCCGTCGACACCGGCGAAGGGTTCGTCGAGCAGCAGCACCCGCGCGCCCTGGGCGATGGCGCGGGCCACGAACGCCCGCTTGCGCTGGCCGCCGGAGAGCGCGCCGATGGGCCGGTGGGCGAGGTCGCTGAGCCCGGTGCGTTCCAGTGCCCGGGCCACGGCGCTGCGGTCGGCTTTTCGCGCCCGGCGCGCGGGGCCCATGTGGCCGTAGCGGCCCATCATCACCACGTCGGCCACACGCACCGGGAAGTCCCGGTCGACCTGTTCGGACTGGGGGACATAGCCCACCAGCCCGCGTTTGCGCGCGGCGGCGGGCGAGGCGCCGAGGATGCGCACGCGGCCGGTGCCGGCGGTGGTGCGCCCCAGCACGGCGGTGATCAGGGTGGACTTGCCCGAGCCGTTGGCGCCCAGCAGGGCGCAGATGCGGCCCTGGCCCAGGGTGAGGCTGACGTCTTCCAGGGCGGTGGTGCGGCCGTAGTGCACGCTCACCCCCGCCACCTCGATGGCGGGCACGCCGGATACGTCGCCGGCACCGGGCGCGGCGGGCGCGGTGGTGGGGGCGCAAGCGGGCGGGGGCTCCTCGGTGCTCACTGGGGGTCCTCCTGGCGGGTGAGTCCGGCGGCGATGGCCTCGGTGTCGTGGCGCAGCAGGTCCAGGTAGGTGGGTACGGGCCCGCCGGGGCCCGACAGGGAGTCGACGTAGAGGTCGGGGCCCAGCTCGGCGCCGCTCTCGGCGGCGACCTGCTGCTGGGTGCCGTCGTTGGCGGTGGTTTCGCAGAAGACGGTGGGCACGTCGTTGGTGCGGACGAACTCCGCGACCGCGGCCGCGTGGCGGGGCACGGCCTGGGTGCCGGAGTTGACCGCCCACAGGTAGCGCTCGGCCAGGCCGGCGTCGCGGGCCAGGTAGGAGAAGGCGCCTTCGCAGGTGACCAGGGCGCGCCGCGATCGGGGCAGCTCGGCCAGGTCGGCGTCGAGGCCGGCGCCGATGCGCCCGATGCGGTCCTTGTAGTCGGCGGCCGCGGCGGCGTAGGCCGCGGAGTGGTCGGGGTCGAGGCCGCTGAGCGCCGCGGTGATGTTGTCGACGTAGATCAGGGCGTTGTCCGGCGACATCCAGGCGTGCGGGTTGGGTCGGCCCTGCAGGCCGCCCGAGGAGATCGGGATGGTGTCGACGCCCTGCGACAGGGTGGCGGTGGGGGCGTCGATGCGGGCGGTGAACTGGGTGAACCAGGCTTCCAGTCCCAGCCCGTTGTGCAGGATGAGGTCGGCGCCGGTGCCGCGGACGAGGTCGTCGGGGGTGGGTTGGTAGGAGTGGATCTCGGCGCCGGGGCGGGTCAGCGACTCGACGGCCGCGTGGTCGCCGGCGACGTTGGCGACCATGTCGGCCAGGACGGTGAAGGTGGTCAGCACGGTGGGGCGGCCGGTGTCGGCGGCGGGCGGGGCCGGCGGGGTGCAGGCGGTGGCGGCGGCCAGGGCCGCGGCTGCCGCCAGGGCGCCAACGCCGCGGGCCAAGCCGGTTAAGCCGCAGCCATCTCCAATGTTTGGCACCCCTAACTATTACCATAGGCCTGCCGGATCTCAATGCGGCCAGGTGTGCGCGGCGGGCGGCAGTACGGCGCCCCCGCCGCGTCCGCACGCGGGTGCGGATGTCGCGACGGGGGCGCCGTGGGTGCAGGCGGGGTGTTTCCGGGACCCTCAGCTTTGGGGGGCGGGCTCGGCCTCGCCCTTGGCGGCGGCGCTGAGGCGCTCGGCGTAGCCGTCCATCACCCAGGGGATGGTCAGCGGGTTGGGGGTGGAGATCGCCATCGACTGCTCGGCGTCGTCGTAGGCGATGTAGCCGCCGTTTTGCACCGCGTCGACCTTCTGGAAGACGGCATTGTCCTCCAGTTGCTTGCGCTCCTCGGCGGAGTTGTACCACATGACCAGCACGTCGGCGTCGATCTTGTCGGCGTTTTCCATGCTCAGCGTGCCGTAGAACTGGCCGTCCTCGACCGGGAGGTCCTTGGCGAAGCCCGCCGGGGTGAAGCCGAGCTGCTTCATGAGGATCGGCCGGGCGTCCTTGCCGATGTAGAAGCCGAGCTGGCCGGTGGAGGGCATGAGGGTGCCCACGGCATAGGTCGTGTCCTTGAACTCGGGGTGGTCCTTGGCCAGGCCGTCGATGTAGTCGGAGGTCTCCGCGGCGATCCGCTCGGCCTCCTCCGGCTTGCCCACGGCCTTGCCGATGGCGGCCGTCTGGTCCTTCCACGAGGTCATCCAGGGCTCGTCCAGGTACGGGACGGTGGGGGCGACCTGGGAGAGCTGCTCGTACTCGGCCTTTTCCATGCCCGACTGCACGCCCAGGACCAGGTCGGGGGCGAGGTTGGCGACCTGCTCGGCGGAGATGCCGTCGTCGGTGTTGATCAGCTTGGGCTTGTCGGCGCCCATCTCCTCCAGTTTCTCCAGGTCCCAGGGCAGGTAGCCCTCGTCGTCGCCGGCGTAGGTGGAGGCGTTCATGCCCACGGGGACGATGCCCAGCTCCAGGAGCGTGGCCTCGTCGGACCAGCCCACGGTGACGATGCGCTCGGGCTTTTTGTCGACGGTGGTGGAACCGTAGGCGTGCTCGATGGTCACCGGCGACCAGTCGCCGCCGGAGGCGCTGCCGTCGGCCCCGGATCCGGAGGGCGCTCCGCAGCCGGCGGCGAGCAGGGCCGCGGCGGCCCCCATCAGGGCGGTACGGGCGAGGGGGGCCGCGGCCCCCGAAAGCGAAGGCATGGGTGGGCCTTTCTCAGGTCAGCGTGACGATTACCGGCCGCCGAACGCGGCTAGGTGAGGCTACCCTAACCCACCATCCGCCCGTTTTGTCACCTGGGGCGCCGCAGAAACACACCCGCCTTCACCAGGGCGCATTCGGTGGGGCCGTCCGCGAGCGGCGCACTCGGGTGTGCTCCGCGCGAAGCGCCGCGGGGCGCGGGGCGCTGCGTTGGGGCCGCGCTTACTCGGCGGGCTCGGCCATGATCGCCGAGCGGGGCGGGCGGGACGGACGGCGCACCGGCCCTGCGGAAATACCCAAATATCAAAGCTGAGATGGGCATTCCTGCATGATCATCGCCGGAAACCCGACAAGGCCGCACAGTGGACCGGGCCGACCACCCCACACGGGCTCACCCCCCACCCCCTGGGACGGCACCGGGTGCCCGGCCCGCGCCCCGCTCGGCGGCGGCCGCGGCCCGGCACCGGCAAGGGCGGAGCGGCCCGGGGGGCGATAGGCGGGCCGGTGGCCGCATACGGACAGCGCACACCCCTAGGTCACGCTCGGCAATCGGGTCTAGGGTGATCACCGTTCCTCCCAATAGCACCAATTCAGACAAAATACCCCCAGGATATCCCCCCATGATCGAACAATTCGCCTACGGATGGACAACTCCGGTAATTGCCTATGTCGTCTCGTTCCTGGGCTCCCTCGTCGGATTGCAGGTGGCAGGCCGCGCACGCCAAAGCCAAGGCGCGCTGCGCGCCGGATGGCTCGCACTGGCCGCATTCACCCTGGGCGCCGCCGCAATTTGGGCGATGCATTTCATCGCGATGATGGGCTTTTCCGTCCAAGCCATCACCCTGCGTTATGACGTGGTACTGACCCTGGTCAGCGGGCTGGTCGCCATCGCGGCCACCGCCGCCGCCCTCACCTGGGCCACGGCCCGGCCCGGCTGGCCCTCGGTGCTGGGCGGCGGCCTGCTCATGGGCGCCGGCGTGGCCGCAATGCACTACCTCGGTATGGCCTCCATCGAAATGCCCGTCCGCATGCACCACGACACCCCGACCACCGCAGCCGCGGTCGCCATCGCACTGGCCGCCTCCGCGGCCGCCCTGGTCTTCGCGCTGCGGCTGAAAGGCCTGCGTGCCGCACTCGGCGGCTCGCTGATCATGGCGGCGGCCGTTTCGGCCATGCACTACACCGCCATGTCCGGCGTCAGCGTCGGCCCCATTCCCCAAGACCCCCTCGCCGCCCCCACATCCGGGGCCACCATGATGGACTTCTTCCTACCGGTGTTCGTGGGCCTGGGCTTGCTGCTCATGATCATCTCGCTGATACTGCTGCTCTCGCCCGGCGAGGAGGACGAACCCCAGCGGCGCGCCAGCCCCACCCCGCAGGACGCCGGCGCGGCCGACTCCGTATTCACCCGCAGGCACTGACCACCCCGCCGCCGACCGCACCAGGGAGCCCGCATCGATCCCGCACTGCGCGGCGCCCTGGAGGGCGCCGCCGCCATCAACGCCTTCTTCGCCGTCGACACCGGCGACGCCCCAGGCGAGCGCCACCCGCTGGCAGACCTGTGGCGGCGCGCCGACCTGCTGGCCGGCGAGATCGGGGCCGTGCGGACCCGCCTGGCCGCAGCCGCCGGGCGGCCCCTGGCAGCGGTGGAACAGCGGGCAGCGGCCTCGATCTGCTACCAAGGGCTGGCCGCGCGGCTGCTGTGCCCGGCGGTGGCCGCGGCACTGTGCCACGGCGTGCTCGCCCCGCCCGATGCGCTGCAATGGGTCCGCCGCGGCGGCCGGCTGCAGCCGGCCCTGGGCGAAGGCGCGGGCCGGATGCTTGACCCCGGCCGCCCCCGCGCAAAAGCGGCCGCCGACCTGGTGTCCGAACACGTCCTCACCGCCGCGCTGGTCCCCCTCGCCCACGCGGTACGCGCCCAGGCCGCGCTGGCGCCGCGGCTGCTGTACGGCAACGCCGCCTCCGCCCTGGCCGGCGCCGTCCAGGCGCTCGGCGCGGACCGCCCCGACCGCGCCGCCGACGCCGACGCTCTGGCGCGCCTGCTGCTGCAACGGCCCCCGCTGCAGGGCCTGGGCGTGTTCGCCCCCGCCGCCGGCGACCGCACCGGCCAGGCATCCGCCTTCACCCGCACGACGTGCTGCCTGTACTACCGCGTGCCCGGCGGCGGCCTGTGCGGCGACTGCGCGGTTGCGGCCCGCACGCACCGCCGCTGAAGCATCCCCGCGCCCGGCGGGTTTCGGACCGCACCCCGGTGGGGCCCTCGATCCGCCGGTGCGGCGCCCGCACCGGCCGCATCCGGCGACCGGCAAGCACAGCACCGCCTTTGACCAGCGGTTTCGGAACGCTCGCAACTCCGGGTAATTTTTTCTATTGCTTTTTGTGTCTACCGGGTCGGGTAGGTCGCCACCGGGCGGCCGCAGCCGCGCCGCCTGTTGCCCCGGCCCTGCAGGGCCGCCCTACCGAAGGGAACCGCCTTGCCCGACACCGACACCGCCGACGGCGCAGGCCTGAAGATCGGCCCGCAGGACTGGCGCTACCCCGCCCTGCGGCGCGGCTACAACCCCCGCTGGAGTGCCACTCCCGACTACATCCGCCTGGTCGCCGACCGCACCCAGGCCCGCAACGCCCTGGCGATCGCCCTCAGCGAGCCCGCCGCCGACGCCTACCGCTCCCGCATCACCGTGCGCTCGGGCGGGCACTGCTACGAGGATTTCGTCTGCTCCCCCGATGTCCGCGTCATCATCGACGCCTCCCTGATGAACGGCATTTACTACGACCCGGCCATGGCAGCGGTCTGCGTCGAGGCCGGCGCCAGCGTCTGGGACCTCACCGAGAAACTGGTCAAGAAACTGGGGCTGCTGCTACCGGGCGGTTCCTGCAACACCGTAGGTGTCGGCGGGCACGTCACCGGCGGCGGCTACGGCCTGTTCTCCCGCCAGTACGGGCTCACGGTCGACTACCTGTACGCCGTCGAGGTCGCCGTGGCCAACGCCGACCGCAGCGTCGACCTGGTCACCGCCACCCGCGACGACACCGGTGAACTGGGCGAGCTGTGGTGGGCCCACACCGGAGGCGGCGGCGGGAACTTCGGGATGGCCACCCGGTTCTGGTTCCGCGGCCTGCCCCAGGCACCCAGCGGCTTCGAACGCATCGAAGGCGGCTGGAAGTGGTCGCAGATGGGCTACAACGACTTCAACCGGCTCGTCACCAACTTCGGGAACTTCTTCTCCGAACACCGCGGCACCGGCGGCCGCTACTCCGCGGTGTTCGGCATCCTGCAGCTGACTCCTTCCAGCAGCGACCAGATCGGGCTGATCGCCCAGATCGATGCCACCCTGCCCGGCGCCCGCGCCCGGTTGGACGAGTTCGTCGCCGAGCTCGGCCGCGGTGTCGGGCCCGCTCTGGAGCACCGCACCGAGGCCGCAGGCGAGCATCCGCTGCTGACCGGCTCCAAAGACGCCGTCCACGTCGCCATCGCCGACCTGATGAGCAACCAGCCGCTGCTGAACGACGAGTCGGGCAAGTACAAGTCGGCCTACATGCGTTCGCCGCTTCCCCAGAACCAGATCGATGCGGCCTGGTGGTACCTGACCCACGCGCCCCGGGGTGTCAGCAACGCGGTGGTGCAGATCGACTCCTACGGCGCGGCCATCAACGCTCCCCCGCGCGATACGGCCGTGGCCCAGCGCGACTCCATCATGAAGCTGCAGCACCAGGTCTACTGGCTCCACGACCAGGACCCCCAGCTCCACCTGGAGTGGATCCGCCGCCTCTACCAGGACATGTACGGCGACGCGCAGGGGCGGCCGGGCGTGCCCGTGCCCGGCGAGATCACCGACGGCTGCTACATCAACTATCCCGACGTCGACCTCAGCAACCCCGAGTGGAACCGGTCCAACATCGCGTGGTCGACGCTGTACTACAAAGGCGACTACGAGCGGCTGCGCCGGGTCAAGCGCTACTGGGATCCCGGCAACGTCTTCCGCCACGAGCAGTCCGTCCAGCCCTGAACACACCGCCGCCGGCGCTGGGCCGCGGTCAACGGCCCGGCAACGGTGCTGCACACGGGCCGGTCAGGAGCCGCGGTTCTCGCCCAGTTCCTCTTCGATCGGGTTGACCGGACCGGTCTCCTTGGCCTGCTCGGAGACACCGGGCTTGGTGTGGTGGCGGCGCTGCTGGGCGCGGTCGGATTCGCTGCGCTGCTGCCCGCCCAGCTCGTCCTGGGGTACCGACCGCAGCACCGCGTTGGGCTCGTTGTAGTCCGCGGGAGGCATGGCCTGCAAGGCGCTGAGCAGGAACCGGTCGGCGCCCTGCTCTTGGGCGTACTCCACGATCCGGTCCTTGCCGACGGGAAAATCCAGCCCGGACAGGATCTGCTTGAGGCCCTCGATGTCGTGCAATACCGCCATCGCCCGCTCCTTTCGCGTGCCCGCGTCTTCCCGGTGGAGGGCGGGCGGGGAGTGCGCCCAGCCCGTCCGGCACCGAACATGCACCGCGCCGACTACCCCTGCCCCACCCCCTCCAACCACACCGGCCCGGCCCGTGCGAACCCTCGCCCGGCGGCCGGGCGGGCGCAGCGGCGGGCCGGGCCGATCAATTGCGGATGGTGACGGCCACCCCGCGTGCTTGGAGTTCGGCCGGCACGGGGGCGAAGGCGCCCGACTCCGAGAAGGTCCAGGACCGGTCAGGCAGTTCGAGGTGTGTCAGCGACACCACTGCCGGGGCACGGCCCGGCCGCCGGTTTGCGCAGGTGGCGGCTCCGGCGACCGGGCCGTCTGGGTGGCCTATTCGGTTCGGACCCGCTGCTCACAGGCGGCCAGGCGGTTCAGCCACTCGCGCAGCAGTGCGGATTCGGCCGGGCTCAGTGCGCCGGAGGACTCCCCCAGCACCGAATCCAGGGCCAGGGCCCGGGTGGCGACCGTGCCCGGACCGGCGGGGTGGCCGCCGCCATCGCCATCGCCGGTGGCGGCGGGTTCGGAAGTGGTGATGGCGGCCAGCACGGTCTCGCGCGTGCGTGGCGCCAAGTCGGGGCTGCGCCGCTCGGGCGGGCGCTGGATGAGGGAGAGGGTGACGCCCATCCCGGCGGCACCGACCAGCTGCGCGGCGTCGGCGACGGGCACGCGCAGCCGGCCGGCGGCGGCCACCGCCTCCAGCAACCCGACCAGGAACGCTTCGGCGTCCTGGGCGGCCGGCGGGCGGTGCCCGGGCCGCGCGGTGCCGTACATGAGGGTGTACAGGGCCGGGTTGGCCAGCCCGAATTCCACATGCAGGTCCCAGCCCTGGCGCAGGTCGGCGACGGGGTCGCCGGTGGGGGCCATGCCCCGCTTGTCGTGCAGGTAGCGCTCGAATCCGCGGCGGGCCAGAGCGTCGAGCAGGCCCTGCTTGTCGGTGAAGAGCCGGTAGAGGGTGGGCACCTGGACGCCGGCGGCCGCACTGACGGCGCGGGTGGACAGCCCTTCGGCCCCCTGCTCGGCGAGCAGGTCGCCGGCTGCCTCCAGGATGCGCTCCCTGGCCTCGTGCTTCTTCTCATCGGACATGGATCGATGTTATCCGGAACTTGCTACCCACGATAACGTACCTGTGCTAACGTAATTCCGTTATCAGCGATCGGAAACTGTTCATGGAGTCAAGGAGCACCGCAATGGCCATGGCAACACGCACCCTCGGCAGCAGCGGACCGGCGGTATCGGCCCTGGGCCTGGGCATGATGGGCATGTCCGACCTCTACGGCCCCGCCGACCGCGGCGAAGCCGTCGCCACCCTGCACGCCGCGCTGGACGCCGGCGTCACCCTGTTCGACACCGGCGACTTCTACGGCATGGGCGACAACGAGATGCTGCTGGCAGAAGCCCTGCGCGAACGCGACCGCGGCAACGCGGCCATCAGCGTGAAGTTCGGCGCGCTGCGCGGCCCCGACGGCCGCTGGGCGGGCCAGGACGGCCGCCCCGAGGCGGTGCGCAACTTCCTCGCATACACACTGCGCCGCCTGGGCACCGACCACATCGACATCTACCGCCCCGCCCGCCTGGACCCCGAGGTGCCGGTGGAGGAAACGGTGGGAGCCATCGCCGAGATGGTCGAGGCCGGCTACGTGCGCCACATCGGGCTCTCCGAGGTCGGCGCCCAGACCCTGCGCCGCGCCGCCGCCGTGCACCCCATCGCCGACCTGCAGATCGAGTACTCGCTGGTCTCCCGGGGCATCGAGGAGTCGATCCTGCCCACCGCCCGCGAACTGGGCATCGGCGTGACCGCCTACGGGGTGCTCTCCCGCGGCCTGCTCTCGGGCCACTGGAACAGCGACCGCACGACCGCGCCGGGCGACTTCCGCGCCTTCAGCCCCCGCTTCCAAGGCGAAAACCTGCAGCACAACCTCGCCCTGGCCGAGGCGCTGGGCGCCGTCGCCCACGCCAAGGGCATGACCACCGCCCAGGCGGCCATCGCGTGGGTGGCAGCGCGCGGCGAGGACATCGTGCCGCTGGTGGGCGCGCGCCGGCGCGACCGGCTGGCCGAGGCGCTGGGCGCCGCCCAGGTCGGACTCGGCCCGGCCGAGATCGCCGAGATCGAGCAGGCGGTGCCGGCCGGTGCGGCCGCGGGCGAGCGCTACCCCGAGCCGCTGATGGGCTCGCTGGCCAGCGAAAGCTGACCGGCGCCGCCCCGGGGCGCGGTCGGCGGGCGCGGCCCGGGGCCGGGCCCTACCCGGTGGGCTGGTGCCCGTCGCCGCCGTGGTGGCCGTGCGGGTCGTCCTCGCGGGCCGGCGCGATCCACAGCGCCTCGGCGGCCAGCAGGCCCAGCGCCTGCTCGCGCTGGGCCCCGGGCGCGCCGATGCGCACGATCAGCGGCCCGCCGAAGGGCCGGCGCTCCACCAGTTCGATGGGCATCCCGATCCCGATCTCCTGCTCGGCGAGGTGGCACAGCAGATCGGGGTCGGAGTCGTTGACCCGCACGATCACCCCGGTCGTACCGGCCTCGGCCGCCGACAGCAGTTGGGTCGTGCGTTCGGGGACGCGGCCCTCGCGGGAGGGGATGGGGTCGCCGTGCGGGTCGACGGCGGGATCGCCCAGGTGCTCGGCGATGCGGTCGACGAACCGGTCGGAGACCACGTGTTCGAGGATCTCGGCCTCGTCGTGGACCTCGTCCCAGGAGTAGCCCAGCGCCTCGACCAGGTAGGTCTCCAGCAGCCGGTGGCGGCGCAGCACCGCCAGCGCGGCCTTGTCGCCGGTTTCGGTCAGGTGGACGGCGCCGTAGCGGCGGTGGGACACCAGCCCCAGCTCACCGAGCTTGCGCAGCATCCCCGACACCGAGGAGTTGGACACCGACAGCCGCTCGGCCATCGCCGAGATGGTCACCGGACCGGAACCGCGTTCCTGCAGGTCGTATATGACTTTGACGTAGTCCTCGACCGAGGTGGACGGCCGCTCGGATGCGTTCCCCATGATCGCCACGGTATCGCGCCCGCGCCCCGCGGCGCGGCCCCAACGAACCAACACCGCACCCGCGCGCCACCCGTGCGCATGAGCGGTGCCGCGCCGCGGGGCGCGGCCTGGGCCACGTGCCCGCCGCCGCACCGGAGTGGAACCCCCGCCGCCGCGCCCTCTGCGGCACCGGACGGCAACCGCGGCGAATGTTTTACCAGGTCACGGTTTTATCCATGATCATCCGTGCGGTAGCATTCCACGTAAGTCGTACAAGTGTTCGACCTGTTCGGCAAAAGTTTCGGATTTCGGCCTGTCTTCCCCGGGCGTGCGCCAAACCGCGCCGCCCTGGCCGCAGCAACGGGGGGAAACCATGGCCACACCGCACCTCGCCGCAGCGGCGCACCGGAAAGGCCGCCGCTGATGGCCGACGCCTTCGTCCACCTCGATACCGCCTCGGCGGCGTCGATGCGCCACGGCACCGCGCCACCGCACGAACTGGTGGAGCGCGCCGCCGAACTGGGCATGGACATGCTCGCGCTGACCGACCGCGACGGCCTCTACGGCGCCGTCAAACACGTGCGCGCCTGCACGGCGGCCGGAATCGCCCCCGTCCTGGGCGCCAACCTTGCCGTGGCCGCCCCCCAAGGCGGCCGGATCACGGTCCTGGCCCGCGGCCGGACCGGCTGGGCATCGCTGTGCCGGCTGGTCAGTGCCGCCCACGCCGAAGGGGCGCGCGGGGTGCCCGCCGTCTCCCGCAGGGCACTGGCCGCCCACGCCGACGGGCTGGTCGTCCTCGCCGGGCCCGAATCCGACGTCGGCCTGGCCGCGGCCCAGCACCACCTCCAGCGCGCCCGCCGGTGCCTGGACCGCTGGCGCGAGATCGCCGAAACCGCCGTCGAACTGGTCGACCACTACGGGCCCGGCCAGCACCGCCGGGCCACCGCGATGCTGCGGCTGGCCGAGGAGACCCGCACCCTGGCGGTGCTGGGCAACGCCGTACGCTACCCCCGCCGCTCCGGCGCCGAGGTCGCCCGCGTCCTGGACGAAGCCCGCCGCTGGCTGCCCGGCGGCGGCGACGCGCCGCCCGAACACGGCGGCGGCCAGGCCTACCTGAAAAGCACCGCCGAAATGGCCGAAGTCGCCGAACGGATCTGCGGCCCCGACCGCACCGCCGTGCGCCGGCTGCTGGCCCGCACCCGCGCCCTTGCCGCCTCCTGCCGCCTGGACCCCGGCACCGACCTGGGCATGGACCGCCCCCACCTGCCCGAAATCCCCGCCGCCCGCGACCGGCTGTGGCTGACCTGCCGCGAAGGCATGGCCCGGCGCGGCCTGGACAACGACGAGCGCGCCCGCTCCCGCCTGGCCCGCGAACTCGAAACCATCGAACGCAAAGGGTTCTCCGCCTACTTCCTGACCGTCGCCGACATCGCCCACCGCATCCGCGAACAGGGCATCCGCTGCTCCATCCGCGGTTCGGGCGCCGGCAGCCTGGTCAACCACCTCATCGGCATCTCCGCCGTGGACCCCCTGGCCCACGGGCTGCTGATGGAACGCTTCCTCACCGACAGCCGCACCGGACTGCCCGACATCGACCTGGACGTGGAATCGGCCCGCCGCCTGGACGCCTACCAGGTGATCCTTGAGGCCTACCCCGACGCCGCCTGCGTATCGATGATGGAGACCTACCGCGCCCGCAGCGCCATCCGCGACGTCGGCTCGGTCATGGGCATCCCGCCCCAGGAGATCGACGTGCTGGCCAAGGCCTTCCCCCACATCCGCGCCCGCCAGATCCGCTCGGCAAGCACCGACCTGCCCGAACTGCGCTCCGGCGGCCTGGCCGACTACCCGGTGCAGACCCTGTTCAGGCTGGCCGAACGCCTGGACGGGCTGCCCCGCCACATCGCGCTGCACCCCTGCGGCATCGTCGTCTCCGACGCCTCCCTGCGCGACCGCGCACCGCTGGAACCCAGCCGCATCGGCTACGACATGGTCCAGTACGACAAGGACGACGTCGAAGAAATGGGCCTGATCAAACTCGACGTCATCGGGGTGCGCATGCAGTCGGCCATGACCCACGCGCTGAGCGAGGCCGAACGCACCGAAAACACCCGCATCGACCTCGACGCGCTACCCGCCGACGACCCCGCCACCTACGCGATGGCCGCCTCCTCGGCCACCCTGGGCTGCTTCCAGATCGAATCGCCCGGCCAGCGCGAACTCCTCAGCCGGCTGCGCCCGGCCGGCATGGACGACCTCATCGCCGACATCTCCCTGTTCCGGCCCGGCCCGGTCAACAGCGACATGATCACCCCCTTCATCGCCGTCCGCAACGGCGAACGCACCCCCCGCGCCCCCACCCCGGTCCTGACCGAAATGCTCGCCGACACCGGCGGAGTGGTCATCTTCCACGAACAGGTCGACGAAGTACTGCACGCCATGACCGGCTGCGGCCTCGACCAGGCCGAGGCGATGCGCCGCCGCCTGGGCACCGACGCCGGCAAAGAACAGGTCCGCGAACGCTTCACGGCCATGGCCGGCGAGTGCGGCCACAGCGAGCAGGTCATCGAGGAGGTCTGGCAGATCCTCTCGGCCTTCGGCGCGTTCGGGTTCTGCAAGGCCCACGCCGCAGCGTTCGCGCTGCCCACCTACCAGTCGGCCTGGCTCAAACGCCACCACCCGGCGGCCTTCTACGCCGGCGTCCTCACCCACGACCCGGGCATGTACCCGCGCCGCGCCATCATCGACGACGCCCGCCGTTTCGGCGTGCCGGTCCTGGGCCCCGACATCAACCGCTCCGGCCGCCACTGGCAGGTCGAACCCGCACCGCAGGGCAGGCTGGGCATCCGCGCCGCGCTCGCCGACGTCAAAGGCATCACCGACGCCGAAGTGGAGGCGCTGGTGGCCGGACGCCCCTACTCCTCGCTGAACGACGTCGCCAACCGCGCCCGCCCCTCCCGCGGCGTACTGGAAGGACTGGTGCAGGTGGGCGCCTTCGACGCCCTCTACAACATCACCTCCGAAACCGGCGGCGCGGGCACCGGCGGCCAAGAACCCGCCCCGCCCGGCGGCCCCACCCGCCGCGATTTGCTGCTGCGGGTGAGCGCCCTGGACCGCGCGACCCGCCGGCCGCTGGGCGGCGGCCAACTGCCCATCGCGCTGGAAGCCGCCGAAGGGCCCCACCGCACCGGGCTGGTGCCGATGACACCGCACGAACAGGTCCAAGCCGAACTTGAGGTGCTGGGCTATGACGCCTCCCGCCACCTGCTGGACTGCTACACGGAACTGACCGCCGCACTGGGCGCCATCGGCGGCGCGGTGCGCGCCCGCGACCTGGCCGCGGTCCCGCCCGGAACCGAGGTACTGGTGCTGGGAGTGAAAGTGGCCACCCAGACCCCCGCCGTACGCTCGGGCCAGCGCATCATCTTCACCACACTGGACGACGCCACCGGGCTGATCGACCTCACGTTCTTCGAATCGGTACAGCAGCGCTGCGCCGCCACCGTCTTCGGCTCCTGGCTGCTGGCGGTACGCGGCAAAGTGCGCCGTGCGGGCGCGGGCATGGCCACCGTCAACGCCACCCACGCCTACGACCTGGAGGAGTTGGCGCGCACCTGGTACGGCGGCGGCACCGGCGCCGCCGCGGCGCTGCGCGAACAATTGCAGCGCCCGCAGACCAGCGTCCCGGTCAGCGGCGTGGGCGGGCCGCGGATCCGCTACGCCAACGGCTACGAACTGTCCACCTACGCCGACATCGCACCGGCCGGCACCGGCGCCGCCGCCGCACCCCGCAAACTCTGGCACGCCAGCCAAGGCAGCGCCGGGCGGTAGCGCCGAGTCCGGGCCGGGGCCGGGGCGCTGCTTTCCCGTTGATGATCATGCAGAAATGCCGGTCCCAGCGTTGAATTCCGGGCATTTCTGCAGGGTCGGTGACCGCGCGCCCCCGCCACCCGGGGGCCTGGCTGCTGCACAGGGCACCGGCACGCGGGCAGTCCCGATCGATCAGGGCCTATTAAACAGGACTTGGCCCGCCCCGGCGATGCGGGCGTTGACGGCCTCGGGCGCCAGGATGCGGTCCAGTACCAGCGCGGCGCCGCCGCCCAGCCCCGACTGCTCGCCGCCGCGCGCGGCCACGATCCGCAACTGGCGGGTGGCCAGGGCGGTGCAGCGGCGGAACACGACCTCGCGCACCCCGGCCACCAGGTGGTCGTGGGCCCGGCCCAGCAGCCCGCCCAGCACGATCACCTCGGGGTTGAGCAGGTTCACCGCGCCGGCCAGCACCTCGCCCAGGCGCCGCCCGGCCTGGCGCACCAGCCCCACGGCGTCGGCGTCGCCCTGGCGGGCCAGCTCGGCGAGCTCGGCCACCCCCGCCACCGCCCGGCCCCGCTCGGCCATCTCCGCCAGCAGCGCCGGGCCCCCGGCGAGGGCCTCCAGGCAGCCGGTGTTGCCGCAGCGGCAGGCGGCGCCGGCCCCGTCGCGCACCGGGATGTGCCCGATCTCCCCGGCCGCGCCCAGCGCACCGCGCAGCAGCGCACCGCCGGCCACCACCCCGGCGCCGATCCCGGTGGAGGCCTTGACGAACAGCAGGTCGCCGGCGCCGGGGTGCACCGACCGGTGCTCGCCCAGCGCCATCAGGTTGACGTCGTTGTCGAGCAGGACGGGCGCGGGGAAACGTTCGGCCACCAGCGGTGCGATCTCAATGCCGGCCCAGCTCGCCAGCACCGGCGGGGTCTCCGAACGGCCGGTGGCGAACTCGACGGTGCCGGGCACGCCGATGGCGCTGCCGCGCACGTCGCCGGCGCCGCGCCCGCAGCCTTCCAGCAGGTGCTGCCAGGTCTCCAGCAGCCAGGGCACCGCAGCGTGGGGGCCCTCCTCGATGCGGGGTGCGCCGCTGGTGGCGGCCAGCAGGTTTGCGCCCAGGTCATAGACCGCCGCTTGGCTGGCAGACACACCCAGCGCACTCGCCAGCACCACGCCGCCGGCGGCGTTGAACTCCAGCCGGGCCGGCGGGCGCCCGCCGCTGGAGGGCGCGGCGGCGCCCTCGGTGACCAGGCCGAAGCCGCGCAGTTCGTCGATGCGCAGCGCCACCGCGGGGCGCGACAGGCCGGTGAGGCGCCCGATGTCGCTGCGGGTGGCGGCCGCGCCGGTGCGGATGAGCTCCAGCACGTGGCCGCTGGAGGCGGGGGCGGCCGATGCCGCCTTGCTGCGGGGCATGCCCCATTGAAGCACGGTTGCGTCCCCATACCGCGTTAACTTGTGCACTTTTGTCATCAAATGTGCAGAAGTTGGGCTTGTGGCATGTCACAAGTGCCCGCTATGTTGCCAGAGTCCCTGCACGCGGGCCCGCCACCCCCGCGGCCCGCCTGCCCCGCTACCCCGACCCCGGCGGCCTTGGGCCGCCCCGCGGCCCGCACCGCCGGCACCCCCGCCCCCCTGTGCCGCACCCCCAGCCCGCCGGCCGCCCCGCCACGAAGTGGAGAGCCCGCTCGATGAGCCCGCACGCCCGCATCGCCGATGTCACCCGCCGCATCGCCCAACGCAGCGCCGACACCCGCAGCGCCTACCTGGAGCGCACCCGCGCGGCCGCCGCCCAGGGCCCCGCCCGCACCGGGCTGGGCTGCACCAACCTCGCCCACGGCTTCGCGGCCTGCTCACCGGCCGACAAACTCGCCCTGGGCGGTGCGGTCAAACCCAACATCGCGATCGTGTCGGCCTACAACGACATGCTCTCGGCCCACCAGCCCCTGGCCGACTACCCCGCCCAACTCAAGGACGCCGTCGCCCAGGCCGGCGGCGTCGCCCAGTTCGCCGGCGGGGTACCGGCGATGTGCGACGGCATCACCCAGGGCCGCGCCGGCATGGAACTGTCGCTGTTCAGCCGCGACGTCATCGCCATGGCCACCGCCGTGGCCCTGTCCCACGACATGTTCGACGGCGCGCTGATGCTGGGCGTGTGCGACAAGATCGTGCCGGGCCTTTTGATCGGCGCCCTGTCGTTCGGGCACCTGCCGGTGGCGTTCGTGCCCGCCGGCCCGATGCCCTCGGGCCTGCCCAACAACGAAAAGGCCAAGGTCCGCCAGCGCTTCGCCGAAGGCAAAGCCGACCGCGGCGAACTGCTGCAGGCCGAATCGGCCGCCTACCACGCACCGGGCACCTGCACCTTCTACGGCACCGCCAACTCCAACCAGATGCTCATGGAGGTCATGGGCCTGCACCTGCCCGGCGCCAGCTTCGAGCAGCCCACCAGTCCGCTGCGCACGGCGCTGACCGCCGAGGCCGGGCGCGCCGTCACCGCCAACACCGCCCTGGGCGAGCGCTACACACCCGTGGGCGAGGTCATCGACGAACGCGCCATCGTCAACGCCGTGGTCGCCCTGCTGGCCACCGGCGGCTCCACCAACCACACCCTGCACCTGGTGGCGGTCGCCCAGGCCGCCGGAATCGAACTGACCTGGGACGACTTCGCCGCATTGTCCGAGGCCGTGCCGCTGCTGGCCCGCATGTACCCCAACGGCTCCGCTGACGTCAACCAGTTCCACGCCGCAGGCGGCATGGCCTACCTGATCGGCCAGTTGCTCGATGCCGGACTGCTGCACGAGGACGTCGCCACCCTCGCCGGAGGCGGCTTGTCGGGCTACCGCCGCCGCCCCCGGCTCACCGGCACCGGCGTGGCCTTCGACGACGAGCCCGCCCACAGCACCGACACCACCGTGCTGCGCGGCACCGCCGAGCCTTTCGGCGCCGACGGCGGACTGCGCATGGTCGGCGGCAACCTGGGCCGCGCCGTCATCAAGGTTTCGGCCGTGGAACCCCAGCGCCACACCGTCGAAGCGCCCGCCCGGGTCTTCGACAGCCAAGCCCAACTGCAGGAGGCCTTCACCGCCGGCGAACTCGACGGCGACCTGGTCGCGATCGTGCGTTTCCAGGGCCCCCGCGCCAACGGCATGCCCGAACTGCACAAACTCACCCCGCCGCTGGGCGTGCTGCAGGACCGCGGCCACAAGGTCGCCCTGGTCACCGACGGCCGCATGTCGGGCGCCTCGGGCAAGGTGCCCGCCGCCATCCACGTCAGTCCCGAAGCCGCCGCCGGCGGGCCGCTGGCCCGCGTGCGCGACGGCGACCGGGTGCGCCTGGACGCCGCCGCCGGCATCCTGGAGGTCCTGGACACCGACCTGGACGCCCGCCCCGCCGAGTCCCCGAGTGTGGACTCCTCCACCGGCACCGGCCGCGAACTGTTCACCGCCTTCCGCCAGGCCGTGGGCCCGGCCGAGCAGGGCGCCGGCGTGTTCGGGCCGCTGCGATGAGCCGGCTGCAACCGCCCACACCCCAGCGCCCCTGGCTGGTCGCCGACATCGGCGGCACCAACGCCCGGTTCGGGCTGGTCCAAGCGCCGGGCGCCCGGCCCGCCCGCATCCGCCGCCTGGAGGGCGCCGCCCACGCCGACCTCGCCGCCGCCGCCCGCGCCTATCTGGCCCAGACCGATGAGCCCGGTGCGCCCGCCCGGCCCAGTGCGGCGTGCGTGGCCGTGGCCGGGCCCGTCAGCGGCGACCGCATCCGCCTGACCAACTCCCACTGGGATTTCTCCGCCGAAGGCACCCGCCTCCAGTTGGGCCTGGACCACCTGGAAGTCCTCAACGACTTCGCCGCCCTGGCCCTGTCGCTGCCGCGGCTGGGCGGCGGCGACCTGGCCGGGCTGGGCGGGCCGGCGCCGGCCCCCGGCAAACCCATGGCGGTGCTGGGCCCGGGCACCGGGCTGGGCGTGGCCGGGCTGCTACCCGCCGCCGGCGGGTGGGTGCCCATCGCCGGCGAAGGCGGCCACGTCGACGTGCCCGCCTGCGAGCAACGCGAACGCGACGTGGTGGCCCTGCTCGCCGCCGAACAGGGCGGCCCGGTCAGCGCCGAACACCTGCTGTGCGGGCCGGGCCTGTCTCGGCTGCACGCGGCGCTGGCCCGCCTGCGCGGCGAACAGCCCCAACACCGCTCGGCCGCCGACATCTGCACCGGCGCACACGGCGACCCGCGCTGCGCCGAGACACTGGAGGTGTTCTGCGGGCTGCTGGGGTCCTTCGCCGGCAACACGGCGCTGACCCTGGGCGCCACGGGCGGGGTGTTCCTGGGCGGCGGCATCCTGCCGCGTATCATCCCGGTGGTGCGCTCCAGCGGCTTCCGGCGCCGCTTCGACGACAAACCGCCCATGTCGGCCTACCTCGAAGGCATCGCCACGAACCTGATCGTGGCGCCCGACCCGGCGCTACTGGGCGCGGCCGCCCGGCTCGACCAGTGCCCGACCCCCGTCCAAGGAGGCGCAGATGTACCCGCGCAGCAGTGAAGACCTCTTCGGCCTGGCGCCGGTGGTGCCCGTCGTCGTCCTCACCGACGTTGAGGCCGCCGTCCCGCTGGCGAGGGCGCTGGCCCGCGGCGGCCTGCCGGCCGTGGAGGTGACTCTGCGCACCGACGCCGGGCTCGGCGCCATCGAGCGGATCGCCGCCGAGGTGCCCGAGGCCGCGGTGGGCGCCGGCACCGTGACCACCCCCGCCCAGGCCCGGGCCGCCGCCAAGGCCGGGGCCGGTTTCCTCGTCTCCCCCGGCGCAACCGCCGACCTGCACGAGGCCATGATCCAGACCGGGCTGCCGTCGCTGCCGGGTGCGGCCACGGCCTCAGAGGCCATGGGCCTGCTGGAACGCGGCGCCGAGGCGATGAAGTTCTTCCCCGCCGAGGCGGCGGGCGGGCGGGCCTACCTGAAGTCGCTGGCCGGGCCGCTGCCGCAGGTGCGGTTCTGCCCCACTGGCGGCATCACGCCCGACTCGGCCGCCGACTACCTGGCTCTGCCCAACGTCGGCTGCGTGGGCGGCACGTGGCTGACCCCCGCCGATGCCGTGGCCGCCGGCGACTGGGCCCGCGTCGAGGCCCTGGCGCGTACGGCGGCCGCGCTGCGGCCCGCGGCCTGAGTTGACGGCGGTCATGCGGAAACGCCCGTTGATTCCGGGCGTTTCTGCTTGATCACTGCGGTGCGCCGGTGTCCTGCTTGGCCACCGGCCGGGGCCGGCGCCGGGCGAAGGCGGGGGCGTGCTCGGGGCGCAGGCCCACCCCGATCACATACGCCGGCAGGGCCGAAAGCCGCGGCACCGCCCTGACCGCCGCCGCCAGCAGCGCCGGCGGCGCCGGGGCCCCGCCCGCCAGGACCGGACCCACCACCCGCTTGTGCAGCACCCGCTGCAGGGCCTGGACCGCGGCGGTGGGCACCCGGCGCCGGCGCCGGACGGCGGCCAGCCGCCGGGCGGTGGCCCGCCCGTTTTTCAGCGGGCCGGCGAGCAGGGCGGCGGCGGCCACCGCGTCCTGGATCGCGAGGTTGATGCCCACCCCGCCCATCGGCGACATGGCGTGGGCGGCGTCGCCGATGCACAGCAGGCCCTCGCGGTGCCAGCGCCGCAACCGGTCCACCCGCACGTCCAGGTGCTTGACGTCGTCCATGGACACCGGCCCGGCAGGCTCCCCGCCGGGGATGTCGGGCATCAGCGCGGCGACCTCGCTGCGCAGCGCCGCAACACCGCGGGTGCGCAGGTCGGCGTCGGTGCCTTTGGGGCCGATGTAGGCCACCTGCAGGTAGCCGTCGCGGGGTATGGGCACGATGAGTTTCCCGCCGCCCAAGCGCGGGATCAGCCGCGGGGCGACGGCGCCGGGCACGGGCACGCGGAACCACCAGGCGTCGAAGGCGACCGGGTAGCGGCGCACGGGCAGCCCGCCGCGGGCCATGGACCAGCGGCCGTCGCAGGCCACGGTCACATCGGCGCGCAGTTCGCCGGGCCCCTCGGGGCCGCTGTAGGACACGCCGGCGACGCGGGCGCCGGTGTGCAGCAGGCCGGTGGCCTCGGTGCTCATGCGCAGCGTGAAGGCGGGCTCCTGGGCTGCGGCGCCGGCGAGCAGGGTGAGCAGGTCCCATTGGGGGACCATCGCGATGTAGGGGTGGGCGGCCCGCAGGCGGGTGAAGTCGCCCACGGTCAGCCGCCCTGCCCGGCCGGTGTCGAAGGACAGCCGTTCGATCCTGCTCTGGGGCAGGGCGGCGAAGCGTTCGCCCAGACCGAGCTCGTCGAGGATGTCCATGGTCGTGGGGTGGACGGTGTCGCCGCGGAAGTCGCGCAGGAAGTCGGCGTGCTTCTCCAGCACGGTGGTCTGCACGCCGGCGCGGGCCAGCAGCAGGCCCAGCATCATGCCGGCCGGGCCGCCGCCGATGATCGCGCAGGTGGTCGTCTCGCTCATCGCTGAACTCCTTTGTTCTCGATGCAGGGGTGCGCGAGCTATTTCCCCAAACGTAGAATTCCACAGACGTAGATGTCAACAGATGGGGAATTATGAGCGGGCATCACCGGCCGCCGCATGCACGCCTGCACCACCACCCACCAGGCGGAGCTAAAATTCCCCATACACAGAATTCGTGGGGAGGCACCATGGCCGCGGACGAGACCGCAGCCCAGGCGGCCCAGGCGGCTCCGGCGGCCGAGGAGGACGGGCAGAACGGCGCAACCGGACACAACGCCGGCAACGAGGCCAACGGAGGCAACGGCGGCCGGCCCGGCGGGCGCCGGCCCGGCCGCAGCGGCACCAAAGAGGCCATCCTGGCCGCGGCCCGCCGGCAGTTCGCCGCCAAGGGCTACGCCGGCGCCACCTTCCGCGGCATCGCCGCCCAGGCCGGCGTCGACCCCGCCCTGGTCCGGCACTTCTACGGCACCAAGGACCAACTCTTCGCCGCCACCCTGCACCTGCCCGCCGAGGTCCCCCACCGGCTCGGCGAAGCCTTCGACGCCCCGCGTGAAGAACTCGGCGAGCGCTTCGCCCGCGCCTACCTGGGCCTGTGGGAGGACCCCGACACCAGCGACGCGCTCCAAGCCATGATCCGCGCCACGCTGACCACCGACCAGGCCGCCGGCCTGCTGCGCGACTTCCTGCAAACCCGCATCATCCACGAGATCGCCACCCGGCTGGGCGAGGACCCCGACCGCGCCCGGCTGCGCGCCGTACTGGCCGCCACCCACCTCGTCGGCGCGGCCGTGGCCCGCCACGTGGTGGCCGTCGAACCGATCGCCTCACTCGCCTTCGACGACCTGATCGCGCTGCTGGCCCCCAACCTCCAGCACTACCTCACCGGCGACCTGCCCGAAACCCACCTTGCCTGACCGCGGCCGGGCCCGGCTCACCCCCCGCTCAGCGGCACGGCGGCCTTGAGCAGCATCTCGGCGTACTCCTCGCCCGGCACCGAATCCAGCACCACCGCCCCGCCGGCCCCCGCAGTGAGCACACCGCCGCCGCGCACGGCCGTACGGATGACAACGCTCAGATCAGCGGTGCCCTGATACGAGAAGTAGCCCAGCGCACCCGAGTACACCCCCCGCGCCGAGGCCTCCAACCGGTCGATGATCTCCATGGTGCGCAGCTTCGGCGCGCCCGTCATCGACCCGCCCGGAAAACACGCCCGCACCGCCTCGACCGGATGCACATCGCCGCGCAGCCGGCCCCGCACCGCCGAGACCAACTGGTGCACCGTGCTGTAGGACTCGGTGAACATGAACCGCGGCACCTGCACACTGCCCACCTCGCACACCCGGCCCAGATCGTTGCGCAGCAGATCCACGATCATCAGGTTCTCGGCGCGGGTCTTGGCGCCGGTGCGCAACTCCCGGGCGCGGCGGGCATCCAGCGCGGCATCGGCACTGCGCGGCGCCGTGCCCTTGATCGGCCGGCTCTCGGCATCGCCGTCGGGGCCGATCCGCAAAAACCGCTCGGGCGAGGCGCTGTGCACCGCCATCGGCCCCAACCGCAGCAGCGCCGCATACGGCGCCCGGGCCGCGCGGCGCAACCGCCGGTAGAACGCCAACTCCTCGCCGCGCGCCGCCGTGCGCAGCCGGTTGGTCAGGCAGATCTCATAGCTCTGGCCCTGGGCCAGCAGATCCAGGCACTGTTTGACATCGGTCAGGTACCCCTCGCGGCTGCGCTCCAGCAGCGGCTCCAGATCACCGCCCGGCCCGGATCCGGCACCGGGTTCGGGTTCGGGTTCGGGTTCGGGCAGCGGATGCAACCGCTCCAGCACCGCGGCGGTGCGCTCGACCCAGCCGCCGGCGCCGGGCCCCCGCGCCAGCACATAGGTGCGGCCGCAGGCGTGGTCGAGGGCCACCAGCCGGTCGCAGCGCAACCACACCGCATCGGGCTCGGCCGAGCGGTGCGCAGCCGCACCGCCGCAATCGGCCTTGAGCTCATAGCCGAAATAGCCCACATAGCCGCCGGTGAAGTCGAACGGCAACCCGCTGCACGGGCTGGGCCGGGCCGGAGTGCGCCGCCGCAGGGCCTCGAAGATCGTGCCGGGTTCGCGCCGCACCACAGGCCCGCCCGGCTCGGCCACGGCCACCCCGCCCTCGCCCACGCGGTAGGTCAGCACCTCTGCGCGGGGGCCGCCGGCATCGCCCAGAAACGAGAAACGGGCCGTGGGGCCGGCGCGGCTGCTGTCCAACCAGAAGGCATAGGGGCTATCGGCATACAGCCGGGCAAAGACCGCCTCGGCATCGGCCGCACCCGCCAAAGTCCGCACGTGCAGCGGCCCGGGCGCGGCGGGCCCACCACCCGCCGCGGCCGCGGTGCGGCGTGGCCCACCGACCGCACCGGCGCCCGGCTCCACCGCCCGCAAGGGCGGAGCGGGCGAGCGGCCGCACCCGGCCAGACCCAGGAAGTTCGCGATGAGCTCGCGCCCCAGCTCCCCGGCCACCGACTCGGGATGGAACTGCACCCCCCACCGCGGCAGCACGCGGTGCTCCACCGCCATGACGACACCGTCCTCGGCCCACGCCGTTGCCGCGAACCCGCCCGGCAGCGGTTCGCGCACCGCCAGCGAGTGGTACCGCACCGCGGTGAAATCCTGCGCCAACCCAGCGAACAGCCCCTCGCCCCGGTGGCGGATACGGCTGAGGTGGCCGTGGCGCGGCCGCGGCGCCGGCGCGACCAGACCGCCGGCCAGGTGCACCAGCGCCTGGTGGCCCAGGCACACCCCCAGCACCGGCAGCTCGGGCGCCGACGCCAGCGCCGCACCCACCAGCCCCGAATCGCCCGGGCGGGCGGGGTGGCCCGGCCCCGGCGAGACCACCGCGGCGGCATAGCCCTGCCCGCCCGCTGCGAGCAGGCGCGCATCGTCGTTGGCCACCACCTCGGGTTCGGTGCCGGCCACCGCGGCGATCAGCTGGAACAGGTTGTAGGTGTAGGAGTCGTAGTTGTCCACGAGCAGCAGGCGCATGCGTCTTCGGATCTCCGGTCGGGGCGGCCCAGACTACGGCCGCGCCCGCCGGCACCCCGCAGCCGGGACCACCCCCGGTGGTTCCAGAACGCGGATAACCCCCGATCAGTGCTGTCCGATACCCCGGTTTCGGTGCGGCGCTGAGACACTGGCCACCCCCGCACTCCCGGAAGGACCCATGCACGCCCCCTCCCGCCTCTACCGCCCTCTGGCGACCCTGATGCACGCCACCACCGACGCGGTCATCGCCGTCTCGACCGAGGGCACCGTACGCGTATGCCCCCGCGCAGGAGTCAACGGCGCCGAACGCGAGGTCTACTCCCGCGACCTGCTGCTGGCCGAAGGCGTCGTACCCACCCCCGCCGCCCTCCAGGACGTCGCCGACCGCATCACCGCCGACCTCGGCCGCAGCGGCTTCGACCTGGTCGCCTGAAACGGCCCGGCCGCCACCCCGCCCCGACGGCACCGGCCCCGCAGTCACGCCGCGGCGCCCTCCTGGCGCCCCATCGACTCCAACGTGCGCCCCTTCGTCTCAGCGACGAACCACCACACGAACACGAACGACACCACCGCGAACACCGTGTACACCACATAGGTGCCCGGCAGGCTCCAATCCCGCAAACTCGGGAACGTCACCGTCACCAGCCAGTTCGCCACCCACTGCGTCGCCGTCGCCACCGCCATCGCAGCCGCGCGGATCCGCAACGGGAACATCTCCCCCAGCAGTACCCACACCACAACACCCCACGACAGCGCGAAAAACAGCACGAACGTGCTCGCCGACGCCAGCGCCACCGCACCCCACACGAACGGCAACTGCGCCTGGTCGCCACTGACCACCGCATGGCTGAACGCATACGACGTCGTCCCCAACGCCACCGCCATGCCCGCCGACCCGATCAGCAGCAGCGGCTTGCGCCCGATCTTGTCGACCAACCCGATCGCAACAAAAGTCCCGACAATGTTGACGATCGACGTGAACAGGCTCAACAGCAGAGAATTGCTCTCCTGCACCCCCACCGACTGCCACAGCGACGCCGAATAGTAGAAGATCACATTGATCCCCACCAGCTGCTGAAACGCCGACAGCGCCATACCGATCCACACGATCGGCAACAGCCCGAACCTGCCGACCACATCGCGCAACCGCGGCCGCGTCTCACGCCCCAACGCAGCATGGATCTCCCGGATCCGGTACTCCACATCGCCGCCCTCGACCTCCGACAGCACCGCCCGCGCCCGCGCCTCGCGGCCCACACGCACCAGATAACGCGGCGACTCCGGAATCACCAGGCTCAACCCCACGTACAACAGCGCCGGAAACACCTCCACACCCAGCATCCACTGCCAGGCCTGCAACGGCCCCAACGCGTTGCTCGCACTGCCGCCCGCAATCGTCGCCAGCACGAAATTCACCAGCTGCGATACCGCGATCCCCAACACGATCGCCAACTGCTGCAGCGACGCCAACCGCCCCCGATAAGCCGGCGGCGACACCTCGGCGATATAGGTCGGCGCGATCACCGAGGCGATACCGATCGCCACACCACCGACCACCCGCCACAGGGCCAGATCCCACACCGCAAACGGCACCGCCGAACCAACGGCACTGACCGCGAACAGCAACCCCGCGACCTGCATCACCCGGATACGGCCGAACCGGTCGGCCATCGCCCCGGCCACCATGGCGCCCACCGCCGACCCCAGCAGCGCCGCCGCCACCGTGAACCCCGTCACCCCGGCACCGACACCGAACGCCGCCTCGATCGCCGGAACCGCCCCATTGATCACCGAACTGTCATAACCGAACAGGAAACCGCCCATCGCCGCCGCAGCCGCGATCAGCGTCACATGCGCAATATTGACCTCACCGGCGGACCGCGCCGCCTCAGGATCCGGGCTTGCCACACGTCCTCCTTTCCGGGCCGCCCACCCGCAGCGGCACGGCCCCCGACACAACCGGCCCGACTACAACCGCCTACACCGCACCCACCGCACCGGACGCCGCAGCGGGATTGCCCAGCGCATCCGCGGGTAGGAGTCGGCACCGCCCGCACCACCGCCAAAAAAGGGGGAACACAATGACCGACCTGCTGGAACTGCACGGCCAAGCCATGTCCGAGTTCGACCGCAGAGTCCGCGCCATCCAAGCCACCCAATGGGCCGACCCCACACCCTGCACCGACTGGGACGTCCACGACCTCCTCAACCACCTCACCGGCGAACAACTCTGGGTGCCCTTCCTGCTCGCCGGCGGCAACATCGCCGAAGCCGGCGACCGCTACGACGGCGACGTCCTCGGCGAAGAACCCGTCGCCACCTGGGAAGTCGCCGCACGCGAATCCCGCGCCGCCTGGCTGCAACCCGGCACTTTGCAACGCACCGTGCACCTGTCCTTCGGCGACGCCGACGGCGAAACCTACCTGTGGCAAATGACCTTCGACCTGGGCGTCCACGCCTGGGACCTCGCCCGCGCCGTGGGCACCGACGAAAAACTCGACCCCGGCCTGGTCGACGCCCTGCTCGACTGGCTCGGCGGGCAATCCCCCGGCGCCGGCGCCCTGTTCGACACACCCGTACCGGTCGACCCCGGCGCCGACCCCCAAACCCGGCTGCTGGCCCTGACCGGGCGCCGCACCTGAGCCCGCCGCGGCGCCCCGGCCCCGCCCGCGCGGCCGGGGCCCGCACCCAACAACCACCGTCCTCACCTCCGCTCAACGACCGCGCCGCCGCACCCCAGCGGCGCCGCACCCCCGCCCACTGCCCAACGCAACGCCCACCTACCGCCGCAACCGCCCACGCACCGGCCCCGTCCGCACAACCCCAGGCCAGAGCACCCGAGCCGGCCCCACACTGCAGGCGGCTATCCTGGTTCGCCGTGCACATCGAGATCCACCAAACCCCCTGGGACGACCCCGTCGGCGCCCGGCTCCGCCACGACCAGGAACAAGAGACCATCCAGCGCTACGGCGGCGACCTGGAAGCCGGCGAAAAACCCTCATCTGCCAACACCGCCGTGTTCCTGATGGCCACCGAAGCGGCCACCCGCGAGGTCGTGGGCTGCGGCGGGCTGCGGCGCCTCGACACCGACACCTACGAACTCAAACGCATGTACGTCGTGCCCGCATGGCGCGGCCACCGGATCGGCCAAACACTGCTGAACGCGCTCGAAGACGCCGGCCGCCAGCGCGGCGCGCGGCGCATGCGCCTGGAAACCGGCCGCGAACAACCCGAGGCCATCCGCCTCTACGAACGCTGCGGCTACCTGCCCATCCCCCGCTACGGCCCCTACACCGACTGCCCCGACAGCATCTGCTACGAACGCGACCTACACGACAAACCCTCCCCCGCCGACACCTGAACACCCCCCGAGCGCCCCAGGAGCCCGCCGGTGCCCCCACCGCCCGAACTCGTGTGGTACGCCAGCTTCGGCGCCAACATGGCCCCGCAACGCTTCACCTGCTACCTGACCGGAGGCATCCCGCCCGGCGGCAGCCGCGCCAACCCCGGCTGCCGCGACACCGCCCCGCCGCGCGGGCAGCGCGCCCTATGGCTGCACGGCGGCATCTACTTCGCGCTGGCCTCGCGCATGTGGGGCGGCGGCCTGGCCCTGTACGACCCCGACCTGCCCGGCGCCGCACCCGCCCGCGCCTACCTCGTCACCGCGGGCCAGTTCAGCGACATCGCCGCCCAGGAGATGTACCGCGGCCCCGCCTCCGACCTGGACCTGAGCGACCTGCCCCCGCACGGTCGCCGCACCCTCGGCGCGGGCCGCTACGAAACGATCGTCCACTGCGGCGACCTCGGCGGGTACCGGGGATCGAGGAGGATCGGTACAGGATTTAGCGGTAGCACTCTTCGTCACGCAGGTGACTGAGCGTGCAAGCGCGGGATTCCGTTCCGATGTTCCCCGCGGCGCTGCCCTGTCCGAGAATCGATCGTTTCTCGGACAGGCGCCCCGGACGCCGTCGGAGGGCGCCGAACCGGCCCCGGGAGTGTTGGAAAAACGTGTTGAGAAAATCGGGTGTCTAACTACTCTGAGATAACCCTTTTTCGTACACTCGGGGTATGGACACCGCTCTCGCGCTCCCCGACGATCCGCTCGCCCCCTCCCCGCCGCGCGGCGGCGGGGCGCTGGTGGGTTACGCCCGGGTCTCCACTAGCGGCCAGAAGCTCGACCGGCAGATCCGCGCGTTGGAAGAAGCCGGGTGCATCAAGGTCTTCGCCGACAAGCAGTCCGGCAAGAACGCCCAGCGCCCCGAGCTGAAAGCGTGCATGGCCTACCTGCGCCCCGGCGACACCCTGGTGGTGCCCGCCCTGGACCGGCTGGCCCGCTCACTGCAGGACCTGATCACCCTCGTGGGTGACCTGCGCCGCGAGGACATCGGGTTCCGCTCCCTGCACGAGGCCCTGGACACCACCACCCCCGGCGGCCGCCTGGTCTTCCACGTCTTCGCCGCCCTGGCCGAGTTCATCCGCGAGCTCATCGTCGAGGGCACCCACGAGGGCCTGGACGCCGCCCGCGCCGCCGGCAAGCGGCTGGGCCGCCCGCTGGCCATGACACCGGAGCAGGTCCGCCACGCCCGCGACCTGCTCTCCCGTCCCGAGAACAGCGTCTCCTCCATCGCCCGCCTGCTCGGGGTGTCGAGATCCACGCTGTACAAGCATGTGCCCCAGCTTTCCGGCGGTAGCCGCGCTGAGATCCGGGAGGAAGCATGAAGCCGACGCCGATCCAGGCCGAGAGGCGTCACGCTGGGGCGATCGCCGCTTTGCGCGATGAATGCGCGATATGGCAGCAAAACAACGGGATCGCCCAGTGGGAGCCGGGCGAGGTCACGCCGGACCAAATTAGGGGACAGATTGATCAGGGGCAGTGGTGGGTGGTGCACCACTGCCCCGGTCTGGTGGCCTCTGTCCGGGTTCTCTCCGCCGACCCAGTCGTTTGGCCCGAACCGGGGCCGGTTCGGGCGCGGTATGTGCACGGACTCATGGTCACACGTGACGCCGCCGGCCAGGGTTGGGGGCGCCGCCTGCTGGAATGGGTGGAGGACACAGCAGCGCTAGCAGGGTTTCAGGCGCTGCGTCTGGATTGCGTGGCCTCCAACTACAGACTGCGGGCCTACTACGAGCGATGGGGGTACCAGCGGCGCGGCAGAGTCACCTTTGGGCCTGAGATCTCCTGTCATCCGGTTATGCGCTACGAGAAGCGTCTGGGGTGAAGTCCGCTGTTCTAAGAGATAAGCCCGCCCCTCCCTATTCCGGGCCGCTGTCGGGGTCGCGCAGCGGACGCAACCCGGTCTCGATCTCGGGATGGGGGAAGGCGTAGGAGCCCAGGAAGTTGATGTGGTCATAGCCCAGCGGGGACAGCCGAGCGCACATGTCCTCGGTGACCGGGAACCCGTCGGCGCGCAGCCGGTTGACCGCGGCGTCGATGTACAGCGAGTTCCACCACACCACGGCGTTGAGCGCGAGCCCGAGCGCGCCGATCTGGTCCTCCAAACCCTCGCGGTAGCGCTGCTTGAGCTCGCCGCGGTTGCCGAAGCAGATCTTGCGGCCCAGGCCGTGGCGGCCCTCGGAGACGTTGAGCTGGGCGGTGATCATGCGCCGGTAGCCCTCGTCGTGCAGGAACTGCAGCAGGTGCAGGGTCTTGAAGATGCGCCCGTAGTGGGCGAAGGCCTCGCCCAGCCCGGTGGGGCGGCCCTCCCGGGAGAGCATGCGCACCAGGTCGTAGCCGCGCACCGCGCCGGTGGTCAGCGATCCGGCCACGCGCAGCATGTCCTCCCAGTGGGCGCGGATGCGGTCCAGGTGGACGGTGTGGCGCGACATCTGATCCAGGGGCCCGTAGACGGCGCGGGTGTTGGTGCGCCACAGCCTCGTGTCGGCCAGGTCGGCGATGCGCGGGGAGAACTGGTAGCCGCAGATCGCGAACAGGCCGAAGACGATGTCGGAGTAGGAGGCGGTGTCGGTGACGACCACCTCGGGCTTGTCGCCGCCGTCGCGGGCGTGGATGGCGTCCAGGATGTACAGCGAGTCGCGCAACGTGCCGGGCACCATCAGCCCGCCCAGGCCCATCACCCGGTCGTTGACCACGTTCAGCCAGGTCGCCCCGCGCTTGCGCGGCCCGAAGTACTTGGGGTTGGCCCGGGCATGCAGGTTGGTGGTGGGCACCACGAACCGCATGCCGTCGGCCGAGGCGATCAGCCCGCCGCCCCACGTGGAGACGATGCCGATGCCCGCCTGGGCCTGGATCAGGCGGGCGTTGGCCGCGCTGATGGTCTCGGCGCGCACGTAGCCCTGGTCGACCTGCTGCAGACGGGCCCGGGTGAGCGCGTCGGTGCCGGGTTTTTCCACCGGCACCAGGCCGATGTTGCAGGCCTCGGCCACCAGCAGCGCGCACAGGCTCACCCGGAAGTCGGCCATGGGCGCATCGGCGCCGGAGATGTGGGTGAACTCGCGGTCGAAGCCGGTGCGCGCGGCCACCTCCATGAGCAGCTCGGGAAATTCCAGGCGCGGCATCATCGCGTCCACCAGGGAGCGTAGCTCCTTCATCAGCGGCGGCTCGGCGGCCGCGCCCAGGGGCTCGATGCGCAGGCGGCCGCCGTCGAACTGCACGGCGGCGTTCGATCCGAGCCCGTCCAGGACGCGGTGGTACTCGGCGTCCAGGGCCGAGGCCAGCTCGGCCAGGTGGCCGGCGGGCTCGGCCTCCAGCCCCAGCGCGCGCAGCACCTTGTCCCGGGTGGCCTGCCACTGGTCCCCGTCCAGCAGGCGGGCGCGCGGGTCGCCCCACCGGTCGGCGCCGCGGGCGAAGACGTCGCGCCGCTTGAGCGCGTGGTACAGGTGCTCCACGGCGCACATGATGAAGGCGGCCTTGTCGATGCGGCCGGGCTCCAGTTCGGGGTTGGCGAAGATCGGGCGCTTCCACGTCCCGCCGGTCAGCGCGGCGTGGGCGGCGATGTCGGCGGCCCGGTAGTGCTTGCGGCTGGGCGCCATGGCCGCGGCGGTGCGCAGCGCGGCCAGCACCGGGTGCCCGGCCTCGGTGGCGTCGAAGTCGATGACCTCCAGCAGCAGCTCGATGAAGCCCTGCACGGTGCGGTAGCGCTTGACCAGCCGGGCCCGCCACTCGGCGGCCCCGTCGTCGTCCTCGGGCACCTGCTCGGAAACGGCCGCCACCGCCTCCATGAGCTTCTCGCGCGGCACCGCCTCCTCGATGGCGTTCCACACCTCCGGCAGCGACACCACCCGCTCGCCCTCGGCCTGCGGGGTGGACAGCAGCACCTGAAGGGCCGAGGCCATGCGCCGCGCGGCCGAGCGCAGGCCGGGAAGGGCGGCGAGCTTGTCCTCCTTGCCCTCGCGCACCGACCGGTTGAGCAGCCGGGAGGTGATCAGCAGGTCCAGCACGTCCAGGGCGTCGTCGACCGAGGAGGTCTCCAGGTGGCGGACGGTGGCCAGCAGGGTCGCCGTCTTGCGGTGCTCGCCCAGCTCGCGCAGGGTGGGGGCCTTGGACTTGAGCCCGTACTTGGCCAGGGCGTCCAGCTTGACGGCGGGAACGTCGGCCACCGGCACCCGGCCGGCGCCCACGCCCCTGATCCGCGAGGTGCGGTCCAGGGCCTCGACCATGCCGTGGCTGGAGGTGCGGGTGGGCTCGGTGCGCAGGTTCTCCAGCTCCGAGACGCGCTCACCGTCGGGGACGGTGAGCAGGCCGCCCATCTCCTCGCGCACCCGGTGCGGTGTGCGCTCGTGCAGGGCGGTGTGCAGCCGCTTGTTCTCCTCCTTGCGGACCTGGGAGACCAGGCGGGAGAGCACGCTCAGGCCGGGCAGCAGCACCTTGTTCTCCAGCAGGTGCATCACCGCCCGGTCGAACAGGGCCCGCGGCCCCTCCTCGGTGGCCCACACCCGCGCGGCCAGGAACGCGCGCAGGCCCTCCTCGCCGTCGGCGAAGTCGGTGTAGCCGTAGGAGTCGCGGATCTCCCAGGCGTGCTCGTAGGCGGTCTGCGAGCGCCGCCGGTATTCGTCGGCGCAGCCGGGGTCGACGCCGAGTTGCTCAGCGACGAAGCCGATCACCGGTTCGGGCACGGCCGTGGGGGCGTCGGGCTGGAAGACGCCGAGCATGCGCACCGTGCCCCACTGCAGAGCCCACCCCAGTCGGGTGGGTGGGGTGCGCTTGGCCGAGGCCGCCTTCAGGGCGGCGCTGTCCAGGCGGAAGTGCTGCTCCAGGTCCGCGACCGTGACTTCGGCGGGGAAACGGGCGTAGCGGGCGATCTGCTCATCGGAGAGGAATTCATGCGGCATGGGCCCGAACCTAGGGCCGTGCGCGGCCCCGGCTCGGCGCCGTCATCGAACCGGTGCCCAGGTCACGGATCTACCGCTAAATCCTGTACCGATCCTCCTCGACCCCCGTACCCGGTACTGACCTTCACCGCGCACTGGCCGTGCCACGCGGTGGAGGCGGCGGCGCCCGCCGCCTCCTACCTCGGGGTCATCGGCTCGGGACTGCGCGACGGCCACGCCTGGAGCGCCCGGCGCAGCGCCGCCTACCTCGCCGCCCGGCCGGGTGCCGCCGGCGTCTGGCAACCGCAGGAGGTAGCGGCACTACTGGCCGCGGACCCGCCCGCCTGAGCCCGCGCATTCAAAAAGCGCCCCCGACCCGTCCCGCCGGAGGCGCCGCCTGACCAGCCCGCGCGCGGGCCCAGGATGTGGGGTGGCAGTGCTCAGGCGTTTTCCACCTTGAACGGGTCGTGCTCGGCCAGCAGCTTGTCCAGGCGGGCCTGGTCGACCCGCCCCGAAAGGGTCGACTCGTCGTGGCGGTCGCGCACGCACTTGGCGAGCGTGAACGCCGAGGTGATCACGTAGAGCAGCCCCAACCCCAGAAACGACCGCGTCCAGGCATCCACGGGCAAAAACACGATGCCCGCCCCGAGCCCCACGGCCGAAACCCCGAAGGACAGCGCGGCCTGGACGAAAAACGCCGACGTGGTGGAAGTACGAACCGGTGCTGTGCTCATGCCCCCATCGTCGCCGCCCCGGGCTCGGGCCGAGAGAGTACGCGTACTCAATTGTCCGCGCCCGCCGCAGCGGGCAACGCGCGGACCGGGCGCCCGCCGGCGTTCCAGGGATCGTTAACCGATGGTGACGGCCACCCCCGCGCGCCCCTCAGCGGCCGTCGATGGCCGGTGCCACCGCCTCCTCCAGCACCGGCGCCAGCAACCGGGAGTAGGTGGCGGTCATGTGATGGCTATCGCGGTACACCAGCACATTGCCGATCACCGGCGGGCAGGTGTCGCCCAGGCAGAACTCGGCGGTGAGGTCGGCGACACGCACATCGGCGTCGGTCTCGCGGGCGGCGATCAGCTGTGGGTCGGCTGCCTCGAACGCCTCGTCGCGCGCCGAAGCGCAGGCGCCGGGGTCGGCGGCGTGGCGCGACACGCACTCGGGCAGCCGCGGGAAGGTCGTCGGCGTGTCGCGGATCGCCACAATGTCGCTGCCGGCGTCCTCCAACGACTCCCACATCCGCGCCATGCCCGCGGCGATCTGGGCGCGGTCCTGGTCGTCGGAGTCGGCCCCGGCCTTGTCGACCAGCGCACTGGAACTGGTGAACACCAGGTCGGGGCGCAGTTCGCCGGTCAACTCCTCGATCAGGGCGTCGTTGTAGCGGGAGCACTCCGAATAGGTGCTGTGGTTGCTGTTACTCGGCATCTCCAGGTCGGCGGCGGTGAACGCGCAGGAGGCCTTGGTGAAGGTGTGCAGCCGCCAACCGCGGTCCTCGGCGATACTGCGCACCGCCGGCACCCAGTGGGCGGCGTGGGAATCGCCCACCACGGCGACCTCGGTACCGGACTCGCCCGACCCGTACACACACGACTTCACCTCGGTGCCGGCCTGGGACACCTGGCAGTTGTCGCCGTAGACCCCGGGCAGGTCCTCGCCCGCGGCCACCGGCGAGGGGTAGATGCGCTCATCGGGCGAGCCCTCGGGCTCGGAGGTGGCCAACGCGGCCGGGCCCACGTGCACGGCCGGGTCGAACTCGGTGTTGCGCAACCACTCGTAGCGGGCGAACTGGCCCGCGGCGAGCAGCCCCACCACCAGCGCCGAGACCACGGCGAAGGCGGCGGCGCGGCGCCCGGAGACCAGCAGCCCCAGGCGGCGCACCGGATCTTCGACGGCGACCTTGGTGCCCCACGCCAGCAGCACCGAGACCACCACCGCCAAGCCCCCGGCCATCGGGGACAGGTGCTCGGACTCGGTGAGGCTGAGCGCGAACACGATGACCGGCCAGTGCCACAGGTACAACGCATAGGAGATGTCGCCGCCGAAACGCGCCGGCGCGCTGGAAAGCAGCCGGTAAGAGGAAAAACGGTCGCCGTTGCTGCCGGCGGCGATGACCGCCGCCGCGCCCAGCACCGGCAGCGCCGCCGCCCACCCGGGAAACGGGGTGGCGTCGCTGTAGGACCAGGCGGCCCAGGCGATGGCGGCCAACCCCGCCCAGCCCAACCCCCAGCGCAGCAGGGCCGGCAGGCGGAAACGGGTGGAGGCCGCGGCCACCGCGAGCACACCGCCCACCGCCAGTTCCCACATCCGGGTCTGCGGCAGGAAATAGGCCTGCTGGGAGTCGGTGGCGGTGAGCACGAGAGAAAAGGCGAACGACACGGCCAGTACCGCGCCGGTGGCCGCCAGGATCACCCGCAGCCGGCACAGCCGCCCGCCCAGCGCGGTCCAGCCGATGAACAGCAGCGGCCACAGCAGGTAGAACTGTTCTTCGACGGCCA
>NZ_BAAGYZ010000068.1:0-8866 GCF_054778995.1 Streptomonospora sediminis
GCGGTGCCGGAGCAGCGGGCGACGCCGCCGGTGCTGGCACCGCTGGCGCCGGAACCGCGGCCGGAGCCGCGGCCGGGGGCGCAGTGGCGGGCAAGGCCGCGGCCGCGGTGGCGGCCGTGGTGGTGGGCGGCACCGCGATCGCGGGCGGCTTCGCCGGCTACAGGGCGCTCGCCGGGCCGGGCCCGCAGGAGTCCGTCGAGGCGGCGGGCGAACGCCTGGTGCAGGGCCGCGGTTTCGCCGCCGAGGTGGTGCGCGGTTACACGCCGCAGGCGGCCGAGGAGGAAGCCGCTGCCCAGGGCATCAGCACCGACAGGGTGCGCGAGCAGGGCCGCGCTGAAATGGAGTACCGCTACGCCGGCGGCGACCGGCCCGTCTTCCTCGCCACCGGAGCCGCGGAGGGGGCTGCGGTCACCAGTGTGGCCGCCGTCGGCGGCAAGGTCTACGCCTACGGGCCCGCCGGCGGGGATCCCGGTTCCGCATCGGGCGGGCGTTACTTCGGCTCCGGCGGCGGCGGCGAGTTCCCCGCCGAGTCGTTGGGTCCGGAACTGGTGGCCGGGGCGCTCGCGTCGATGGCGGCGGCCGAGGGACTTGCCGAGCAGGGGAGCACGGAGATCGGCGGCGAAACCGCCACCGAGTACGCGGGGCCGATGACCGTGCGGGTACTGGTCGACGGCCGGGTTCGCGAGGAGCCGGGCCGCGGGCGGGTCTGGATCGACGGTGCGGGCGACCCGGTGCGACTGGTGCAGACGACCGACCGCTGGGAGGTCGAGACCGAGTTCACCGCGGTGGACGAGCGGGTCGCCGTCGCCGAACCCGACACCGTCGCCCCCAATGCCGGTGCCGCCGAAGGCGCCGAGGACGGCGCCGGCCCCCGGGTGGTCGCCGCGCCCGTGTGCGGGCAGGTCGCCACCCCCGACGGTGTCGAGTGGGATGTGCGGTCCAACGCCTGGGACATCTCCTGCAGCAGGACGATGGAGGTCGCGCGGACGTTCGCCGCCGGCGACGGCGAGTACGTCCCGGGCTGGTCGGGCACCGGGATGCAGACCGCCTTCATCGACGGCGTATGGGCCTGTGTGCAGGGCATCCCGCACACCGTCCCGGTCAGCGAGCGCCGCGTGCACCTCGACCACTGCGTGCGGGCGGATCCGGTCGGCACCGCGCTCGAATACGAGCTGGGTGAGCGCCACCTGATCACCTTCCGCGAGAGCGGTACCTGAGCGGTACCCCGGTACCCGGCGCCGGGCGCTGCGGCGCCGCGGCGCATCTCCCTGCCCCACCGGATCTCCGCGGCCCAGCCATTTTCCGCTGCGGAAAGTTGTGCTACTTTCTAATACGGAAAACGGACACGCAGCCGGTAGGGGAGTGCGCGATGGCCGGTGAATCCGGTGAACAGGAGGCCCGCGCCGCTTTGGACGACGTCCGGCGGCGCCAAGAGGCCGTGGGCAGGGAACTCGGCCGCCACCGCCCGCGGTGGTGGATGACGGCGATGTACGTGCTGGGCATGTACCTGGTCATGGCCAGTGTCGAATTGGGCGCGGGGTACTCGCTCCTGGTGGCCGGTGGCGGGTTCGCGCTGCTGGCCGGATCAGTGGGACTCGCCGTCGCCCGGGCGGCCAAGGGCGGCGTGGGCGGGCCGCGCACGATGTGGTCACCGCTGCGCGTCGCAGCGACCGCGGCCTGGCTCGTCGCGATCTTCGGGGTGTTCCTGCTGGTCCGGGCGTTCGCGGAGGGCTACCTGGCCGAATGGCAGGCGCCGATCGCGGCGGCGGTGCCGGCGGCCGGAGTGGCCTGGCTGTTCGCGCTGTGGCTGTGGCGGCTCAGCTTCGGCCCGCGGCCCAAAGGCACGGGACGGGCGGCATAGTGGCCGAACCGCGTTTCGACGAGCTCATCCACGCTTCCACCCGCCTGTCGGTCATGGCGATGATCGCGGCGGGCAAGGAGGTCGAGTTCCGGTTCATCCGCGACGAACTCGGTGTCAGCGACTCGGTGCTCTCCAAGCACCTGAGCGCGTTGGAGTCCGCCGGCTACCTCACCGTGCGCAAGGTCGACATGGGCCGCGGGTGGCGGCGCACGCTGGTCGACATCACCGAGTCCGGCGACACGGCGTTCTCCGGCCACGTTGCCGCCTTGGACTCCATCATCGGCCGGTCCGGCGCCCGCGGCGGCGCGCACGGACCGCGCCGGGACGGCACCGGGCCGCCGCAGGACGACGGCTGACCCGGCCGCTCCGGCCGGTCGGCCCCAACGGCCGGCAGGACCGACGGCGCGGATCGGGCGTCGGCAGTCACCCCCGCAACCCGGTTCGGCCGCCGGCCCGACCACGGAACCGCTGGTCTAGGATGCCCAGAGTGCAGTGGCCGCTGCGGCGGATGGTGAACCGGGGGAGCATGTGAGTACAGAGGGCGGCACCAAGGCGATCGTTGCGGCCCTGGGCGCGAACCTGGGCATCGCAGCAACCAAGTTCGCGGCGTTCGTACTCACCTCGTCCTCGTCGATGCTCGCCGAGTCCATCCACTCGCTCGCCGACTCCGGCAACCAGGCGCTGCTGCTCATCGGCGGCAAGCGGGCCCAGCGCCGCGCGACTTCCGAGCACCCCTTCGGCTACGGCCAGGAGCGCTACCTCTACGCCTTCATCGTCGCGATCATGCTGTTCAGCCTTGGCGGCCTGTTCGCGCTGTACGAGGCATGGCACAAGATCTCCGAACCCCACCCCATCACCGAGTGGCAGTGGGTTCCCATTGTGGTACTGGTGGCCGCGATCATCCTGGAGTCGTTCTCGCTGCGTACCGCCGTGCGCGAGTCCAACCAGGTGCGCGGAAAGGCGAGCTGGGTGTCGTTCGTCCGCCACGCCAAGTCGCCGGAGCTGCCGGTCGTGCTGCTGGAGGACATCGGCGCCCTGCTGGGGCTGGTCTTCGCATTCATCGGTGTCAGCCTGACCCTGGTCACCGGCGACGGCATCTGGGACGGCCTGGGCACCGGGGCCATCGGCGTCCTGCTGGTGGTGATCGCCGTCGTGCTGGCCATCGAGGTCAAGAGCATGCTCCTGGGAGAGTCGGCCGGAGCCGAGGATCTGCGGCGCATCCGCGAGGCACTGGTCGCCGGGCCCGACGTCGACACCGTCATCCACATGCGCACCATGCACCTGGGTCCCGAGGACCTGCTGGTCGCCGTGAAGATCGCCGTCGACACCGACGACAGCGCCGCCGACGTGGCCCGCGCCATCAACGCCGCCGAAGCGCGCATCCGCGAGGCGGTCCCCATCGCCGGGCACATCTACATCGAGCCGGACCTGCTGCATACCGGCGGCGCCCCCACCGGCGTCCCCGGCTCGCCGTAGCTCGGGGGCCGCGGTCATCAGCGCGCCGGCTCAAGCCGGGCACCGGGGCGTGTTTGGTGGGTCGCTGCCCTACTGCGCGGCCGTCTCGGGTAGGGATTCCCACTCTCGCGGCGTTCTCCGGGCCCCTGACGGCATAATGGCGAAGCCCGCCGAGTAGGGGCGTTCCTAACTCAGTGCCCCGCGCCGCAGCGGCGCTTCGCGCATCGGGCGCGGGGCACACGCGAGTGCGCCGCTCGTTACGGACGGGGACCCACCAATCACGCCCTACCCCATCGCCACCAGGAAGCACATTCCGGCGACATAGGCGGCGAACATGGCGACGCCCTCGAAACCTATGCCGTGTTCCTGGCGGCGGATCAGCCCGGCGGCCACCAGCAGGTTGAGCACCACGCCCAACCCCACCAGCAGCACCACCTCCGGTGTCATCGCACCGTAGATCGGCCCCTGCCGGTAGACCAGGTCGCCGGCCGACAGGAACAGCACGTCGAACCCGTTGCCGCCGATGATGTCGCCGATCGCCAGGTGCAGCGCCCGGATGCGGACGGCATAGAGCACGGTGACCAGCTCCGGCAGCGACGTGATCAGCCCGGTGACAACCGCGCCGACCACCCCGCTCGACATTCCGGTCCGTTCCACCAGCGACAGCCCGGCCACACCCACGACATAGCCGGTCGCCGAGACGACCGCGGCCAGAGCCGCGAACTTCAACCACATCGCCGCCATCGACTCGCCGGGGCGCTGCGCCGCCGGATCCGGCTCGTCGGGGCGGGTGCTGCTGGTCGGCGTCACCCGCCACAGCGGATTGGCCCCGACCTTGCGCGACAGGCGCAGCCAGTACCAGTACAGGAACACCAGCAGCACCGAAACCGGGTGCACACCCAGCACGCTGATCTGCGGCCCGGTTCCGGCGACCAGCGCCGTGCCGAGCATGATGGACAGCCCGATGGGCGCGAGCAGGTTGGGCAGCGACGCGGCCGCGTGCTCAAGGTTGGCCCGCCGGTAGAACAGGTCGGCCAGGGCGATGAAGGTGGTCTGCAGCGCGATACCGCCCAGGGCGTTGTTCATCGCAAAGGCGGCGTCGCCCCTTGCGGCGCCCAGGATGCTGGTGATCAGGCCCGGTAGCGAGGTCACCGCGCCGACGAGCAGGATCCCCGACAGCGTCTGGCCGAGCCCGGTGCGGTCGGCGAGACGGTCGACCAGCCGGGTGAACGGGCCGCCTCCGGTGAGCAGCACTCCCGCGGCGACGGCCAGCACCACCGCACTGACCCACACCGGCCATCCGTCCATGCCGCCTCGCTTCTCCGGCGCCGTCGGTCCCGATCCCCGCTACCCACAGGTGCAGCGGGCCAGCATCGCGCCGCGCGGACGGGCCGGCCGGCAGCGGAGCGCACACCCGGGGGAGGGCAAGGGCGGTGCTCCGCTGCCGAAACCCGGGACCGGTCCGGTGGGAAAACGCTCAGACGACGATGACCCGGCGCCCGCGCGCGTGGCCGGCCTGGCTGTCGGCGTTGGCGGCCGCGGCCTCGGCGAGCGTGTACGACTTCTCGACCGGGATGTGCAGCTTGCCGTGCGAGATGAGGTTGGCGGCCTCGATGAGCGCATCCGGCACGCTGCCGGCCGTGTCGGAGAACCGGACACCGAGTTCCGGCGCGCCGAGGTCGGCGATGGAGACCACCTTGCGCGGATCCCCGGTCAACTCCACGAGCTCGCGGATCACCCCCGAGCCGGCAAGGTCGAGGGCCGCGTCGACACTGCCGAGCCGCCGCACCCGCTCGACCCAGCCCGCGCCGTAGGTCGTGGCGGCGGCGCCCAGGCTGCGCAGATAGTCCTGGTTCGCTGCCCCGGCCGTGCCGATCACCGCGATGCCGCGTTCGCGGGCGATCTGCAGTACCGCTGATCCGACCCCGCCCGACGCACCGCTGACCAGCAGCGTCTGACCGGGCTGCACACCGGTCTCGCGGATGATGCGCAGCGCGGTCTCGACAACGGAGGGGTAGCCGGCCGCCTCGTCGAACGCCAGGCCTTCGGGCATCCGGGCCCAGGCCGACAGCACGGCGAACTCGGCATATGTGCTCGCGCCCTCGCCGAACACCCGGTCGCCGACAGCGACCCCGGTTACGCCGGCGCCGACCTCGTCCACCACCCCGGCGGCGTCCAGCCCGACACCCGCGGGCAACTCGATCGGATGGGCTTTCAGGAACTGGCCTTCGCGGATCCTCCAGTCGACGGGGTTCACGCCCGCCGCCCGCACGGCGATGCGTATGCGGCCGGGGCCCGCGTGGGGCTCCTCGGCCTCTTCGAGTTGCAGGACTTCCGGACCGCCGAACTCGGCGAAGCTCACTCTCTTCATGCGGCCGAACTTAACACTAACGGTTAGCGTTTCAAAACGGTTCCACTTTCGTATTTGCTAGTATCCGGTTATGGCCGTGCAGTCCGATCAGCCCGCGCAGACCGGGCGCCGCGAGCGCAAGAAGGCCGCGACCCGCCGGAACATCGCCGACACCGCCCTGCGGCTCTTCCTGGAGCACGGGTACGACGCGGTCGGCATCCGCGACGTGGCCGCTGAGGCCGACGTGGCCGTCACCACGCTGTTCGCCCACTTCCCCTCGAAAGAGGCGCTGGTGTTCGAGCAGGACCGCGACTTCGAGCAGCGCCTCACGCAGGCGGTCACCGGCCGCGCGCCGCACGAACCGCTCATCCCTGCGCTGCGCCGCGAGATCCTCGCCCTGGTGCGGCACTGCACGGCCGAGGGCGCGGCCCCGCTCTGGCGCATGATCGACGAATCGCCCGCCTTGCGGGAGTACGAGGACTCGATGCGGCTGCGCCACGCAGAGTCGCTGGCAACGGCCATCGCCGCCGATCCCGGGTCGGCGCGCACCACGACCGCCTGCCGCACGATCGCGAGGTTCGCGATCGACGCCTACGCCCTGGCCCGCGAGTCGGCCGATCCCCAGGCCGCGGTGGACGAAATCTTCCGGATGGTCGAGGCGGCCTGGGATGCCGCCGGCCCTGCGCGGAGCGCGTGAGGACGTGCGCCGGCCGTCCCGATAGCGTCCGGTCGGTCGGCGCGGGGCGCGTGCCTCCGGGGTGCCGCGGAGCGCCGGTCCAAGACCGCGCTCTGCGCAGTCCGGAACCCGGTTTCCGGGCCGACCGCAGGCGCGCCCGCTGCCGGCCCGGCGTCGCTGACCAGGACGTTCGGCCCATGGCCGGGGTCCGGCCACGGCGCCGCCGCACCTCCGGTCCAGCCGAATTCGGACCGTAGCGCAACCCTGCGGTGCGCAAGCGGATCGAAACGGTCATGTATGCGATGGCAGCGCGGACAGGAGTGCGGAAAGGACCGAACAACGGACTGCGCAACCCGCTGCAAGGGCTGCGCAGCGCGGCGCTCGGCGCGGGGATGGCCGCGGTTGCGCTGGCCGCCTCGGTGGCGGCACCGGCCGCAGCTGGGGAGGCGGGCGGATCGTCCGGACGGGCCGTCACCGATTTCGCCGCAGATGTGACGATCACCGCCGACGGTGCCGTGCGGGTCCGCGAGGAACTCACCTACCGCCTGGGCAGCGGCCCGGGCGATGCGGTGGAGCGCCGGCTGCCTACCAGCGGCCAGATCGCCGGAACCGACTACGAGTTCGGACTGACCGACGTGGCTGTGGCGGACTCCGCGGGTGTTGAGCCCGTTGGGATCTCCTCCAGCGGCGACTCCGAGGTCATCCGGATCGGGGGCGGGTCCGGCGACGGCCAACCGGCGGGCACGCAGACCTTCGCCATCAGCTACACCTACAGGACCCTGCTCGTCGCCGACACCACGGGCGAACGCCCCCGGCTGTTCCAGGACATCGTGGGCACGGGCTGGTCGGTCCCTGTCGAGGCGGCCCGCGTGGCGGTGCACGCACCCGGAGCCGTTGAGACGGCGGACTGCTACGCCGGGGAGCCCGGTTCGCAGGAGCCCTGTGCGAGCGCCGATTTCCAGGGGAGCGAAGCGGCCTTCACGAGTGGCCCGATCGCGCCCGGGCAGGCGTTCAGCATCGACCTTGAGCTCGCCGCCGGCGCCGCCGAAATCCCCGAGCCCGCCTATGCGGGCGAGACGCATGCCGACACGGACTCCTCCGCATCGCCGCTCCCGGTACTGGTCGTCCTCAGCATCTTTGCGGGGATCGCCTACCTCCTCCTGCGGGCCCTGGACACCGGGGACTCCACGGGCGGTGACGCCACCGGTTCCGACGACGGCGACGACTCCACCGGTTCCGGCCTTGTCCGCTTCCTCGGCGGTTCAGGCGGCGGCCGCGGTGGCCGCGGCGGCGGAAACATCGGTGGTGGCGGCGGCGGTGGCGGTGGCGGTGGGGGTGGAGGAGGCGCCGGTGGCGGCGGTGGCGGCGGAGGGGGCGGGTGACCGCCGCCGTCGGCGCGCCGGCGGTCACCCGCCCCCGCTGCGCCGGCGCGCGGCCGGATCCGGCCGATACCGGATCGTGTTGCAACCCCGCCGTGCAAACGGGGATCAAAGTGGTCATGCATTCGATGACGGCGCGAACGGGTGTACGAAAGAGGCTGCGGAGTGCGGCGGCGGTGTTCGGTGCGGGGGTGGGGGCCGCGGCGGTCCTTGCCGCGCCGGTGGTGGTGCCGGCCGGAGTGCCGGGCGCGGCACCTGCGGCAGTGGCGGAGACGGCCGAATCGTCCGGGCGTGCGGTCACCGATTTCGCCGCCGAGGTGACCATCACCGAGAGCGGCAGCGTGCGGGTCCGCGAGGAGTTGACCTACGACTTGGGCAGCGTTCCGGGCGATCCGGTGGAACGCTGGCTGCCGGTCAGCGGCGAGGTCGACGGGACCGAGCAGGATTTCGGCCTATCCGACGTGACCGTGGAAGATGATGCGGGCGTCGGGAGTACCGACATCTCCTCCAGCGGCGACTCGGAGGTCATCACCATCGGTGACGGGACCGGCGGCGATCAGCTGACCGGCGAGAAGACCTTCGCCTTCAGTTACTCCTACGACACCTTGCTCGTCGCCGATTCCAGCGACCGCCCGCGGCTGTTCCAGGACATCGTGGGTTCGGGGTGGTCGATCCCGGTCGAGGCCGCCCGGGTGACGGTGGACGCGCCCGGGGACATCCGGCAGGCCGACTGCTACGCGGGTGAAACCTCCTCGGAGGACCCCTGCGAGAGCGCCGACCACCAGGGGACACAGGCGACCTTCTCCAACGGCCCGATCCAGCCGGGCCAGGCGTTCAGCATCGACCTTGCGCTCGAAGCCGGCAGCGTCGACATCCCCGAACCCGCCTATACCGACGAAGGCTCCGACGGAAGCGACGAGTCCTCCGGCCCGCTGGGTTCGCCGTTCCTGCTGTTCGGCATCGTCCTCTTCGTCGTGATCCTCATCAACTTCGTCGTGTGGGGTGCCAACGGCGGCAAGTCCACCGGTTCCAGCCGCGGCGGCTTCGCCGGCGGCGCCGGCGGTGGCGGTGGAGGAGGCGGCGCCGGCGCCGGTGGCGGTGGCGGTGGAGGAGGCGGCGGTGGCGGTGGTGGCGCCGGTGGCGGC
>NZ_BAAGYZ010000069.1:0-127842 GCF_054778995.1 Streptomonospora sediminis
CGTGAGACAGGGCCGGGTCCTTCACTTCGACGCCGCAGCCTCACGAAAGATCGAGGCTAGACCGGTGGGGATTCCAGCGGAGAGCCGATTGTCTCCGTGCAGCGAGGCTCCCCGGCTTTTCCACCTCACTGAACAGGAACGCCGCCAGCAGCCTGGCGGTCATCCGCCACCCGGCCCGGCACGAGGGCGAGATGCTCAGCGCGCTCGATCGGGGGCGCCATACGACCATCTACTGAATTTCCAAACACTTCTGAAATCCAATAATGTTCGGGGGGTCATGCCGATCCCGGCGCGTGGGCGAGGGAGGAGTGTGTGGTGCGGCCTGAAGAGTCACCCCGAAAGGCGCTGGTGGTGGGAGCCGGGATCGCCGGTCTGGCTACGGCCCTCCAGTTGGCACGGTTCGGCTGGCGGGTGACCGTCCTGGAGAGAGCCGCTCGGCTACGCGGAGGAGCGTTCGTCGTGGGCTTCTCCGGCGTTGGATACAACGCCGCCGAGCGGCTGGGATTGATCGAGGAGCTTCACCTCCTGGCATCGCCGTGGAGCCCAGTGCAGCATGTCGATGGCGATGGCAGGGTTCTGGCTTCGATGCCGGTCGAGTCCCAGCAGGCGTGGGTTGGAAACCGAATGATCTCGATCTTGCGGGGGGACTTGGAGCGCGTGCTTCACGACGCGCTCCCGTCGACTCTCGACCTGCGGTTCAGCGCGGACGTGACCGGGATCGACAACGAGCCGGACAGTGTCCAGGCCACGCTCAGCGATGGCTCGCGTCTCCACGTGGACCTGCTCGTCGGCGCCGACGGGCTGCATTCCACCGTCAGACGACTCGTGTTCGGCGCTGAGAAGAGGTATCGCCACGACTTCGGGGCGGCGGTGATGTCGTTCGAGGTCGATGACCCGCCGGGCCCGTTGGCCGACCGGACGACGTTCCTCGCGCTGGTCGGACGCGGAGTTGGCGTCTATCCGCAGCGCGGCAATCGCCTTGCCGCATTCTTCACCTTCGCCACCGAGCGCCTCCAGCCCTACCTCGCGTCCGGCCCTCTCCCGGTACTGCACCGCGTGTATGGAGATCTGGACTGGGCCTGGCCGGAACTGATCGCACGGGCGGAAACGGCAGACACGTTGTTCTTCGATACCATCAGCCAGATCCGAATGGAGTCGTGGAGCCGTCACAGGGTCGTACTCGTCGGCGATTCCGCCTGGTCGGTCAGCCTGCTCGCCGGATACGGCGCGTCACTCGCGGTCGGCGGCGGAGCCTTGCTGGGGACGATCCTCGACCAGCAGCGCGACATCGGAACCGCGTTGACGGAGTGGGAACAGCGGCTGCGACCGATCGTGCTCTCCAAGCAGCGCCGTGGGCGTCGATCCCGCGAACTGTTCATTCCTAGCAACCGCCTGTCGCTCGCGGCGCGGTCGATAGGCACCCGACTTGCCGGCACAAGGTGGGCCAACGCGCTACTCGGCCGAGCGGCCGGACTCGACGCCCGGTAGAGGGCGCGATACGTGCAGTGCTTCTCGTACACAAGCGACCATGTCGCCGACCTGTGCCTAGTGGAGCCGCCGACACCGCGAACGGCTTCTTCCGAGCCTACGCCTCGTTCAATCGGTCCGCCGAAGCGTTCCCGCCCGCCGAGGACCGGGGCCGACTCTCTCCGGCGATGTCCCGGAGAGCGGCCAAGTGTTCGTCCAGCGCGATACGCCCGGCCCGCGTGAGCTTGAGCCAGGTATGGGTCCTGGCGTTACGCGGTCCTTTGACGCTGCTCACATACCCCTCCGACTGGAGGATCTTGACCTGCTTACTGAGCACGGAGTCGCTCACTCCGAGCGTGTCACGAGCAGCTCCGAACTCCACCGAGTCGGCAGCGGCGAGCATCGCACATAACCGCAACCGATTCGGCGGGTGAATCACCTCGTTGAAGACCGCCCGGCTCATGCGCTCCCCTGCCGGAGGTCAGCCAATACGCGCGACTCGATCCGGCGACCGCAGATCACGGTGAGAACCAGGACGAGCGCACCGCTGGCAGCCATCGCCCAAGGCAGGCCCGCCCCCCACTGCAACAGGATCCCCACGGCAATCAGGAGCGTGAGTGCGAGCGCGTAACCGCCACTCGACCGACGTGACTCCGGCGTCGCGCCGTAACGGTTAATCGCCACCCCGTTTCTGCGGTCGACCAGCGCCGACAATACCGTGGGGACGACAGCCCCGCCGCCGATGACCGCGTAGGGAATCAGATCCCAACTGAAGCTGCCCATTCCGACGGCGATCGCCATCGACACCCCCAGAGCCGGGTGGTACCACCACGGACTGGCCCCTCGGTCAACCACCCGGCATTGGACGTCCTGCACACTGTTCAGAGCGTCCTGCGCCGTCACATCGTCCATGGATCCGCCTCCCTCACCCCGACTTTCCATCATGGAAACTCTAACATCGGGTTTCCATGATGGAAAGTCGGGCGGCCGCAGTGTTGTCACGGTACGTGACGACAGATTGAGCTCGGCGAAGTTTCGGCGCTCGTCAGTCCCAGTGGTTGAAGAGGGCCTCGCCGAGGTTGCCGGGCCGCCAGTACTTGATGTCGTCAGGCGCGACATCAGGCCAGGCTGCGAAATCGAACGGGCCGTTCAGCTCCGACGAGGCCAGCACCTGGAACCCCGGCAGCTCTGCCAGGACAGCCGTCAGCGCGGGAGCGTGGACGAACGTCAACGGGCCCGACTCCCTGGCTCCGTCGACGAATTCGATGGTTCGGGGTTCTGCGACCGCCAGTATCGCCGAGTCACGCGTGCAGGCCACGGCGACCTTGTGCTCACGGTAAGCGACGATCCCTTGGTGGAAGTTAGGGGTCACGTCGCCGGCGAGGCGGAACTCGACCACCTCGCCGCCAGTACGCCGGGCCGCCGTGTAACAGGCGTGCCGGAGACCACGGATGTCCGCCATCTGATGAAGATATCCACTTCGTCGCAGTGCTGTCGGTAGCCGGGACGTGAGAGGGCGACTACTGCCGGGAACTGTCACGGCGCGCATATGACCGCAGGAACCGGCCGTCCACAGGGAAATCCGCTGAACGCTGTGCGTCCCCGGGAATGAAGGAGCGCCGCGGGGCCCATTCCCGCCCGGCTGTCAGTCGGTGATACGTGTAATGCCCCGGGCGTTGCAAAACTCACCGCGAAACGATGACGGGTGATTCTGCGCCCCCGATTCCCGCGCTCCCATACTGGACCCCATGGCGACCATGACCGAACACCTGATCGTACTCGTCCACAGTCCGCTGGTGGGCCCGCTGACCTGGGATCCAACGGCCGCGCACCTGCGGGATAAGGGACATCGCGTTGCCGTCCCCTCGCTGACCGCGGTTGCTGACGAAGGTCCTCCGTACTACCGGAAGTTCACTGAGGCAGCGGTAAGCGCATTGGGCGGGGAGGAGAACAATGGCCGGGTGGTGTTGGTCGGCCATAGTGGCGCGGGACCGCTGCTACCGGCGATCGCCGAGGCCGTGGGAGACGGAGTTCGGGGGTCGGTGTTCGTTGACGCCCTCCTTCCGCACCCGGGCCGCAGTTGGTTCGATACCGCACCGCCGCCATTGCGCGAGCAGGTGGCCGGTCTGGCCCGTGCCGGCCGCCTTCCCCGCTGGAACGAGTGGTTTCCGGCGGGGACGCTCGACACCCTGGTGCCCGATGCGGGTACGCGGGAGCGGTTCGTCGCCGAGCTTCCGGAGCTGCCGGTGGCGTTCTTCGAGGAACCGGCGCCGACCGTGCGCGGCGGCGCTCCGCCTTGGTGCGCCTACGTGCGGTTGAGCGCAGCCTACGACCAGGAGGCTGCGGACGCGGAACGCCGAGGCTGGTGGGTACACCGCGAGAACGCCGACCACCTCGCCGTGCTCACGCGGCCCCAGCAGATCGCCGACGTGATCGAGCAGGCCATCGGTGTGGCCGACGTGTGACCGAGGCCGTGCGGCGCTTCGGGCGGCGCCACCGGGGCGTTCCTCACCGTCCTGCCACCCGCGGGTCGTTCGGGACAGGGCCGCAATGCGACCTGGGATCACCGTACGCGACCAACGCGTGACTCAGTCCGTGGCGGTCGCGCCGGCGTGGTGCGTGCTGGTGTAGTGCCTGCGCTGCCGCGCGCGGTTGCCGCAGTCGGCGGGGTCGCACCAGCGGCGGCTGCGGTTGCGGGTGGTGTCGAGGAAAACCCATCGGCATTCGCGGCAGGCGCGAACACGAGCGAGGGACTCCTCTGAGGTGAGGAGCCGCACCGCGTCGAGGGCGAGGACACCGATGAGGCGGGGGGTGTCGTCGACCCACACGGCATGCGTTCCGCCAGGTGGGAACTCCAGGCGCGCCCGCTCCCGGGCGGCGAGGGCGGCCGCACTGATCCGTCCCAGACAGGTTGCCGCGGGTTCCCTCGAGTCCGCGACAGCGAGGAATACTTGGGCGAGGACCTCGCGAAACCCGAGCAGCTCGGACGGGTCGCCCAGAACGGCCCTGGGGAAGCCGGCCGCCTCGCTCCATATGGCCGCATTGTCGACCGGACAGAGCCAGTCGTGGTGGCGCGCGGTGCCGCGGTAGCTCACCAGATTGGCGAAGTCGAGGCAGGGTGCGCCGCCGATGAGCTTGTAGGTCCCCCGATACGGGCCCGGGTCGAGGTCGAGACTGTCGGCCATCACCACCCTCCTCTCCTAACACCCTTGAGTCATTTGACACGTTAGCATCCGTGCGCCATCGTGCACTTAATGCTCAAAGTGGAGTTCGACCGTTAGGGTGCGGCGATGTTCACCACCAAAGCGGGGCGCCGACCCTGCGCACAGCGGGTTCGCCCCGAACTCTTCTTCGTGGCTTCGGCGATCTTCCACTACCTGGGTCCGTCGTTCGCGGTGCTGCTGTTCATCCGGGTCGAGCCTCTCGGTGTGGCCTGGCTGCGCATCCTCTCGGCCGCCGTGATCTTCGCCCTCTGGCGCCGACCGTGGCGGGCCTGGTTAGCGGCCGGACGCAAGGAGCGCGCGACGGTCGTCGCCTGGGGTTTCCTCCTCGCGCACATGAACGCGGTGTTCTACCTCGCGATCGACGTCCTACCGCTGGGGACTGTGGCGGCGATCGAGTTCGCGGGGCCCATCGCGCTTGCGGCGGTCGCGGTGCGCAGTCTCCGCAACCTCGGCGCCCTGGCGCTCACGGTCGGCGGGGTCGCCGCCCTGAGCCAGGTGAGCCTTGCCGGGGCGCCGCTGGGGTTCGTCTTCGCGTTCGCGAACATGGCCCTGTTCGCCGGATATATCATCATCGGCCATCGGGTATCGAGGAACGAGCACCTCGCTGGCGTGGACGGGCTTGCGGCGGCGATGATGGTCGCGGGTGTCGTCGCACTCCCCCTCGGCGTCACCGATGCGCTCCCCGCCTTCACCAGTCCCGTGGCGATCGGCGCGGCGATCGGCGTCGGCATCACGTCCTCGGTGATTCCCTACGCCTTCGATCAGATGGCCATGCGCAGGCTGGCGCGTGGGACCTACGCGCTAATGACAGCACTGCTTCCCGCCACCGCGACAGTCATCGGAATCCTCGTCTTGGCGCAGGTGCCGAGGCCGCTGGAAGTCCTGGGAGTGGGCCTCGTTATCGTGGCCGTGGCGGTGCACCGCGAACACGAGGCGCCCGCCGCGACCGCCGACCCGGCCTCACCTCCACGGGACACTTGAGCATCGTGTAACACCAAGACAGGAGTCCGCCGACCAACTGGCGCGCAATACGGTGAGGACAGCCGCCGCCCCCGCGCTCGGCTACGGGAGTTCGTCCCGGTCGAGAGCGGCCGTGTCGAGGCCAGCCAGTTTCTCCGGGTTGACGATCAGCCGGACCGCGGTCACTCTCGCGTCGGCCAGCTCCAGCGCGAACAGGGCAAAGGGGCGCCCCTCCGATAGCACCAGCGACGCGGGAGCGCCGTTCACCTCGACCTGCGTGAACTCGGTGTGGGGTGGCGGCCGCCGGGCGATGCCCACCAGGAAGCGCCCGACCTTGTCGGCGCCGGTGATCCTCCGCAGTGGTGCCCGTGCCCGGCCACCGCTGTCACTGGCCAGCTCGACCTCGGGCGCCAGGATCTCCAGTAGGCCCGCCATGTCGCCCCCGATACAGGCCGCGAGGAAACGCTCGGTCACCTCGCGGTGGCGCCTCCGGTCCGTATCGAAACGGGGGCGCCGCGCCTGGACGTGGCTGCGGGCTCGGTGCCCGAGTTGCCGAACCGACGACTCGCCGCGTCCGAGAATCTCGCCGATCTCGGCATAGGAGAAGGCGAACGCCTCACGCAGCACGAACACCGCACGCTCCAGCGGAGACAGCGTCTCCAGGACCACCAGGAGCCCGAGAGACACCGTGTCGCCGTGTTCGACGTCCTCGGCCACGTCCGGGCTGGTCAGGATCGGCTCGGGGAGCCACGGTCCCACGTAGGACTCGCGCCTGGCCCGTGCGGACCGCAACCGGTCCAATGCGAGGTTGGTCGCGGTGCGCACCAGGAACCCGGTCGGGTTGCCCACCCGCCCAGGGTCGACGTCGCGCCAGCGCAACCACGCGTCCTGCACGACGTCCTCGGCCTCGGCGGCGTCACCCAGGATCCGGTAGGCCACCCCGAAGAGCAGCTCCCGGCTGTCCGTGAAGTGGGCCGTGTGATCCTGACGTTCCTCGCTCACCTGGAGAGCGTCCCACGTGCGTCGGTCGTCGCGGCCGCTCGCGCCGCGTGGAGCGCGCTCGCGATGGTCACCTCGCTAAGGAGGCCCGGGGCCGCCACCTGGTCACCGACCAGGTAGACACCGTTCCCGCGGTCAACCGCCGGACGGTCGCGCCAGGTGGTTCCGGGCAGGTCGAGCGCGCCGCTGCGGGAGTCCGCCACCGACGCGCGTCGCCAGGTCGTGCGGTCCTCCCACCCTGGAATGGCCTGGTTCAGTAGCGGAGCCATCCGCTCCAGCCCTCGCGGCTTCGACTCCCCGCTTCTCAGCGGCAGCTGTGCCTGAACCAGGGACTCGCCCTCAGGGGCGAGCGACGGGTCAACGCTGGTGTAGCGCTCCACGAAGCCCGCCTCGTCGTGGTCGAACACGAGGAAGGCGTCGCCCGCGTCCTGGCGTACCCCCAGGTCCAGCATGACCGTTCGTCCACTCTCGGTCGTGAGCGCGTCGTCGCCGAGGAGCCTGCGGGCGGCCACCAGTGACGCGGCCACGACCACCGGCGGGTCCGGCAGCTCGTGCACCCGGGTACCGGTGCGGATCTCGACCCCCAGCGAACGGGCGAGCCCGGCGAGGTTGTCCACCAGGGTCTGCCATCCGCCGAGCACGTACCGCACCGCCGGGTACCGCGGCCGGGTGACGCGCAGGAACCGTTCCCACACGAACGCCGCCGACAGCCGCCCGGGATCGGAGTCGAAGGTCACCACTCCGGTGAAGCTGGCGATCTGGCGTGCCGTGGTGGGGCCGAACCGTCGGGTCGCCCATTCGGTGAAGGCCGGTTCCACCGGGGCGCGCAGCCCCCGCTGCGCCGCGGCCCGCAGCACCCCCGCCGGGGGGCGCCGGTGCAGTCGTCCGCCGTGCCGGAACCGCAGCCCCCTGGCTTCCGACAGGCCCAGTTTCGCCGCCGGGACCAGGTTCCGTGCCGCGAGCCAGCGCCATTCCGGTCCGTCGCTGTAGAAGACGTGTGGGCCCTCGTTGGCTATGTAGGGCGCGGGCGTCGACCTCGCGCGTCCCCCCAGGGTCTCGTGCGCCTCGAACAGGGTGACGCGGGCTCCGGACTCGGCGGCGGAGATGGCGGTGACGAGCCCACCGAGCCCGCCACCCACGACCGTGATGTTCTGGGTCATATTCGAACCTCCCTCACCGATCACGACGGGGCCGCGATCGCGAACGTGACATGGCGGGTGGGTCCGTCCGGTTCCCGCGTCGCCGCCTCCGCGCACGGCGCCGAGGCGGCCGGGCCGCACTGGCCGCGCCTGCCGCACCCGCGGTAGCGGCCCGCTCTGGACGGCGTGGAGGTGCCCCTGGTCATGCCGGGGGCTGGTCCCCACCCGGGTGGGTGGGCTCCTCCGCCTCGCCGCGGCCGGTGTCGCGCTTTCCGACGCGTCCCAGACGCGCCCGGATCATGGGCACGAACGGCAGCGCCACGGCGATGGCGAGGGTGATCCAGATGGCGTAGTCGTCGATGGCGATGATGACGTCGACGGCGTCCTGCCCGAGGGCGTAGCCGCACCCGGCGACAACCGAGGTGAGGGCTGTCGCGGCCAGCGTGTCCAGCACGAGGAACGTACCCAGGCGCATCCCGGTCCACCCGGCCACGCCGTACACGATCACGCGGGGGATGCCTGGCAGGTAGCAGAGCACGACAGCGGCCCGGACGAGCCACGGGTTCATGTTCTGCAACCGGTCGGCGAGCCGCTGCGCGCGCTCGGTGGTGGCGAACATGTCGATCATGCCCCGGCCCCACCGTCGGCCGGTCCACCAGAACACCCAGTTGATTTTGATGATGCCCACGGTCCCGGCGGCGATCGCGCCCCACAGCGGTATCTCACCGATGCGCGCGTAGGCCGCCGCCGCACCGATCGACGTCTTACTACCGGTCACGAGCGCGAGCAGCACGGGATGGTCGGCGATCAACAGTGGCCGCAACGGCCACATCACCAGCAACACGGTGAACATCCCGAGAATGGTGGCCAGCAGTGCCTTGTCCGTCCGGGTCGCCTTGCCACGCCACGGTTTGATCTGCTCCCACGGGTTCCGTCCGTCCACCGGCCGGTCCCCAGGGGGCGTGTGGCCCTGCCGGGGGTCGGGGAGCGGTTCCGCGGGCTCGGCGCTTGGCTGGGAAGTCATGGTGTTCAGACTGTCAGCGAGGTCGCGCGGGCAACACTCCCAGGTGGCACGTCATTGGCGTGCGTTGTGAGGGTCCCCGCGATTACACGTGTCATGGTGGTCGGAGTGCGCGTCGTGGAGTGTGCGAGGACACCGGGGGTGCCCACCGCCCGACCACACACCTCTCTACCCCGAGTGCTCCGGCGCGCCCAGCGAACGCAGCACCGCCCGCACCGCACCACGCAGCCACTCCCGGTCGACCGTCACGTAGTCCGGTCGGGTCAGGGCACCGAACAGGACCCCGTCGAGCTGCGAGACGAACAGGGCGGCGCTGCGCTCCGGCTCCGGGAGTCCCGCTTCGCGCATGCCAGAGGCGGCGCGCTCCAGAAACCTCCCGCTCGCTGCGGCGTACCATGACTCGCTGTCCCGCGCCAGGGACGCGTCGAGGTACAGGACCATGCGGGCCCGGGTCCGGTGCCGCGCCTCACCGAGCCAGGTCTCCAACACCCCTGTCAGGGCCTCCACCGCAAGCTCGGGCGAGCGCCACCACGCCGGCGGTAGCCGGTCGAGGATCGCCTCGTCGAGCTCCAGGATCCGGGCCAGCGCGCCCTCGACGAGCGCCCTGCGGGTCCGGAAACAACTGCTCGTGCTTCCGGGGGGTAGCTGCGCACGCACATCGACCGCGCGGTGCGTCAAGCCGCGCAGCCCGGACTCGGCGATCACCGCGACAGCACCATCGGCCGCCCTTTCGCGTCGTGTCCGGTCCGGTCCCGTTCGGATGGGCATGGCGTCAGAATAGACGCGTACCGCTTTCGTCCCGGTCATTCGCACCGCACGGTGACGGGGAAACCGTTGAGGATCGCGGTGGCACCGGTTTCGTCCACGTCGAGCGGGTCGGTGACGTCGTTGGCGCTCTCTCCCGCCACCCGCCGCGCGGTGGACAGCCGCACACCCGGCCGGTCGTGCCCGAAACCGTGGGGAAGGCTCACGACCCCCCGCATGAGGTCGGTCGTGGCGCGCACGTCGGTCACCAGTTCGCCCGAACGGGACCGGACGCGGGCGCGCCCGCCGTCAGGGATCCCGCGGTCACGCATGTCGTCGGGGTGCATGAGCAGGTGGTGCCGCGGACGGCCGCTCACCAGCCGGGCCGTGTTGTGCAGCCACGAGTTGTTCCCACGCGTCTGCCTGCGCCCGACCAGCAGGAGCTCGTGTTCGTCGGGAGGGTCGAGCAGCTCGGTGGCGGCGCGGTCCGCCGCCGCGACCAGGATCGGGGGAGCGCCGCGCACCCGACGATCGCGGGTCCGCAACCGCCCGGGCAGGCTGGGACGCAACGCCCCCAGGTCGCGCCCGTTCGGCGAGCGGCGCAACCGGCGCAGCGAGAGCCGGTACGGGCCGAACCGCAGCCCAAGGTCGACGATGCGTGCCGGGGTGGTCCGAAGCATCAGCCAGTCGGTCCATGCCCCCGAGCGGACGAGCGAACGGTAGCGGCGGCCGAGCTCGGCGAAGATCTGCCAGTCGTGGCGTGCGGTGTCCGGCTTCGGGAACAGGGCCGGGGCATAGCGGGCGGTGTTGCGCACGGCGAGCAGGTGAAACACGAGGTCGTAGTGGTCGCGTTCGAGCGCGTCGGTGGGTGGCAGGATGACGTCGGCGTGCCGGGTCGTCTCGTTGATGTAGAAGTCGATCGCGGCCATGAAGTCCAGCCCGGGAAGCGTCTCCGCCAGGGCGGTGCCTCCGGGGACGGAGAGCACCGGATTGCCGGCGACGGTGAGCAGCGCCCGAACCTGGCCCGAACCCGGGCTGCGGATCTCATCGGCGAGTGTCACCGCGGGCAGCTCCCCTCCGATCTCGGGAAGTCCCCGTACACGGCTGGCCCACCGACCGTAGCTCCCCGGGTCGACGGCGCCATTGCGGATGGGGTCGATCGCCGGTGCGGTCAGCAGGGTGCCGCCCGGCCGGTCCAGGTTGCCGGTGAGCGCGTTGAGAAGTTGTATGCCCCACTGGCACAGCACCCCGTACCGCTGGGTCGACACGCCCATGCGCCCGTAGCAGGCGGCGGAGGGCGCCGTGGCGAACGCGCGAGCGAGGCGGCGGATATCTCCGGCCGCGATCCCCGTCACCGCGGCGGCACGCTCGGGAGTGAACGGCTCCACCGCGCGCACAACCTTGGCGATGCCGCCGATGTAGTGGGCGGGCCGGGCGAGATCCTCGCGCAGTATCACGTGGGCCATCGCGAACAGCAGGGCGGCGTCAGTGCCGGGCCGGATGGGGTGGTGCGCGTCGGCGCGGCGCGCCGTCTCGGTGCGGCGGGGGTCGACCACGACCAGTCGCCCGCCGCGTTTCCGCAGTTCCGTCAGCCGGCGCCCGAATCCGGGCGCGGTCATGATGCTCCCATTGGACACGACAGGGTTCGCGCCAAGCACGAGCAGATGGTCGGTGCGGTCGATGTCGGGCACCGGCAGCAGCCACTGGTTCCCGTACATCTGGTGGGCGACGATCTGGTGCGGCAACTGGTCGAGCGAGGTCGCCGAGTAACGGTTGCGGGTGGCCAGCGTCCGCACGAACGCCGGCCCGTGCGTCATCGAACCGAGGCTGTGCACCACAGGGTTGCCCTGGTAGACCGCCACGGCGTCGGCACCGTGTTCCCGACGGATCCGCGCCAGCTCCTCCGCCACCAGGTCGAGGGCGTCGTCCCATGAGATCTCCGTCCAGCCGTCGGGCCCCCTGCGCACCGGGGTCCGCAACCGGTCGGGGTCGTCATGCACGTCCTGCAGCGCGAACGCCTTGGGGCAAATGTGGCCGCGGGACAACGGGTCGTCGGGGTCCCCGCGAAGGCCAACGATGCGATCGTCGTGGACGTCGACTCGCAGCGCGCACATCGCCTCGCACAGGGGGCACACACTCTTACGGGACTCAGCCATGCTACAGATGTAGCATGACTTGCTATATATGTAGCAAACCCGCCCATCGCACCACGTGTCCGAGGGCGTTCTGGCCGAACGGTTCCACTTGCGGGGCCGCGCGCCTGCGCGGGATCAGCGAACTCCGCACGCCTGCGGGCGTGCGCCGCCGCCCACGCCCTTTGGACGGCGCCGCCACTGGCAAACGTCATCCCGGATCGGTGACGAGCGCGCCTGTCCACAGCCGACTGACGTCGCGAGAATCCACATCATGAGCGATGACACGCCTCTGGCCCCGGGTGTGCCGCTCCTGGAGAGCAGCGGAGCAAATGAGTGAACCCACCGAGCGCTGGGAGCGCTCGTCAGACAGTGAGGACCAGTGATGAGCGGCCAGCGGAGCGTGGAACTCGAAGAGGGGCGCATCACCTATCGCGTCCTCGGGGAATCCGGGAGGCCCGTCGTACTGCTGCACGGCGGCGGTCTGGACAACGGAGGATGGACGTGGAGGTGGCTGGCCCCCGAGCTCGCCACCGACCACCGGGTGTTCGTGCCCGACCACCCCAAGCATGGTGGCAGTTGGCCCTGGAAGGGCCGTGCCGACCAGCGCGGGCAGGAGTACATACTGGAGCGGCTCCTCGACCATTGGGGGCTGGAGTCGGCGACCTTGATCGGTCTCTCCCTGGGCTCGGCGACCTCCCTCGGATTCGCGCTGCGGCGGCCGGAGCGCGTCGACCGCCTGGTGCTCACCTCCTGCGGCGGAATCCAGGACCGGGTGGCCTCACACGAGCTCGCGTATCTTTCTCTGAGGACACCCATGTCCTGGCTGCTCACGCGTATGTGCACACCCTCCGGGCTGGAACGCTGGGTCCTCACCCACGTGGCCTTCTCGGATGACGTTCCGGCCGAGGAGATCACCGAACTGGCCGCGATGGCCGCCGAGGAATACCGTGCCAAGCGTCGCTGGAACGGTCACATGTTCTGCGACTGGAACCGCTTCGAGATCGGGTTCCGGCGGATGCGCACCGACTTCATGGCGCGCGTTGGGAATCTCTCCTGTCCCGTTCTCTTCGTACACGGAGCTGAGGACTCCGCGGTGCCAGTACGTTTCCCCCGCGAGGCCGCTGGACGTGTTTCACACGGGCGGCTGGAGGTGATCGAGGGCGCTGGCCATTTCGTCCCGATCGAACGCCCCACGGAATACGGCGCGGTCGTTCGCTCATTTCTCGCCGAGGCGCCCCGGTAACCCGATCGCTGACCCGCGCCCGCAAGACCCTGGGGTACCGCACCCCCGCAGAGGCCCTCCACGAACACCTCGTTGCAACCACCGATTGACATCACCGCCCGGGCGGGCGCGCGTGTGTCCGTTATGCCGGATTAAAGGGTGGCCGTGCGCCCGTTATATGTCGGGTTCCCGGCGATGATCATGCAGAAATGCCCGTCTCAGCTCCAATATTTGGGCATTTCCGCAGGGTCGGTGCGCCGCCCCGGCCCCTGCGGGCGGGACCGGTGACCGCCCGCCCCGGCCGCCGTGGTACCGGTGGCAGAGCTGCCGGTCAACCGCAACGGCAAGCTCGACCGGGCGGCGCTGCCCGTGGTGAGAGTCGCCGCGCTGGGGCGTCTGGCCGGCTGGTGGTGCGGTCCATCCCACCAATCCGCGCCCGCCCGCGGGAGAACCGGCACCCGCTCCCCCACCGGTTACGCGTCGGCGACGGTACGGCGCATCGCCGGTCGATCCTTCTTGCGGCGCGCCACTTCGGTGAACCCGGCTTCATGAAACGCCGACGCGATGCCGGTCATGGCGTTGTCCGCGCCCGCGGCCCGGCCTGGTGCAGGCTCGACGGGGAAGCCCTCAACCGTGTGCCGGCCGTGCTCGGCGGCGAAGTCGCACGCCGCGGCGATCATCTTCGCCTGAAGCCGCTGCTGGCGGTGGCTGCGTCGCACGAACAAACAGCTGATCACCCATACCGGCGTATCATCGAGCGGCTTGGTCACCTGCGAACGCTGTAGGCGAGGATACTCCGAGCGGTCGCCGATTCCGACCCAGCCCACGGCCTCGTCGGCAACATAGGACACCAGCCCGGGAGGAGGCTGCCGGCCTGCGCGCTCACGCAGCGTATCCCGGTTGCCGTCCCCCCGGCCGGCCTCCCATTCTTTGAACGAGACCCGCCAGTGCATGCACCAGCATCCTCGCGCTCCCCCGTTTGACCCCATGACCTGCTCGAAGTCCTGCCATGTTTCAGGGGTGAGCGGTGCCGCCGTGAAATCTGCCATGCCCATGTTCCCTTGCCTTCGCAACTTCCGGGCCAATGCTGATGGTGACCGTACATGAAGCCGGTTGCAGGTACCGGAGAGTCCGCGATCGGTCCCCGGCTTGCCGACCGGGTCGGCGTCCCGCAGGCTGAGGGAGACGAGTTCCGCCCAGGCCGGCATCGACATGATGACGGCCGGGGCACAACCCGCCGACGAGGATCGCCGGCGCCGGCTCGGCTCGGGCGGCACCTGGGCGCGCGGTCGGGTGGCGCTCGGCTGGATGGCGGGCTGCTCCGCCTTCCAGCCGACCTACCGCGGCCGACTGCGGGCCCGGCTCCCTTACCGAGGGGCGGTGCGGCCGTAGGACGGGCATCCCCTCCTCGGCCACGACAGCCGCATTCGCGCCCGCGAGGCAGAAGGGATACCGCAATGACCAACCCAGAGGCTCACCCGGTCCCCCACGTGTGCACCGAGGGCGGTCTGCCAGGACCGTGGGCGGAATGCGAGGGCAGAGCCCCGGTCGAGATCATCAGCGCCCGTGCCGTGCCGCTGGGTGGGCCGCGCGCGATGAACGTGCGCCGCACACTGCCGCAACGGCAGCGTTCGTTGATCGGAGCGTGGTGCTTCGTCGACCATTACGGGCCGGACAACGTGGCGGCCACCGGCGGGATGGACGTGGCGCCGCATCCGCACACCGGGCTGCAGACGGTCAGTTGGTTGTTCGACGGCGCCATCTCCCACATCGACTCCGGCGGCAACAGCGCAGACGTCCTCCCCGGGGAGATGAACCTGATGACGGCTGGGGCCGGCATCTGCCACTCCGAGACCTCCGCCCCGGCCACCGGCCGGCTCCACGGGGTGCAACTCTGGCTCGCCCTGCCGGAGGAGGCCCGGCACACCGGGGAACGCCGTTTCGAGCATTTCGTGCCTGAACCCGTCGAGTTCGCCGGGGGGTACGCGCTGGTCTTCCTCGGTTCGCTGCTGGGCACGCGTTCGCCGGTGAGCGTGTACACGCCGCTGGTGGGGGCCGAACTCCGGCTCGCCCCCGGCGCTGCGATCGATCTCGAGGTCGATCCCGGGTTCGAACACGGTCTGCTGGTGGACACCGGCGAGTCCGTCACGCTCGAAGGCGTGCACGTGCCCAAGGACGCCGTGGGCTACACCGGGGTGGGGTCGGAGGCACTGCGCATCTCCAGCGGCGGCGAGGAACCGGCCAGGGTCGTGCTCCTGGGAGGTGCCCCCTTCGGCGAGGAGGTCGTCATGTGGTGGAACTTCCTGGGCCGCTCGACTGAGGAGATCAGGCGGTACCGGGACGAGTGGGAGAACCACGGCGAGCGGTTCGGGCGCGTCGAAGGTTACGTGGGACACGGCGGCTCGGGGAAGAACCGCGACGGGATGGCGAGAATTCCTGCCCCGGAGCTGCCCCGGGTCCGGATGCGGCCGCGGAAGAACCCTGCACCCCACGCACGGTTCGACGGCTGACCGGCCCGGTCGGCGCTCGCCCCGCCTCGTCCTGCGAACCGCCGGCCCAACGCCACCGAGTCGGACGCCGTCCCCACCAGAGAGGTACCCGCAGTGACCGGGCAACGGACCGCCGGAACCGGTGCCCCGGGTGGTCGGCGCCCTCCCACAGCGCCGCTTGGCCGGATACCTTCCGGGTGGGTTTCGGCTCAGGACATGAGAGCCAGGCGTTTCGTCAGCTTCGTGACCGCGTTCCGCGGGCCGAAGAGCGCCAGACCGACGTGCGCGATCTCTTCGGCCGGCGTCGCGGCGAGTGCCGCTTCGTACTCCTGATACGTGCGGGACCGGCGCGCCACCTCGTTGAACCCCACCACGACCAGGCCCTCTTTGGCGGAAGCTTTTTCATGGAGGCTGCTGAGCTGCCCGGCGGAGGCCACGAGCGTGGGAACGGGATGCGGGTTCAGCCCCGCGTGGACCCCGCCCGAGGCGTCCTTGCCGTCCGGGGCGACCGAGTCCTCGAGCCGGCCTCCCATGGCCAGTCCCAGTACGGCGGCCGCGTTGGCCGCGAGAGCCGGCTCCAGCCCTTCGCGTAGGGCGATGATCATCTTCATGGGCGGCTGCACAAGCTTCTCCTAGAATGAATGAACGGAACACCATCTAGATGCTAGCCATATGCACATCTATACTCCAGATCAATGAATAAGATTCGTGAGACGGACCGAGGAGGCCGCATGGACGAACTTGATTCGGCGATCATCCGGGAGCTCCAGACAAATGCACGGCAGACCAACCGGGAGCTTGCCCGTGCCATCGGGGTCGCGCCCTCCACCTGTTTGGAACGGGTGCGTTCACTCGTCGAGCGCGGGGTGATCCGCGGCTACCACGCCGACATCGCACCAGCAGCCCTCAACCGGCAGGTGCAAGCCTTCGTGTCCGCACGCCTGCGACCCTTGAGCAGGGAGGTTATCGACGGGTTCAAGGAAGCGCTGCTCTCCCTGCCGGAGGTCTCGGCCGTGTTCGTGGTCGCCGGAGACGACGACTTCCTCATCCGGGTGGCGGCTCCAGACCTGGACCACCTGCACAATTTCCTGATCGACAAACTCAGCCAGCGCAGTGAGGTCGTGAGCTTCCAGAGCCAGATCATCTACGAGAGCAGCCACAAACACGTGAAGGCCGACCTGCCTGCGTAGTGGCTCTGGAAGGCAACCGCGTGCTGCCCCTCAATCGGTCAGCGGCCGTGTGGTGGCGCCGGCGCGGTTCGGCGGCGTGGAACGCGCCGTCGGAAACAGTTACCTGGGAACCAGGTTCGGCTAGCGGCTGAACGATCGATTACTCGCCCCGTCCCAACCGGATCCGCGAACTCACGGGATTCTACCGCTGACCGTCGTTGCCAATAATGGAATCGACCACCTCGGGCTTCCACTGGATGTACTCGACAAGCGTGCCGTCACTGTGCTGGATGAAGTTGAAGATGCCTGTCTCAGCCTCGGTGGGCTGCACGGCAAGGCGCGCCCCGAGGGCGACGAGTTTCGAGGTCACTGCTTCGAGATCATCGACGACCACCGGTCCCACTGCTCGTCGCGCACGGTGGAGTTCGGGCTCGTCGCCTGCGACGACCAGGAAGCTTCCCATCAAGGCAAGCTCGACTTCGCCCGTACCCAACGGCGGGGCCGACGGATCGTCCAGGATAGCGTCAAGCATCTTCGGGTCGTCAGAGGTGAATCGTGCATCAGGGCCATGGCCGATGAGCGCCTCCAGCGTGGGAAGTGCGTCATCGAGGCGCGATACGAACAAACGGGCGTAAGTTCTGAGAATCATCATCGGATTGTCGGGACCTCACTGTGGCTAGCTGATATGTCCGAGGAATTCGGAAGGGACGCCCCACATCTTATTCTCGTCGGGACACGCAGTGATCCGCGCGGCCACCCGCTGATTCCGCCGACCAACCTATGAGGGCCGCCGTCGGCCGGCACCATCTTCCTCGTGTGCCGCCGACCGGCAGCTCACACTCGCCCGACCCGCTGTGGCGGTACGGCCCGCCGGCCGCCCTAAAAGGACTCGCGTCTGCAAGAACCATTACGCGCGGCCAGGTGTCTTCCAGGCCCTGGTTCGGGTAACACCAACGGCACCCCTTTTCCTACTTTCGGAACATGCGGGCCAACTCGGGGTAGAATTCCTCTGGAGTTTTATTCAAAGCAGCTTTCATCGATGCAGCCGCTTCGTCGGCGAGCACCTCGAATTCACCTGCTTCTACGCCGTCGAGTGCCGCGCGAACAACGTCCGCGGGATCCCCCTTAGGGATATCGATCCCGCGCAACATATCGGTATCTGTGGCCCCGAGATGCACAGCCGTCACAAGGGTCGCCTGCTTGGCGAGCTCATGGCGCAGCGCGTTGCTCAGGTTCCAGGCCGCGGCTTTCGACGCAGCGTAGGCACCGTTGCCCGGCACGGTTGACCAGGAGGCATCTGAGACGACGTTCAGGATCGCGCCGCCGTCGTTTCGGGCGAGGACATCAGCGAAGGCGCGGACCATGTAGAGAACACCCCAGTAGTTGACCTCCATCTCCTTGCACACCTTGTCGAGGTCACCCAGCACACCGGTTGCTGTGAAGACTCCCGCATTGTTCACCAGCAAGTCGACATCACCGGCCGCCTCGGCGGCCGCCGCTACGGAAGACGGGTCTGTGACGTCCAGGGGCAGGACGGTCACCCTGCTCTCCTCAGCGAGGGAGGACAGTGAAGTGACGTCACGACCTGTTGCGTAGACCTTGGCCCCCCGGGCGAGGAGCTCGCGGACAAACTCCCGGCCGAGTCCGCGTCCGGCTCCGGTGACCAGCGCCGTTGTGTTGTTGATCTTCATGCCACCTAGGATAAAACTTCACGCGCGCGTGAAGTTCAACCCCCCTTTTAGGAGTGCAATGCGAATCACAGAGGCAGCCGAGCGGGCAGGAGTCAGCGCCCGGGCTCTGCGGTACTACGAAGAGGAGGGTATGGTGCGGCCCGAACGCACTGCAGGCGGGCATCGAGATTACTCTGAAGCCTCAATCGATCGGATACGGTTCATTCTTCGCTTGCGTTCGGCCGGCCTCACTAATGGGTCGATCCGAATGGCCTTGTCCTGTGTGGACTCGGGCACCATCAGCCCTGAGGCGATCGACCAACTGCGCACCGACAGGAGCCGGATGACGGATTCGATCGAGTCCATTAGCAAGGCTCGGAATCATCTCGACCAGCTGATCACCTCAGCGGTGGGCTGCACAGACCGCAACTGAGGAAAATACCGGTGATACCCGGAGACCGATCCGGGTTTGTCAAGCTGCTCGACGAACAAACGGGACGCAACTACTTCAGCCCGGTCGTCGCGATTCCCCGGACCAGGTACCGGTCGGCCCCATCAACGGGCTTGTGCGGCACATTCTACTCGCCGAACCACTCGTCGAACGGTTCGGCCGCGCTTTCGCCGGTGCGACATTAGCGGAAGCGCAGACGCTGGCGGCGTCATTCCGGTTCGAGAACTACGTCGAACGCACCGAACTCTCCGAGATACTCCGCACCCGCCTGCGCTGACGGTGGTGCGACGGTACCCGGCAGCGTGGCGGGACCCGGCTCCCCCGCGCCGGGGCCATCGCGGACCGCCGGCGGCTCCGGCGAGCCGCGCTCATCCGCGCAGGTCGCTGCGGGGGCCGGCAATGATCGCGTAGGCCTGTCGCCCGCGCCGGGCGCGACCCCGCACTCGTTGGGAGCGTCCGCTGCCACGCGTTGTGGAACGCCTGCCCGCGGTCTAGCTTTGACGATGTGGACGTCCATACCCGCCGGTTGTGGCACTTTGTGACCCTCGCCGATGAGCTGCATTTCACGCACGCGGCCGCGACCCTGCACATCTCGCAGCAAGGGCTCAGCCGCAGCATCGCCGAACTGGAGGAGCAGGTCGGGGTGCAACTCCTGGTGCGCACCACGCGGTCGGTCGCCTTGACCGACGCCGGAGAGCTGTTTCTTCGCGGCGCTCGCACGGCACTCGACGCGCTGGATGAGGGCGCGCGGGCCGCTCGCGCGACCCGTGACAGGTTCCAGGGACCGCTCCGGATAGGTTTCAGCGTATCCTCGCTGCTCGAGCTCAATGCGCCGATCCTCCGCGCCTTTCGCGCGCGCTATCCCTCGGTGGCCATCGAACTGGAGTCGTTCCAATGGGGCGACCCGTCTTGCGGCCTGTACTCGAACACGACCGACATCGCGTTCGTGCGGCCGCCGATCGAATGCCCCGGCCTCCACGTCGAGCGGATGTTCGTCGAACCGCGCGCCATCGGTGTCGACCGGAATCATCCCCTGGCGGCCGCTCGATCCGTGACACTGGACGATCTTGTCGGTGAGCGGATTCTCGCGCCGTGCACAAACGACAGGGCATGGTCCAGGTTCTGGACGCTGCGCGACACCGGGCTCGATGAACGGTCGCTCCCGCACGTCGGGCCCATGGTCGGTTCGATGGAAGCGGAACTGGAGAAGGTCGCGTCCGGAGAGGCGATCACGGTCACGACGATCAGCATGTCCCGATTCGCCCCTCGTCCGTCGATCGTGTACCGGCCGATCACCGATGTCGCCGGTTCAGAGCTGGTGCTGGCGTGGCGGGGGCCCGCGACACCGCTGATCGAGGCGTTTCGTGCCACGGCGGTCGAGGTTCAGGACCGGGAGACGGACCTGGTGTCGCGGATCGAGACCGCGACCGGCGTCCTCGAGGAGTTCTGAGCACGCGGCCCCGGCGGCTCCTCGCGAACACGTGTGTCGGCATCTCAGCGTTCGGCGTGTTGGGCCGCGTTGCGCTGCGCATTGCGCCGATTAACAACTCCTGGGCGTAGGTGCCGGCCAAGGTTTTGTTTCACTTCGCCGCTCAGTGCTGGTTGGCTCTCAAGGCAAGGCCCGATGGACCGGCGTCCCCCAGCGCGGCCGGTTCGCCGCCGACGTGCGGCGGCCCGTCGACGGGCCGGATGGGGAACGCGGCCCCACGCGCTCGACCGCCTATTAGGCGGCGGCACACCATTCTGAGTTCTCGCGGTGGCACGCTTCCCCGCCGAGAAGACTCTCGTGATCTGCGAGGAGGAGTTCGAACGTATGTCGGCTTATCCGGACCGGGACCATGGGGTGGTCGGTGTCGCCGGGGCAGCGGCGGCGGCACCGGAGCATTCCCCTGGTGCCAGGGCCGAAAGGCATCGGGCGGGCAGGACACTCGGCCTGATCGTCAATCCGCTCGCGGGCATGGGCGGCAGCGTGGGGCTCAAAGGAACCGACGGACCGGAAATCCTCGAAGAGGCGAAACGGCGGGGCGCGCGTCCGCTGTCGGGTGGGCGGGCCGTTCGCGCGCTCACCCGGCTCACGGCCTCCAAGACACCCTTCGGCCTCGTGACCGGAGCCGGCGACCTGGGCGAGCACAGTGCGCTGACCGCCGGCCTGGAGCCCGTCGTCCTGCGCCGGGCGGCGCGAAGTTCCGGCGGACCCGCCGACACCAGAGGAGCAGCCGAGGCCATGGTGGGCTCGGCGGTCGACCTCCTGCTGTTCGCGGGCGGGGATGGCACGGCACGCGACATCCTCAGTGCCGTCGGCGACCGCGTTCCGGTGCTCGGCATCCCGGCGGGGGTGAAGATGCACTCGGCGGTATTCGGCGCGAGCCCCGAAGGCGCGGGCAGCCTCGCGGCCCTGTTCCTCGCCGGCGGTCCCGCGGCCCGGTTGCGGGATGCCGAGGTCATGGACCTCGACGAGACCGCTTTCCGCGAGGACAGGCTCTCGGCGCGCCTGCACGGCTACGCCCGCAGTCCGTATGAGCGCCATCTCGCGCAGAACGCCAAAGCGGGATCCCGGGCGGGTGACGATGCGGAACTGGAAGCGGCTTGCCAACGCGTCGCGGCGCGGATGCGGAAGGGAGTCCTCTACATCGTGGGCCCCGGCACCACCATGCGACGCGTCATGGACGCGCTCGGTTTGCCCTCCACACTGCTCGGTGTCGACGCCGTGCTGGACGGCGCGCTCGTCGGTTCCGACCTCGATGAACAGGCGCTGCTCGGCCTCATGAATGGGCGCCAGACCCGCATCGTGGTCGGCGTGCTCGGCGGCCAGGGCTTCCTGTTCGGGCGCGGTAACCAGCAGATCAGTGCCGAGGTCATCCGGAGGGTCGGCCGCGGGGGCATCGACGTGGTCGCTCCGATGGACAAGCTCATCGCCCTTGAGGCGGGAAGCCTGCGCGTCGACACCGGTGACGCGGAAGTCGACGCGATGCTCGTCGGCTACCTGCCGCTGCACACCGGGCCGGGCCGCAGCGTCATGTTCAACGTGCGTACCTGACCGGTCGATCCGGCGCGCGCCTCGCCGCCGGAACGACGCGCTTACCTGAGAGAAACCGATACCAGGGGGAACCTGTTGAAGGAAAATACGGCCCACCCGTACATGGCCAACTCCGTACCGGCGATCAAGCAGGAGATGCTGGACGCGATCGGCGCAGGTTCCGTGGAGGAACTGTTCGACCAGGTCCCGACCGAGCACCGCCTCTCGTATCCGCTCGATCTTCCTCCCGCGCTGTCCGAGAGCGAACTTCGACGCCACCTCATCGGCACGCTGTCGAAGAACCGGACCACCGAGCAGTATCTCAATTTCCTCGGCGCCGGATGCTGGCAGCACCACGTGCCCGCGGCCGTCGACGAGGTGGTTCGCCGCAACGAATGGCTCACCTCGGTGTCCGGCGAACCGAGTTCCGATCATGGACGCAACCAGGCGTGGTTCGAGTTCTGCAGTCAGCTCGGTGAACTGCTCACGATGGATCTGGTCGGCATGCCGGTCCGCAGTTGGGGAGTCGCCGCCGGGCACGCGATCCGGATGGCCTCGCGCATCACCGGGAGGGACGAGGTTGCGGTGGTTCGGGCGATCGACCCCGAGCGGCTCTCGGTCATCCGCAACTACTGCGAACCGGTCGAGATGCCGAGCCACATCACGGTCCGCCTCGTCGGGTTCGATCCGACGACGGGGCTGATGGACCTCGATGACCTGCGTGAGGTCGTCGGGGAGCGGACGGCCGCGGTCTACTTCGAGACCCCCTCCTACCTCGGCGTGATCGAGCATCAGGGGGCGGAGATCGCCGCCATCGCACACGCCGCCGGCGCCGAGACGATCGTCGGCGTCGATCCGATCTCGCTCGGTGTGCTGGCGGCGCCCGTCGACTACGGAGCCGACATCGTCGTTGGCACCACCCAACCCCTCGGCGTGCACATGCATACGGGAGGCGGCGTGGGCGGTTTTATCGCCTCACGCGACGAGGAACCCTACGCCCGCCAGTACCCGACGCTGTTCGTCAGCGTCACGGACACGGCGAAGGAAGGCGAGTACGGCTTCGGTCTCGCCTTGTTCGGGCAGACGTCCTATGGCCTGCGTGAGAACGGCAAGGACTGGACCGGCCACTCGGTCTACATATGGGCCATCGCCAACGCCGTCTACATGGCGCTGATGGGTCCCGCGGGCTTCAAGGACGTGGGCGAGCTGATCTTGCAACGTGCCCACTACGCCGCGCGGCGCATCGCCACGATCGAAGGCGTGCGCGTGGCCTTCCCGTCGGGCTTCTTCAAGGAGTTCGTCGTGGACTTCACCGGCACGGGGCGCAGCGTCGCCGACATCAACCGGGAGCTGCGCGCACACGGGATCTTCGGAGGCAAGGATCTCTCGCGTGACTTCCCCGAGCTCGGGCAGAGTGCCCTGTTCTGCGTCACCGAAGTACACACCCAAGCCGACCTGCTGCGTCTGGTCGACGCCCTCTCGGAGGTAGTAGCACGATGAGCGCCGAACTGCGCGAATACCACGCCCCGGTGTGGAACGAACCCGTCATCATGGAGATGGGCCATCCCGGCCGCCGCGGCCTCGCCGTGCCCGAAGCCGAGGAGGCGGTGCGCGCCGAGGTGGGAGACGCCGCCGACCTGGTCCCCGCCGCTCTGCGGCGACATGACAGGCCGTCCCTGCCCGAGGTCTCGGAGCCCGAGGCGCTCTACCACTACTTGCGGCTGTCGCAGCAGACGCTCGGCATGATGGGCGTCAGCCTCTTCGGCACCTGCACGATGAAGTACAACCCGCAGGTGAACGAGGCGGTCGCCTGGCGTCCCGAGGTCACGGAGGTACATCCCTACCAGGACGACGACACCCTGCAGGGAACCCTTGAGATCGTGCACCGGTTCGACACCATCCTGCGCGAGATGTCCGGCATGGACCAGTTCATCTTCCAGGCCGGCGGCGGTGCCGACGCCGCGTACACCAGCTGCGCCGTGACGCGTGCCTACCACGCGTCCCGCGGAGAACTGGAACAGCGCGACGAGATCATCACCACGATCCAAACCCACCCTTCGAACGCCGCGACCGCCGCCGCCGCGGGCTTCAAGGTCATCACCCTGATGCTCGGCGAGGACGGCCACCCCTCCCTGGACGCCCTGAAGGCCGCGGTGTCGGACCGGACGGCCGCCCTCATGGTCAACAACCCGGACGACATGGGTGTGTACAACCCGGAGATGCGCGAGTGGGTACGGGTGGTGCACGAGGCGGGTGGCCTGTGCTTCTACGACAGCGCCAACTTCAACGGCATGATGAGCAAGATCCGGGCCCGCGAGATCGGCTTTGACGCCTGCATGTTCATGCTCCACAAGACCTTCGGCGCTCCCAAGAGCGGAGTGGGGGGACCGGCGGTCGGTGCCTACGGCTGCTCGGCGGAACTCGCGCCCTTCGTGCCGACTCCGGTCGTCGCCCACGACGGTGACCGGTACCACCTCGACCACGACCGGCCCAAGAGCTGCGGCAAGATCCGCGAGTTCTGGGGCAACGTGCCCGTGGTGCTGAAGGCCTACGCCTGGATCCGCGCCATGGGGGCGGAGGGTGTGGCCGAGGCGTCCGACATCTCCGTCCTCGCCAACAACTACATGGAGCGGGGCCTGCTCGCCATCCGCGGCGTCACCCGTTCGCACCCCGACGCGGCCGGCCCGCGGCTGGAGATGACGCGCTACAGCCTGGCCGGCATGAAGGAGGAGACCGGGGTGGGCGTCCATGACGTCCAGAACCGCATGACCGACTTCGGCGTGGACGCCATGTGGACCAGCCATGAACCGTGGCTCGTCCCCGAACCGTTCACGCCCGAGGCCGGTGAGATGTACGGCAAGGAGGCACTCGACGCGTGGGTCGCGGTGCTCGCCCGGATTTCCGACGAAGCGTACTCCGACCCCGAAATCGTCAAGACCGCGCCTCACAACCAGGCGGTGCACCGCATCGATCACGAAGCGATGGAGGATCCCGCGCGCTGGGCCATGACCTGGCGGGCCCATCTGCGCAAGAGGGCGAACACCGGCGCCGAGGGCTGAGCGGGTCGCGGACCGGTCCGCCGTTGCAGGGCAACAAACGCCTTCTGCGGCGGACTGTTCGAACGCAGCTGGCTCTGCTCCCGTTGATGATCATGTAGAAATGACCGTCTCAGCTGCGAAATCCGGGCATTTCTGCAGGGTCGGTGCGCCTGCTCGACAGCCGCACCTTCGCGACGCCTCGCCCCGAGACCGCCCGGACCTGGCCTCCGCGCTACCGCTGGGGGATGCCGTTGCTCGCCCGGATGCTGCCGTGGGCCATGAACTCCTGCCGGCTGAACCTGTTCGCCCTCTCCACCGACCAGGGGCCCGGCCCCACCCCCTGAGATCCCACCACCTTCGCCAACGAGGGCGCGGTCGGCCACGGCCTACAGCACCCCCTTTGGTCAGCGACGCGTTACGGCGAAGACCGGGTTGGTGTAGAACCAGAGGTCCTCCCAGGGGTTGACCTCCCCGGGCACGTCGAGGGCCGGCCCGGCCGGGTCGACATCGGCGCCGCGGTAGCCGGGACTGCTGCGTTTGCCATCGGTTCCGCGCACACGCAGGTAGGTGTCCTGCTCGACGTCGAAGCTGTAGGCCAGCTCGAAGTGCCCCTTCCGGTCGCCGGTGTCCCAGGACTCGACCACCTTCGTCTCCGGGGCGTAGAGGGTGTCGGGGTCGTCGGCCGGCCCGGTGATCCTGCCTGCGATCAGGTCCACCCGCGCCAGCTTCGGGAGCAACCCGGCGTGGTTGACGCGGTCGGCGGGCGTGATGCCGATGGTCAGTTCCACCGTGGTTTTGGGCCGCACCTCAAGGGTCTCGCCCAGGCCGGCGCGGTGGCGCCGGCCGCCGCCGCGTCCCGCGACATGCAGCGTCATCTCGAGTTCGGCGATCAAGTCGCCGAAGCAGACCCACATCCTGCCGGCCCGCATCGCCTCCATCACCGCGCGGTGGGTGTTCTCGGCCGCGCCGACCCAGGTCTTGTTGTAAGCCCCGGGCGGGAAGGAGCTGTACTCGGCCACGGGGCGGCCTGCGCCGACGGGTGGCGGGTAGACCCCGGTGGAGTCGAAGGTGTCGCCGTCGTCGTTGTAGGGCAGGTGCGAGTAGCCGGTCTGGTTCAGCGGGTCGACCGGGTTCTTCACCCAGTCGCCGCAGCCCTGGTGGCCGTCGGATGTGGTGGTAATCCACCATTTGCGGCCTTCGGACAGCAGGCTGTCCCATGGTCCGCCGACGGTGGCGGTCATCCAGTCGAAGCCGCCCCACGTGCGGTAGCTGTCCTCGGGGTAGCCGGGGAAAGAGTGCTCGCCGGGGCCGCCGTCGTAGAGGCCGCGCCCGCGCGCCATCCCGGCGGGCAGGGCGGCGGCCTGGTGGCCGGGGGCGCCTTCGAAGCCGATCACGACATCGGGGGCCGCGTCCTGCCAGGCACGCAGTTCCGCCGGAGAGTCGATGCCCTTGCGGGCGGGGTGGTTCGGCAGCACGAGGACATCGTCCAGCCGCCCGGACTCGACGGTGCCTTTGAGGAACTGCAGCGCCTCCACCGCCAGAGCCTCGTGCTCGGGCGTTCCGTCGCGGGCGTCGACCACCTTGGCGTCGTAGCTGTCGACGAACTCCTGCAGGACCTCGGCCTCGGCCTCGCCGGGGGCCATCATCAGGGTGGTGTGCTCACCGGCCGGGATGTTCCACTCCAAGCCGTTGAAGATCAGCAGGTCGTCGCCGTACCGCTCCCGAGCCGCGACGATGTCCTTCCGCTGGGGCTTGATGCTGTGTGCCGCGAAGGGCTCGTTGCCGTGGTCGGTGATGACGATCCAGTCCAGTCCCCCGGCGACGGCGCGGCGGGCCTGGTCGTCGATACGGAACATGGCGTCGTTGCTGTACTGGCTGTGCAGATGGTGGTCGCCCGCCAGCCAGAGGTAGCCGCCGCGCGGCCGGTGGTCGCGGGCGTTGCCGCCATCGCCGGCCGCGGCATGTGCCGGGTTGGTGCCGGCGGCCGCTGCCGCGGAGGCGGTGCCGATGACTCCGGCGCTGACCAGGCCGACGCCGCGCAGGAATCCGCGTCGGTCCGTCCGGCCGGCTTGCGGTGCGGTGCTGGTCTCCGGTTCCTCGGTCATCGGGATTCTCTCCTGGTCTTGCGTCGGGTTCGGGCGGTACCCCCGTCGCCCGGGGGCCGCTGTCGGATCATGGACAACGCCGTCGACCCGAGGCTGGACTGCGGCCGACCCAGGGGTGAACTTTCCCTGTTCAGCGACCTCTGGCCGGTTCAACGCCTCCCCGCGCCGACGGCGGCAAGGACTCGTCCGGCCTCCACTACGCCTCGACGCGCCGCGTGCTGCCTGTAGTGGACGGACGGGATGAGACGGATCAGGAAGATGACCCCGAATCCGGTGCCGCTGGCGCGTACCCCGCGATGTGCGGCTATCGGAGGGCCATGGCGTTGGCGGGCGATCCGACGCCACCGACGACCGGAAGCGGGGAGACGGTGAGGAGGCAGGTGTACCGGCCGTCGCGGGCGCAGATGGAGGCGAGTGCGTCAAGGTCCCATAGTTCGCCTATGGGCATGCCGAGCAGCGCGATCAGTGCGCGGTGCATGATCCCGGCGTGGGGATCCCGGGATGCGCCGGACCCTTCGTCCGCGGCGTAGAACGGGCTTTCGGGGGCCGCGGGCCAGCATTCCAAGGCGAAGTTGTCGCCGGCGACCATGCTGATTCGCCGGTCCCACAGCCAACCGACCAGGTCGTGCGACTGCAGCAGTCCGGGATGGACTAGCCGATCGGCCATGGACGCGCGAATACCGGGGGTCGCGACCGTCCGGTACCACTCCAGCCACCCGAACCGGATGAGCAGGATGTCTCCCTGCCGGATGTCGGTGCCCTGCGCGGCGAGGGTCTGCTCCAGGTCGTCCACTGTGACAGCCTGCCCCCCGAAGTGGTCGATGGGCCTCCCCTGCTCGTGCAGGTGGCGCCCCACGTCAAGAAGGACTCCGCGGCCGGCGATGGGAGCAGCGCTGAAATGGTGGATGCTGAGTTCGGGGTCCCCGGGCACGAACCTGGCGGGCTCCGCGTTGTTGTAGAAGCCGTGATCGGGGTGGGCCAGGTGCCGCAGGCCGTCGATCTGCGAGCCGTACTGCGGATAGAACCGGTCGAGCCACTCGTCGCGGTGGTAGGGGGTTCGCTCGAAGATGTGGTGTTCGGCCGGATTCCGGGTGGGCGCGAGCGACGGTGTGATGACGTCGGACGGCAGGTCGAGCGAGAACGCTGCGCCATCGCGGACCTCCGCCGCGGCGGCGGTCAAGGGCTGCGAGCGGAGCAGGTTCAGGGTACCGAGTTGATCGCCGGGGCCGAACAACGACCATGCTGAACCGGGAGGGGCATCCGTACGCTGCAGCAGTTCCGCATAGGACGGCAGGGCACCGAAGTTCACCGGGCCTCCTCTGGCTGAGTCGAGTAGCGGTTGCCGCCCAGCAGGTCGCTGATGTCGGCCGCCGTCTGGCAAAGCGGCGGCGTCAGGTCTTCGGCTATCTGGCGCACGGTGCGCTCGGCGGCGCCGCACGACAGGGACAGCGCGGCGATCACCTGCCCGCCCGCGTCGCGCACCGGCGCCGCCGCCGACCGCCGGCCGGTCTCCAACTCCTGGTCGACCACGTCCCACCCGCGCTCGCGCACCAGGCGGATCCGCTCGCGCAACGCTGACGGGTCAGTGACCGTGCGTTCCGTGAGGGCGTGCAAAGGCGCCTGCGCGAGGTACCGCTCAACCGCGTCCTCAGTGAGGTCGGCGAGCAGGACGTGCCCCATGGACGTCGCATGCGCCGGCAACCGGGTGCCCACTGCGAGGTTGATGCTCGTGACCCGGTGACGCTGCACGCGGTGCACATACACGACATCGGACCCGTCGAGTGTCGCCAACGAGGTGCCCAGGCCGAGTCGTTCGGTCAGTGCCTCCAGCAGCGGTGCGGCGACCCGGGTGAGGTCGAGTGACGACAGGTAGGCGTAGCCGAGACCGAGCACCTTCGGTGTCAGTGCGAAGCGGTTGCCATCGCTGCGGGCGTACCCGAGGGACTCGAGTGTCAGCAGGATGCGCCGCACTGTGGGCTTGGTGAGTCCGGTCGCCTTCGCCAGGTCGGTGAGACTCAGCCAGTCGCTCGTGTCGCTGAAGGCCGAAATGACGGCCAGCCCGCGTTCCAGCGTCTGCAGGTGATCACGCCGCTCCACAGCACTCATCTGACTCCCTTGACATCGGTAGGCCTTAGCTTAAACTGTGGCGACATTCATTCGCAATGCGGTTATTTCATACGCATATCGTACGCTATCTGATCCGATCCATCCAATGGAGGTCCGGATGCCCATCGATGCTCGTGATGCCGACTCGTCGGCAGCACCGCGGCGAGTCGGGCTGGCGAGCCTCGTCGGCACCACCATCGAGTACTACGACTTCTTCATCTACGGCACTGCGGCGGCGCTGGTCTTCCCCGCGCTGTTCTTCCCCGACGCATCCGCTGCGACCGGGATCCTGCTGTCGTTCGCGACGTTCGGTGTCGGCTTCCTGGCCCGTCCGCTCGGCGGAATCGTCTTCGGGCACTACGGGGACAAGCTGGGCCGCAAGCGGATGCTGGTGATTTCACTGGTCGGTATGGGCGGGGCGACCGTCCTCATGGGCCTGCTGCCGGGCTACGACCGGATCGGCGTGCTGGCCCCTGTCTTGCTGACCCTGCTGCGGATGGTGCAGGGCGTAGCGGTCGGCGGCGAGTGGGGCGGGGCGACTCTGATGTCGGTGGAGCACGCTCCGGCCGAGAAGAAGGGCCTCTTCGGCTCGTTCTCCATGATGGGCGCCCCCCTGGGAACCTGCATCGCGACGCTGGCGTTCCTCGCGGTCGGCCTGTTGCCCCAAGACCAGTTCCTGGCGTGGGGTTGGCGGCTGCCGTTCGTTTTCAGCGCACTGCTGCTCATCGTCGGTCTCGTGGTGCGGTTGACGGTTGCCGAGAGCCCCGCCTTCGCCCAGGTCCAGCGTGAGCACGCGGTCGCGCGGATTCCGGTCCTGGACGCACTGCGCCGGCACTGGAAGGAGATCCTGCTCGTCGCAGGCACCTACCTGAGCCAAGGCGTTTACGCCTACATCTTCGTCGCCTATCTGGTGTCTTACGCGACGACGGCCGTCCACATCGACCGGACCTACGTTTTGCTTTCGGTGTGCCTGGCCGCGGTGGTCGCCACGGTGCTTTACCCGGTGTTCGGACGGTTGTCGGACCGGCTCGGACGCAAGTCGGTGTACTTGACCGGCGTTCTCGCCATGGCCGCCGCGACCGGCCCTGCGTTCGCCATGATCGACTCCGGCGAACCGCTGCTCTTCTTGTCGGCGCAGATCCTGGTGTTCGGGGTGGCGATGGCGCCGGCAGCGGGTGTGACCGGTTCGCTGGTGACGCTCGTATTCGACGTGGACATCCGCTACAGCGGAGCGTCCATCGGTTACACCCTCTCGCAGGTAGCCGGGTCCGCATTCGCGCCGACCATCGCCGCCGCACTTTACGCGGCAACCGGGACGAGTACCTCGCTTGTGCTCTACCTGCTGGCGGTGTCCGCGGTCTCGGTGGTCTCAGTGGTACTGCTCCCCGGTAGCTGGGGCAGAGCCGAAGCGGCCCGGCAACTGGCCGAAGACAAGGCCGCGACAGCGGCCGGAATGGTGGAATGATGTCTGATCGCGCTGTTTTGATCATCGAGGACCTTGAGCGGCTGCTGCAGGAGTTCATCCACAAGCACCGCATCAGCCACGACGAATACCGCCTCGCCACCGAGCTGATCATCGCCAGCGTGCAGGCGGGCGAAGAGAGCCTGCTGTTCGACGTCTTCCTCGAAGCCGAGGCCACCGACGTCGGCAACGCGGCCCGCCAGGGCAGCAGTGTGGCAGCGATCGAGGGGCCCTTCTATGTCCCCGGCGCACCGCAGCTGCCCGGTCCGCCCTACACCATGCCCCACTCGCCGGACCAGGACGGCGTTCCGCTGACCTTCCGAGGGACCGTGTCCGATGTGGAGGGCAACCCGCTGGCCGGCGCGGAGCTGGACCTGTGGCACGCCGACGCGGACGGGTTGTACTCCAACATCCATCCGGGAATCCCCGATTGGAACCTGCGCGGCAGGTTCCAATCGGCGCCCGACGGTTCGTTCGAAGTCGCCACACTGCTCCCCCCGCCCTATGAGATCCCGAAGAACGGGCCGACCGGCACCGTGCTCAACGCTTTGGGACGGCACTTCTTCCGCCCCGCCCACCTGCACCTCAAGCTCCGCCATCCCGGCTGCCAGGAGTTGACCTCGCAGCTGTACTTCGAGGGCGGCGACTACCTCGACAGCGACGTAGCCAACGCCGTGCGGGACGGCCTCGTGCTCGAACCCGTCAAGACCGACACCGGGGTGGAAGCCCGCTACGACTTCGTCCTGCAGCCGCGGTCCGGACAGGCGGGATCCTGACATGAGCCGCGCACCGGAAGCCGTCCCGGCAACGGCGCAGGCGGGCGGTTCCCTCCTGATCAAGGCGGTCGAGACGACAGTCCTCGACCTTCCCCTGCGCAGACCGCACCGGTTCTCCGTGCAGAGCGTCGACACCCAAGCGGTCCTGCTCGTCCGTGTGCGGACCGACGGCGGGATCACCGGCATCGGCGAGGGCGTCGTCCCCGGCGGACCGTGGTGGGGCGGGGAGTCCATCGAAGGCATGCAGGCCCTCGTCCAGGGTTACCTCGCACCGCTTCTCGTGGGTGAGGACGCACTGCGCGCCGACTATCTCGGGCACCGGTTGAACCGGTTCGTATCGGGTGCACCGTTCGCCAAGGCCGCGATCGAGATGGCGGTCTGGGACGCCTGCGGCAAGGCCACCGGGCTGCCGTTGCACCGGCTGCTCGGCGGGGCGCATCGCGACATCCTTCCGGTGACCTGGGCTCTGGGGGCCGACCCGGCTCCCCAGGTACTGGCCGAGGCCGCCGACGAGTTGGCGCTGGGCCGGCGATCGTTCAAGCTCAAGATGGGTGCGTCGCCTCCGGGCGAGGACACCGCCCGGATCGTCGAGATCGCCGAGGCATTGCGGGACCGGGCGGATGTCGCCGTCGACCTCAACGGGGCCTGGGACGAACCGACCGCTTCGCGGTGGCTTCCTGAGCTGTCCGCGGCGGGCGTGGGCCTGGTCGAACAGCCGCTGCCAGCGTGGAATGTAGCCGGGCTGGCCCGGCTAAGGGACCGTGCGGACACCGTCATCATGGCGGACGAGGCACTGCGGACCCCCCACGACGCGCAGCGGCTGGCCGAAGCGCACGCGGCCGACGTTTTCGCCCTCAAGTTGGGCAAGAGCGGCGGCATCGGGGCGGTCCGGCGCATCTCCGCGATCGCCGAGGCCGCCGGCATCGCCTGCTACGGCGGCACGGCCATCGAAACCTCGGTGGGCACGGCGGCGGCCGCGCACGTGTACTGCTCCACCGCCGGGCTCACCGCTGGCACCGAACTCTTCGGCCCCCGGTTGCTGAGCGACGACATCGTCGACGGGAATAGCGCCGGCGGACGGGTCGGAGAGCTACGGCTGGAGCACGGCCCGGGACTCGGCGTGGCCCTTGACGAGGACAAGGTGTCCCGTTATGCGCGGCGGTGACTTCGAGTACACGCCGGCCGGCCCGAGAGTCGTCTTCGGAACCGGTATCGCTGCGCGGCGGCTCGCCGGCGAGCTCGATCGGCTCGGGCTGCGCAGGTTGCTCCTGCTCGCCACCGACCGCGAGCGCCGCGACCGTGCTCAGCTCCTGGAAGCGGCCGGCGGCCGTATCGCGGCGCATACGGGCACGATCCGCCGCCACGTGCCGTCGGCGGCGATCGACAACGCCGTCGCCTGCGCCCGCGGGGCCGAAGCGGACGGACTGCTGTGCATCGGCGGCGGCTCCACCACCGGCCTGGCCAAGGCCGTCGCGCTCGAAACCGCCCTGCCGATCATCGCCGTGCCGACCACCTATGCCGGTTCGGAGGTCACGCCGGTCCACGGGCGGACCGACGGCAGGACCAAGCGCACGGGCCGATCCGATCTCGTCCTCCCGCGGACGGTGATCTACGACCCGCTGCTCGCCACGACTCTGCCTTGGCACGTGACCGCGCCGAGCGCGGCGAACGCACTCGCCCACTGCTTCGCCGGGTTCGCGGCACCCGGCGCGAACCCGCTATCCGCCTCCCTGGCGGCCGGCGGCCTACGCGCGCTGGAGACCGGGCTGCGTGCGACCGCCGCGGCCCCAGCGGATCCGGACGCCCGCTACCGGCTCTCCTACGGCTCCTACCTGGCCGGCACTGCTTTCGCGATCGCCGGTTCGGCCATGCAGCACACCATCGCCCATGTGATCGGCGGACGCTACGACCTGCCGCACGCCGAGACCCATACCGCTCTGCTGCCGCACGTCCTGCGCCACTTCCAGCGGCGGCATCCGGAGGCCGCCGGCGAAATGGCCGCAGCGCTGGGCACCGTCGGCGCAACCGATGCCGCCGACGCCATCGGCGCTCTGCTGCGGGACGTAGGCGCGGAGATCCGCCTGCGCGACCTTGGGCTTTCCGCTGCGGACCTGCCCGAAGCAGGCGACCTGCTGGCTGCGCGCATACGGCAACCGGACCGGTCCGCCCTGCTCGACATACTGCGAGACGCACTGTGAGATCGAAGGAAGGTACCCGATGACCGATTTCGACGTCGTGGTCGCAGGCGGTGGAGCCGCCGGTATCGCAGCGGCCGTTGGAGCGCGCCAGGCGGGGGCCGCTGTCCTGCTGGTGGAGCGCTATCCCTACCTCGGCGGCGCGGCCACCATCAGCTCCGTCCTGACCTACTGCGGGTTCTTCGATCAGGCCCACGAGCAGGTAGTCGGCGGCGTGGGCGCCGACATGCTGCGGCGGCTCCAAGCACGCGGCGTCTACCACGAAATGGCCGGTATGTCGCGGGATGGGGACGCGTCCGCACTCGCTGAACGACTGATCACCGTTGATCCGGGCAGCACAGACGCCTGGACCGGCCATCACTTCGTGCTGCTGGATCTGGAAACGACAAAGCTGGTCTGCGACGAGGTGGTCACCGAAGCCGGCGTGGACGTCCGCCTGCACAGCACGCTCGTCGGCGCGGCCAGGGACGAGCGGAACCGGATCACCGAAGTCCAGGTGCACGGCCGCGGCGGCACCGAACGGGTCACCGCGGGCTCGTTCGTCGACGCCAGCGGCGACGGTGCCCTGCTCGCGGCCTCCGGAGCCGGCACGCGGGTCGCTCCGGTCGCGGAACGGCAGACCAGCACGCTCGTGTGCCGGGCCGGCGGGGTGCCGGAGGACGCGGACCTGTCAACGGACGGCATTCGCGCCGCGCTCGCGGCATACGCTCGGGAGACGGGTGAGAATTTCCCCCGCGAGGGCGGGATCGCAGTGCGCCTGCCCGTAACCGGTCAGGCGTTCCTCCTGCTGGTGGACGAGCAGACCGACGTGCTCGATGCCGCCTCACTCACACGCGACGAGATGAACGCCCGCCGCCAAGCCTGGCGCTACCTGGCCGCCTTCCAAGCGCACCTGCGCGGCTGGCATTCGGCCCACCTGGTCGAGACCGGGCCGCAGTTGGGGATCCGGGAGGCCAGGCATCTGATCGGGTGCGAAGAGCTGACTCGCCACGATGTGGTCAATGGCCGAAAACGACCAGATGACGCGATTGCGCGGTGCGGTTGGCCAATCGAGGACCACACGGCGCCCGGGGTCACCGAGTACCACCGGATCGAAGGCGATAGCTGGTACGACATCCCTTACGGCGCGATCACGTCCGCCGACACCGGCAACCTCTGGGCTGCGGGCCGGCTCACCGCTGCGGACCGCGGCGCCTACGCCTCTGTGCGGGTCATGGGCGCCGCCTTCGCCACCGGCCATGCCGCCGGCGTGGCGGCCGCACGACACAGCCAGGGGCATCCACACGATGTCGCCGCCGTCCGGGCCGAGCTGATCAGACAGGGCGCGTTCGTGTAGGCCTGTGGTCTCAGCGGGTCCGGAGAACCGGGCGGCGGGGACGGTCCCGCCGCCGCGCCCCGCAGGCTCCGCCCGACAGCTGTCGGCAGGGGCCGCAACGGCGCGGGCACCGCCCCGCGCTCGCGAGGCAGCCGCCGGAAAGAGCGTCGAGGAGGGCGCCTGCAATCCCGGGAAAATCGAGCCGTTCACAGACCATGGCGATGGCGGCGCGGCGCGGATGTCGGCGCGGACGTCCTGGTGGCAGGTTCAGACAATGCGGGTCTGGTGCGTGGGCTGCAGGCGGGGCGCCGGCGGCAGCGTCGAGCGCGCTTGCGTCTCCGGTGCGGCGCCAAACGCCTCGATCACATAGGCGGCGAAGCGGCGTGAGGCCGCAACCCGAGCGTCGCGCGGCGTGTCTTGGAGGCCCCGGTGGGCCATGAGCATGAGGACCAGGTCGTCGACGACGAAACCTTGGCGCAGTCGGCCGGTCTGCTGGGCACGGCGGGCCAGGTCGCCGACCGCCCGCAGCGTCTGCTCCCGATCGGCCGCGAAGTCCATGGCCCCGGGGAAGGCCGCCATGAAGGCGTCGGCGAATCCGCGGCTGCGCGCGTGCAGTTCGCAGATCCGCTCGACCAGGCTCCGGAACCCCTGCCACGGGTCCGGGGACGCAAGGGCGCCGCGGACGGCGGCGTGGCAGTCCCGCCGCTGCTCGGCGAAGGTCTCCACGATCAGTGCCTGCTTGGTCGGGAAGTGCCGGTACAGCGTGGCGGGAGCGACGCCCGCATGCCGGGCGACCGCGCGCATGGGTGCCCTCAGGCCCTGCCCGCCGAACACAGCGCGGGAGGAGTCCAGGATGCGGACCCGGTTGTCGCGGGCGTCGGAGCGCGCCGCCTGAGGCAATTGGCCGGTCATCGCCTCTCACTTTAGCCAAACGGACTGGGGCGTCGGCTACGTTCCGATGGCGGTGCCGCCGCCGAGTCCCGGCATTTCGCCGGTGATGCCCTGGCTGTGGGGGCGGCTCGGCGCCCGCGGCCGCAGGGGCCGCGTTCCGCCCTTCCACCGATTCGAGGAGCAGCGATGAAAGCCGTCGTTATCAGAAAATTCGGAGACCCCGATGGCATGGAGGTCGTCGATGTGCCCGCGCCGGTCCCCGGACCGGGGCAGGTGCGCATCGCGACGGAGGCGGTCGGGGTGGGCGGCGCGGATGCCGTGATCCGCCGCGGAACGCTCGCCGCCTACGGCTTCCGCGAGGGCCATCTTCTCGGCAGCGAGGTAGCGGGACGGGTCACCGCGGTGGGAGAGCGCGTGGATGCCTCGTGGATCGGACGGCGTGTGTGGGCGTTCACCGGCACGTCCGGTGGCTATGCCGAACAGGCCGTGGCCGCGGTCGAGGATGCCCTTGCGCTGCCCGCTGGGTTGACCGGCGCCGAGGCGGTGACGCTCGGCGGCTCCGGCGTGGTCGCCCACTTCGCGCTGGACCGGGCCCGTATGTCGCCCGGCGAGACGGTGCTCGTACGCGGTGCGGCGGGCAGCATCGGGATCGCGGCGGTTCAGCTCGCGGCCGCAGGCGGTGCGGGCGCGGTGGCGGTCACCACCGCCTCAGCGGTGCGTGGCGCCCGCCTGCAAGAGCTGGGCGCCACCCATGTCCTCGACCGTTCCGGCGAGGGCGGCCCGGGATCGCCACGGGGCTTCGACGTGGTGATCGATGTCGTGGGGGGTCCCGAGCTGCCCGCTTCTCTGGACAAGCTCGAACCAAACGGGCGGTACGTGGTCGTCGGCGTGGTCGGTGGGCAGCCGCCGGCGGACTTCGGCATGCGGTTGATGGACGCCTTCCGCAGGTCGTTGTCGTTCTCCACGTTCAGCTCTGATGCCGTTCCCCGCGCCGACCGGCAGGTTGTGCGGGCGGACCAGTTCGCCGCTGCTGCGCAGGGGGACCTGCGCACGGTCGTGCACGGGGTGTTGCCTCTGGACCAGGCGGCACTGGCCCACCGCGAGATGGACGCGGGGAAAGTGTTCGGCAGGATCGTGCTGGCCCCCTGAGCCGGACAGGGACCGCATTCGCGCCCCCGGGGTGAAGCGCATCCCGGTTAAGTAATGACATTTTTTGTCATCTGTCATTACTTCGTCTACTCTGGAGTGATGGAGACACGCCACCTGGGAACCAACGGCCCCCGCGTCCCGGCGATCGGGCTCGGCTGCGGCGGAATGTCGGGTATCTACGGCCCCACCGACGAAGCGGACGGCATCGCCACCATCCGCGCCGCGATCGACTCGGGCATCACACTGATCGACACCGCAGACTTCTACGGTTTCGGACACAACGAGATGCTGATCCGCCAGGCGCTGCGCGACGGCGACCGCGAACAGATCACACTGAGCGGGAAGTTCGGCGCGCTGCGCGCTCCCGACGGCAACATGGTGGGGGTAGAAGGACGCCCCGCCAACGTCAAGAGCTCATTGGCGTATTCGCTGCAGCGGCTGGGGACCGAGCACATCGACATCTATCGGCCCGCCCGCCTCGATCCCGACGTGCCGGTCGAGGAGACGATCGGCGCAATCGCCGAAATGGTCCAGGCCGGCTACGTAGGCGGCATCGGACTTTCGGAGGTCGGCTCCGAGACCATCCGCCGCGCCCATTCCGTGCACCCGATCACCGACCTGCAGATCGAGTACTCACTGTTCAGTCGCGGCATCGAGACCGACATCCTCGACACCTGCCGCGAACTGGGAATCGGTATCACCGCCTACGGCGTCCTCTCCCACGGACTGCTGACGGGCACGTACCGTCCCGATGAAAGCGACCTGCGCAGCAACTACCTGCCGCGGTTCCAGGACAGCAATATTGAGGCCAACCTCGCGCTGGTCGAGCGGCTTCGGAAGGTTGCCGATGAACTCGGAGCGACGGTCGCCCAACTGGCGATCGCCTGGCTGCTTGCCCAAGGCCGCGGCCATGGCGACATCGTGGCCTTGATCGGGGCAAGGAGACCGCAGCGGATCACCGAGGCGCTTCCCGCGGGCGAACTGGAACTGAAGGCCGAGGACCTCGCCGCCATCGAGCAGGCGGTACCTGCCTCCGCGGTCAAGGGTACGCGATACGCTGCGTCGCAGATGGCTCATCTCGACAGCGAACGCTGACGGACTCGGGCGTGCTGCCGCGGCCGCTGCGAGGCCGCCGCGGGTGCCCGGCGTGCCGGCAGGGCAGGCCCGTGCCCTGCCGGCACGCCGGGCCGATCCGGTTCCTGCCGCGTCCGGTCCGGCGGACGGCGGTGCGTTTTAAGGGGGCGGGCATGCGCGCCAAAGCGCTTGATGCCGATGCGATTCTGGCGACGACCGAGGACGTGCTGCGCAGGCACGGCCCGGCGAAGGCCACCGTGGTGGATGTCGCCCGGGCGCTCGGCGTGAGCCATGGGAGCGTGTACCGGCACTTCCCCTCGAAGGCCGCCTTGCGCGAGGCGGTAACGCGCCGCTGGATCAGCCGGCAGCACGGCAAGATCGCCGCGGCCGCGGAAGCTCCCGGCGCTCCGCCACCGGAGCGGCTGCGGCACTGGCTTTCCACCGTCTTCGCCACCAAACGGGCCATTGCGCTGGACGAACCGGAACTGTTCGAAACGTACTCCGCCCTGGTGGCCGAACACAGCACTATGGCCGCGGAGCACTCCGCCGACCTTCTCGCCCAAATCCGCGCGATCGTCGTGGACGGCATTGCAACCGGAGACTTCGCCGGTGTGGAGCCGGATGTGACGGCCCGCGCCGTCTTCGACGCAACAGCGCGGTTCCATCACCCGGCACACACCGGGGAATGGCTATCCGCCTCGATCGACGCCGAGTTCGACGCTGTTTGCTCCTTGCTGATCGAAGGCCTTCTCACCAGATAAGCGCCGCGCTCCGGTGGGCGCCGATTTTCGGCGTGCGCCCCTCACTCCGAGCGGCGGCGTTGCACCTCGGCGGGACTCTGCATCGGCACCGGCCGCCCGGGCAGTGCGTGGCCGCTTCCCGGGCGCAGGCCGTCGACGGCGACACGGAGGACGCGTTCGACGAAGGCGGGGACGTGCTCCTCGGGAAGCGCCGGAAGCGGACGGGTGACGGCGATGATGAGCAGCATGATCTCGTCGGCCGCGATGTCGGAGCGGACCTGGCCGTGCCGCTGCGCCGCGGCGACCAGGTCGCCGACGGTCTCGATGGCCTCTTCGCGGGCGCGGGCCAGTTCCGGGTCGGAGTCCAGGTCGGCGAGCATGGGCAGCAGCAGCGGCATGAGCACGCCGGCCCGCAGCGCCGCGGCCGCGGTGACGAAGGACCACCAGGCGCCCTCTGGATCCCCTGCGATGCCGGCAAGGGCCCGACGCGCCGCGTCGCGCATTCCGCCGATTCCGTCCAGCACGACGGCGCGTATGAGCGCCGACCGGTCGGGGAAGTTGCGGTAGAGCGTCGCGATGCTGACCCCCGCCCGCTGCGCGACGGCCTCCAAGGCGGCGTCGGCGCCGCGCTCGGCGAACAGTGCACGTGCCGCGCTCAGCAACTCCTCGCGGTTGCGCCGCGCGTCGGTCCGCACGTCCGTCCACCTCTCCTCGATGCCTTGCCGTACACCCAGTCTAACCGTAGAGTGCACCTACGGTTTTCCGTAGGAAATCCCTACGGTTGTTCGGGTGGCGCGGAGGGGACCGGGCACATCCGGGCCCGCAGGCGGTGCGGCCGCCGACCCCGCCGCCGCGGTCCGCGGCCGGGCCCGGACATCCCCTCCGATGCCGCCGATACACGCCGACGAGACAGCAGGGAAGGAACGCGCATGCTGAAGGTCATCGGAGCCGGGCTACCGCGTACGGGCACGAGTTCACTCAAGGCGGCCCTGGAGCGCCTCGGCTTCGGCTCCTGCTACCACATGTTCGAACTGATGCGCCGGCCTGAGCACATCGAGCGCTGGATGCCCGCCATGGCCGGAGAGCCCGCCGACTGGGACGGGGTCTTCGAGGGCTACCGAGCGGCCGTGGACTTTCCGGCCTCGATCTTCTGGCAGGAGCTCAGCCGGACCTACCCCGACGCCAAGATCATCCTCACCGTCCGCGACCCGAAACGCTGGCACACCAGCGTCAGCAACGCCTTCCCCGACCGCTCCCGGATGGAAGCGGACGGCCTTCCCGCGCCGCTGCACGGCTTCTTGGAGTTCCTGCCGCTGATGGCGGACGCGGCAAAGCAGCGGTTGGACACGGCGTGGGAACTCGGCAGCCCAATGACCGAGGAGCAGGCGGTGAACGTGTTCCAGGCGCACACCGAGCAGGTCCGCGCGGCAGCACCGGCCGGCCGCCTCCTGGAGTTCTCCGTCGGAGACGGCTGGGGCCCGCTGTGCGACTTCCTGGGCGTGGAGGCCCCGGACGAGCCGTTCCCCCACCTCAACGACACCGAGACGATGCAGCGCATGTACGAGACCATGCGGGAGTCGGCGACGATCACCAGTCCCTTCGATACCTGAGGCCGTACCCGCGCGCCCTCCGGCTACCCGCGCCGGAGGGCGCGGATCAGCGCCACAGCGCGTGCGGCGGCCACCGCGCCGCAGGCGAGGGCGGCGAGGACGAGGAACCCCAGTTCGGCCGGAACGCCGTAGAAGCGCTGGAGCCAGGTGCCGTCGCGCCCGCCCATCAGAAAGTCGACGGCCGGCTGGAACGCGGCCAGCAGCGCCGGCGGCACCAGGTAGGGCAGCAGCCGGACGGCGGCCCGCCACAGCGGGCGCCGCCGGCGGCGCGCCGCCCAGGCGCCGCTGCGCACCAGGCCGCGGACGCCGAGCGCGGCCGCCGCCGCTGTGAGCACACCGAACACGGCGTCGACCCGCCACAGCCATGACCCGCCCTCGGGCGGCGTGCGGCCCTCGGTCAGGGCCAGTAGCCCGTCGGCCAGGCCCCACACGTCCTCTTCGGTGAGCGAAATCCCGGTGTTGATGAGCACCGCGACCCCGTAGCCGGTCTCGGGGACCAGAAACTGATAGGACGAGTAGGTCGACAGCGCGCCGCCGTGCCAGATCTGCGGCGCGCGCGAGTGGTCGCCCTCGCCGGGCTCGCGGCGCATCCAGCCAAGGGCGTAGCGGCCCTCGTTGGACGAGGGGGTGTGCATCTCGGCGATGCTCTGCGCCGACGCCACGCGCTCTCCGTTCGCCGCAACCCCCTTGCCGTGCTGGAGGACGAGCCAGCGCGCCATGTCGCCGGCGGTGGACACGATCCCCCCGGACCCGGCGCTGAAGTGGTCGGGTTCCGGCACGGGGATGTTCGCGCCGTAGGCACGGATGTGGCCGTTCTCCAGCCCCGGGTGGGGCGCCCCGGCGTGCTCCAGCGCGGCGGTGTCGTCCATGCCCGCTGGAGCGAACACTTTGTGGTGCAGGTAATCGCCGAACGGCCGCCCGCCGACGGCCTCCACCAGCCGGGCCGCGACGTGGTAGTTGGGGTTGTGGTAGTTCCACTCGGCTCCGGGATCGGCGGCGAGCCCGGCGGTGCGCAGCCGCGCGACGGCCTCTTCCGGTGAATCCGGCCGGCGGGGGCGCGCCCCGTCGGGCAGGGTCCGGTCGGACATGCCCGAACTCTGGTCGAGGAGTTGGCGGACGGTGATCCGCTCACCGCGCGGATCGGCGATGCGGAACCCGGGCAGGTAGCGCCGCACCGGCCGGTCCAGTTCGACCTTGCCCGCCTCCACCAGCTGCATCACGGCCAGCGCGGTGAAGGACTTGCTCAGCGATGCGATCCGCATCGGCGAATCGGCGGTCAGCGGTGCGCCGCCGGCGGCGCGGCCGTAGCCTGCGGTGAGCACCACGTCGTCGCCCTCGGTGACGGCGACGGCGGCGCCCGGCAGGCCGGTGCGCTCGACATAGCGCTCGGCGAAGGCGTCCAGGCGCGCGGCGCTCGCGCCGCCCGCGTGCTCTGCGGCCGCAGCGGTCGGGGCGCAGGCGGCGGACGCCGCGAGTGCGTACGCGGCGATCGCGCCGAGTGCCGTGCAGCGGCGGAACGCGCCCGGGTGGGGTCGGGGCCGAGGCCGGTTGACCGGCATGGTTGTTGTCCTTCCAGGTGGACCGGTTGCTTGCCCGGAAACGCTAGAGAGCAGCCGAGCGTCCGCGCATCGCGCGTCCGTGGCCGATCGCGCCCCCACCTGCGTGGCGGCCGGGGCCGCCGCTCCCCCCACTTTCGTGGCACCCGCCGCTACCGAAACCCTCCTGACGGGCGACGATACGGGTGCGGCCGTTCAGTAGCGTGGTGGCCGTGCAACCGGTCGACGAGTCCATCGCCCCCTCCCCCGCCGCCGTGCGCGCAGCGCGCGCGAGCGGGCGGGCGGCCTTGCTGTGGACCGCCTTCGCAGTGTGCGCGGCCGGCGACACCGCCGTCCTTCTCGCAGGTGGTGCGGCTGTTTCGGTCGCTGCGCTGCCCTTGGCGGTGCTCGCCTTCGCCTGCGGCCGGGCCCTTGCCCACGACCGGGTCGCCGCGGGTCTCCTGGCCGTGCTGGCGCCGCTGCAAGCGGTCGCCGTACTGGTGGCCCGGGCTTCGGTGACGCACGCGCTCGCCGCTGCGGCCGCCGCTGTGCTCCTCGCCGTGCTGCCCTGGCTCGCGGGCCGGTACCTGCGGCGGCGCGCCGAAACGGCCGCCTACGGGTGGCGGCGGGCCGAGCTGCTGGAGCGCGAACACGAACTGGTGGCCGAGCGCGAGCGGCTGCGTGAGCGCGCCCGCATCGCCCAGGAGATGCACGACTCGCTGGGCCACGAGCTCAGCCTGGTCGTGGTGCGCGCCGGCGCGATGCAGGTGGCACCGGACTACGGCGAGCAGGAGCTGCGCCGCGCCGCGGGCGAGGTACGGGACGGCGCCGCCGGAGCCGTCGAGCGGCTGCAGGAAATCATCGGAGTCTTGCGGGGCACGGGCGATCCGTTGGCGGGCGACCCGCTGAGCCAGAGCCCCGGCGAACTGCTCGACCGCGCCCGCGGCGCGGGCATGGACATCGAGGTGAGCGGGGCGGAGCTGCTCGACCGCGGGCCGGACTCGGTACGGCGGGCGCTGTACCGGGTGGTGCAGGAGGCGCTGACCAACGCGGCCAAGCACGCGCCGGGCGCGCCGGTGGCCGTGCACGCCGAGGAGACGCGCCAGGCCGGATACGCGCTGCGGGTACGCAGCGGCGCGCCGCCGCAGGGCGGGCCGGGGCAGGCGGCGGCCTCCGGCGGCAGCGGGTTGGCCGGACTGGACCGGCGGCTGCGGTCCCTGGGCGGTTCGGTTTCCGCCGGTGCCCTCGCCGACGGCGGGTTCGAGGTGGCGGCGCACCTGCCCGCGGTCCCCGCCCGCACCGGCGCGGGCGGCGGGCGCTCGGCGGAGCTGGCGTCGCGGTTCTCCGTTGCGCAGCGGCGCGCGCTGGCCGCAGCCGTGCTGGCGCCGCCGGCGCTGCTGACCGTGCTGGCGGCGGCGTGGTTGGGCTACTACTGGTACGTGTCCGCCCACTCGGTCCTCGACCCGGCGGAGTTCGCCCGCCTGCGCGTGGGCCAGGAGCAGCGGCAGGTCGAGGAGGTTCTCCCCGCGATGCGGATGCTCGATCCGCCATCGGAGCGCGCTACAGCGCCTGCCGGCTCCCGGTGCCGCCACTACCGCTCGGAGGTCGCGCTGCCGGGCGCCGCCGCCACCGCATACCGGCTGTGCTTCGCCGATGGCCGGCTCGTCGGCAAAGACGCCGTGCCGGTCGGCGCCGGCGCGCAGGACGCCCGCGGGGGTCCGGGGTGATCCGGGTCGTCCTCGCCGACGACGAGGCCCTGATCCGGGCGGGTATCTCCACGATCCTCTCCGCTGACCCCGGCATCGAGGTGGTCGCCGAGGCGGGCACGGGCGAGGGCGCCGTCGAGCTGGCCGGGCGGCACCGCCCGGACGTGGCACTCGTCGACATCCAGATGCCGGGGACCGGCGGGCTCAGCGCGGTGCCGGAGATCCTGCGCGCCTCGCCGCCAACGGCGGTCGCGATTCTGACGACGTTCGGTCAGGACGACTACATCACCCGCGCGCTGGAGGGCGGCGCGAACGGCTTCCTCCTCAAGACGGCCGAACCACACGAGCTGATGGCCGGCGTCAGGGCGGTCGCCGGGGGCGGCGCATTCCTATCGCCCCCGGTCGCCCGGCGCGTGATCACGACCTTGCGGGACCGCCCGGCGCCCCCGCCCTCGGCCGCGCGTGCCCGCGTCGCGGCGTTGAGCGGGCGCGAGCGGGACGTCCTCGCCCTGCTGGGCGCGGGCGCCTCCAACGCTGAGATCGCTGCGCGGCTGCACTTGGCCGAGGACACCGTCAAGGCCCATGTCAGCGCGATCCTGGCCCGCCTGGATCTGCGCAACCGGGTGCAGGCGGCCGTGCTCGCCCATGAGGCGGGCGTGGTGCGCGGGTGAGCCCTGCGCCGCGGGCCCCGGCCGGGTCGGCGCCGGCCGCCGCGGTGGTCCGGGCCGCTGCCTTTGCCATCGGTTCCGCTCCGGGTCAGGCCTGCGGCCGCCCCCGGCGGTGGCCGGCTCTTCCCTGTTCAGCGCTTCCTCTGGCCGGCGCAGTGGCCGGGGGTGCGCATGGCGGGGTGGTTCCGCGGCTCAGTCCCCGGCGGGTTCGCCCCGCTGGCCGAGCTGCGCGCGCAGGGCCTCCCAGTCGCTCGCGCGCGCCATCGCCCGGTACACAGGCAGCGATGTGGTCGTTGCCTGGCCCACGGTCATCGTCAGCCGCGTCCCTTCGGCATCGAGGCGCGCCTGCGGGCGGATCCCGGTCCGCGCCTGCTGGCCCCGCATGATGGGTACCCGCAGTTCCGTCGGCGTGAGCACGAAATAGGGCATACGGACGTAGAAGATCCCGAAGGCCAACAGGACCAGACCGGGAATGAGCGCGGCCGAGCCCGCCTCGCCGTCGACGGTCACCCAGAGCCAGACGCCGGTGCCGCATACACCGATGCCCAGCGCCAGGAACAAACCGCAGAGCCACCAGGCGAACCGCACCGTGACCGTCATGTTCTTCTCACCGCTTCCAAGGGGGACGCGGCCCTGCCGATCAGGGCCTTGCGGGCAAGGCCTGATTCTAAGGGGGGCCGGATCCGCGCCGCCGCCGGGGTCTGGGCCGCTCGCGGCCAGGTGGCCGCCGCGGAACCCGCCACCGACCGCCCGACCATCGCGGATGCGCGCGCCGGCCGGGCCCGGTAGGCGCGCCGGTGGGTGCACCGCGGCCCGGTTCTTACCGCGGCGATTGCCCTCGGCGGTGGGCACCGTGCGTTATCGGCGGGGCGGCCCGATCAGCCCGGAGCGGGCGGGGCGGCCTCGGGTGCCGCGGTGACCGGCTGCGCCCGCGGAGTCTTCAGCGCAGGTTCGTCCTCGTCCTCGAACTCGAAGCTGAAGTAGACGGTCAGGGCGTAGGGTTCGTCCTCGCCGAACAGTTCGTCCCACGCCGCATCGAGCAGGTGCACGTTCAGTTCGTCCGCCCACGCTTGTGCTTTGCGGAAGACCTCGGCGTTGGTACGGCCGAAGAACATCCTGCGGGCAATCGGGTGCACCTGGGATTCGGAGTCGGAGTCGTCGAAGTCCGCCGGGACCTCGATGCAGAGTTCAGGATCAACCTCCATGGCGGCCATCCTGGCAGCGTTCCGCTCCGCCGGCCACCCCGTTTGCCCCGACTCCCCCGCGCCCGAATTACGCCTCGCTGGAACACGGGGTCCGGCTGACCGGGACGGACACGTGGAGCCGGGGCACGCGGTGCTTGCGCGCGGCGTGCGGACAGATCTCCCAACCGGCTCAGGTGATCCCGTCGACCAGGGCCTCCAGGTGGCGCTCGCCCTCGCGGGTGTGGGCCCCGGCGGCCAGTGCGGCTTTGGCGAGGCGGGCTGCAGCAGGGGCGCCGAAGAGTCCGTTGAGGAGTTCGTCGGCTTTGCGCAGGCCTTGTGTTGCCGACTCGGCTGCGGCGTCGACCGCGGCGGTGGCGGCACCGGCGACGCCGACCGGTAGGGCGGCGATGCGCGCGGCGAGGGTGTCGACGAAATGGTCGAGTTCGGTCTCCGGCACGGCCCGGTTCACCCATCCGATCCGTTCCGCTGTTGCGGCATCGATCAGCCGGCCGCCGAGGATGATCTCCAGGGCGCGTGCGCGGCCGACCAGGCCGGGCAGGTAGGCGGTACCTCCCGCGCCCGGGATGATGCCCAGCCGGCTCTCCATCTGGGCCATTCCGGAGTGCTCAAGCGAGGCGAACCGCATGTCCATTGCGGACAGCAGCTCCGCGCCGCCGCCGCGCGCCAGTCCGCGCAGCTTGCCGATTGTGATCTGCGGCAGCGACCGGATGCGTTCGTTCAGGCGCATCATCGGGTTGAGGGACCGGTCCTGTCCGGGTGCGATGGGCAGCTCCGCAAACGCCGCGGGGTCGGCTGCGGCCGTCATGTCGCCGTGCGCGACGAAGACGTCCGGGTCCGCGCTTTCGAAAACGATCACCCGGATGCCGTTGTCGCCGGACATTGCCTCGGCGAACCGGTCCAGATCCGCCATCAGGGCGGCGTCGAGCAGGTTGACGGGCGGATTGTCGATCACGGCGTGTGCCACGCCGCCGGTGAGAGAGGTCGTGAGGGTCGAGTATGCGTCGGTCATGCTTCCCGCCTTAGCGCCGGAGTCTCTAGGTATCTGAGGTATATCTAGTTGTGCGGATATACCGCAACGAAACCAGGTATCGCGAGGGAGACCGACGTGTCCGAGGCGGAACTCGGCGGCGACGGCCGCCAACTGCTCGACCAACTCTTCGACAAGTGGTCCCTGCTGGTGCTGGCCGCTTTGTGCGAGTGCCCCCGGCGCTTCAACGCACTGCGCCAATGCCTGCCGGCCGTCACACCGAAGTCGCTGACCGCGTGCCTGCGGCGGCTGGAGCGCAACGGCATGGTCGAACGAGCGGTCGTGTCCACGGAACCGGTGGCGATCGAGTACCGCATCACCGCCCTGGGCCGGACCCTGCAGCCCCCGGTGCAGGCCATGTTGTCCTGGGCCGCCGATCACGTCGACGCGGTCGAGGCCGCGCGCAACCACTACGACACGCGGGGCGCGGCGGACTGACCTCCGGGCAGCACGGCCGCGGCGCCGGCCTCCGCGAGCCGCTCCGGGCGCTCCCTGACCTCAAGAGTCCGTCCGGGCGAGGCCCGGTGCGCCGCCCGGTGCGGCTGCGTCGGCCCGTTCGGTTACTATTGCGCGGGGTTTGGCACCGATGCCAAACTTTTGGCTTTGGTGCCGAGGAGTCTGATGAACGGGAAACGGCCGGTGACATTGACGCAGGAGGTGCGCCGTCAGCGGATCATCGAGGCGGCGGTCGACTGCCTGGCGCGCGACGGCTGGCACGGCACGACACTGGGCGCGATCGCGGCCGAGGCGGGGATCAGCCGCGGGCTGATCTCGTATCACTTCGCAGGCCGCGACGACCTCTACGAGGCGGTGCTGGAGTCCGTGGTCGAGACGGTCTTCGGTTCGGGCTCGGCCGAGATGCAGCAGGAGATCGACGCGGCGGACACGGCCCGCGGCAAGCTGCAGGCCTACATCGAGGGCAATCTCCGGTTCATCGGTGCGCACCGCCGGGAGATGGCCGCGCTGGGCCAGGTGATGCCGAACCTCCGCGGCAAGGACGGCACACCGCGTTTCTCCGCCGACGCCGAGGAACCGATCATCGCCGCAACGGCCCTGCTGTTCGAGCACGGGCTGGCCACCGGCGAGTTCCGCGCGGTCGATGCCCGCTGGACCGCCTACACCCTGCGCCGCTGTATCGACGGTGCGGCGGCGAAGATCGTCGCCGACCCCGGCTTCGACACCGACGCCTACGCCCGGGAGCTGACGGCCCTGTTCCTGCAAGGAGTGCAAGCATGACCACCGCTGCCATACCCGCCGTCGAACTGTCCGGGCTCACCAAACGCTTCGGTGACCGCCTCGCCGTCGACGCGATCGACCTGGCGGTCCCTGCGGGAACGTTCTACGGCATCGTCGGGCCCAACGGCGCCGGGAAGTCGACCACGCTGTCGATGATCGCCGGGCTGCTCGCCCCCGATTCCGGCACCGTCCGGGTCGCCGGGTTCGACGCCGCGAGCCGGCGCGAGCAGGTGCTGGGCGCGCTCGGGATCATGCTGGAGGGGCTCTCCCTGCCCGAGCGGCTGACAGGCGCCGAGCTGCTCGAATACACCGCGCGGCTGCGCGGCATCGGTGGCGGTTGGCGCCGACGCGCAGCCGATCTGCTGGAGGTCCTGGAACTGGACCGGGCACCTTCGACACTGATCGTGGACTACTCCACCGGGATGCGGAAGAAGATCGGCCTCGCGGTTGCGCTGCTGCACCGCCCGCAGGTGCTGGTGCTCGATGAGCCGTTCGAAGCCATCGACCCGGTATCGGCGCGCGCCATCGACGGCCTGCTGGGCCAGTACGTGGGCGGCGGCGGAACGGTGCTGCTATCCAGCCACATCATGGACGTCGTCGAACGCACCTGCGAACGGGTGGCGCTGATCAAGGACGGCCGCATCCTGACCGAGGGCACCGTCGACGAGGTCAGGGCCGGAAGCACTCTCAACGACACCTTCGTGAACCTCGTCGGTGCCGTTCCGCAGCGTTCGATCGGGTGGTTGGCATGCGGATGAGCACGGTGTTCGCTTCGCTGCGGTGGACGATCATCCGGCACGGCCCCAACGACGAGCGCGGTTTCGGACTTGTCGCCGGCACCGTCGCGGCGGCCGGGGTCATCGCCGTGGCGGTGCTGGGACGGACCGGGACGATCGATCCGGCCTGGACGACCGTGGCGGTCTCGCTGTTCGGACTGACCTGGTTGATCGGCCCGATCCTGCTGCCCGGATCAGCTCCGATCCTGGACCCGCAGTGGTTCCGCACCCTGCCCCGGAGCCCGATCAGGATCGCTCGGGAGATGGCGGCGAGCGAGGCGATCGGGGTGGGGACGCTCATCACGGCGCTCGCGCTGAGCAGCATGGTCGCCGTCGCCGCGCCGCACGGCCCGGCGGTGGTGGCCGTCGCCGTTGCGGCCGCCGCGGCGCAACTGTACTTCCTGCTCTGGCTCGGCAGATGTGCCGCGGCCGTCACCGCCCGACTCCTGCGCTCGGCGCTGGGGATGTGGGTGGCGGCGTTTCAAATGTCGGCGCTCTTGGCGCTCTCGTTCGCCGGCTGGGTGCCGCTCTTCGCGCTGCTGCTGCCGGATCTGGGAGACGGCGGCACCGATATCGCAACCCCGTCGGGGCCCGTCGCGGTGCCCGCGGCGGTGGAGGGTGCGCTGCTGGCGCTGCCCACCGGCTGGGGCCTTGCCGCTCTGGGCGCCGCGATCCCGGCGGCTTCCTCCGCCCCTTCGGCCCCGTTCGCCGGCGTTGTACTGCCGCTCGTGGGGCTTGTCGCCGGTGGGGCGGTCTTGCGCGGCGGCTGGGTCGCGCTGACCGCCGCCACGCTGCGGCGGCCGCCGGCCCGGGTGCAGAGCAACGTCACCGCCGGTCGCCGCGCCTTCTCCGTTTTTCCGCACCGCGGCGGAGCGGTCCGGGCGGTGGCGGTCCGCGAGGCCGCGACCTGGTTCCGCGACCCGCACCGCAAACTCGGGCTGGGACATGCCTGGCTCACACCGCTGCTCATGATCCTGCTGGTCGCGCCGACCGGGTGGTCGTGGGCGCTGCCGTTCATCGGGGTGATGGCGGCGGTGCTCGGCGCGATGGCCGCAGTGAACACCTACTCCCTCGACGGCACCGCGCTGTGGCAGCTACTCACCACCCCGGGAGCGGTCCGCGCCGACGTGCGCGGACGCCAGGCCGCGTGGCTGCTCCTGTTCGGCGTCCCGACCATAAGCGGAACGGTCCTGTTGTGCCTGCTCAGCCAGTCGCCGCTGTGGGCTGCCGCCCTCGGGATGACGCTCGCCGCCACCGGGGCGGCCTGCGCGGGCGCGCCGCTGTTCAGCGCCCTCATGCCCGCCATCGGCGCCGACGCGCGTGACCGCGTGTCGACTGCAAGCGACGCCGGCAACGCCGGCGGCGGGCAGTGGACGGTGTTCGCGGCCGTCGCCGCCGTTGCGGCGGTTCCCGTCTCCGCCGCCCACATCAGCGGTGCGGGGGGCATGTGGCACGCGCACATCGCCCTCGGCCTCGCCGTCGGGGCGGCGGCGATCCTCGGCGTGTCCCCGCTCACGGACACGTACCTGCGGCGCGCAGGACCGGCGCTGCTGTCGGCGATGGCATCAGGCGATTCCACCCGGCTGGGCGGCAAACCGGCCGCGAAGACCCCGGCATCGGACTGACCGCTCCGGTGGACTGGGGTAGGGGCCGCGCTGCACCTGCGGCAATACCGGCAATATCTCCTACCGGGACCCGAGATAACGGGATCCGGGATCGCGCCGCGTCCCCGGAACCGCCGGGTCGCGCGGTTGCGGGAATCAGGCGGCGGGGATGGCTGTCTTGGCCAGTTGTTCGGAGACCTCCCAGATGCGCGCTGCGTCGCCGGCGCTGCGCAGGCGGGAGTAGAGCCGCTCTTCGGCGGGCGGGCCCCCGAGGTGCCGGGGTCCGCTGGGGCCGTAGAACCCGCCGGGCTTGGCGTCGGGCGAGGTCGCGGCCAGCAGCGCGGGCAGTTGCGCGGTTTCGACGGTCCCGAACAGGATGCCCCGTTCGGACAGGGCCCGGATCAGCCGCCGGCGCGGGGTCTCGGTGCTGCGGCCCAGTTCGGGCCGCGCGGCGAGCAGGTTGGTGGGGGCGACGCCGGGGTGGGCGAGGTTGCTGGTGATGCCCCAGCCGCCCGCCCGGCTGCGCCGGGCGAGCTCAAGACCGAAGAGCCCGAAGGCGATCTTCGACTGGTTGTAGGCGCCCATGCCGTTGTAGGAACGTTCCCAGTTCAGGTCGTCCCAGTTGATGGCGCCCCGGTTCGCGGCCAGGCTGATCTGCGAGGTCACACGTGCCCGCCCGGCGCGCAGCAGCGGGAGCAGGGCGCCGACGAGGGCGAAGTGGCCGAGGTGGTTGATGCCGAACTGCAGCTCGAACCCGTCGGCGGTCGTCTGCCGGTCGGGTGGGGTCATGACCCCGGCGTTGTTGACGAGGATGTGGATCGGGCGGTCCTCTTCGCGCAGGGTCTCGCCAAGGGCCGCGACCGATGACAGGGAGGCCAGGTCCAGCTCGCGCAGCGACACCTGTGCGCCGGGCGCCGCCTGCTCGATCCTGCTGATGGCGGCCGCGCCCTTGCGCGGGTTGCGGACGGGCAGCACCACCTCGGCACCTGCCGCGGCCAGCCGGGTGGCCATCCCCAGGCCCATCCCGTCGCTCGCCCCGGTGACGAGCGCCCGCTTGCCGGACAGGTCGGGGACCGTGATGTCGATTCGTCGGCGTGCCATGGGTTCACTCCTGGAAGTCGCGTTCTCGGTTCCACTTTCGCCCAGGGCGGCGCCGTTATTCAGGGCCTGCCGATCCGCCCCTCCCGCACTCCGGGCCGCCCCGGCACCGGCCGGCGCCCGGCGGCGGGGCGTGCCGCCTCAGGAATGCAGGGGCGGTCGGGCGATGCAGGTTCTGGCCGCCGGTGATCGGGGGCGGGCGGCGAGCCGCGGAGCGGCGGCGATACGGCGGCCTCGGCCGGTGTACACAGGCTTCGGGGGATTTGCGGATAGTCCGCCCCGCCGAAGCCGGCGCTGCGGCGCAGCTCACCCGGCGCTATGGGCGGGTCGACCGGTTGCACGTCCGCTCGCACGAACGCGACCCCGGCATCCGGGAGAACCGGGTCTGCGGCACTGCCCTGGCCGCGACCGCCCGGACCGTTCAAGATCCGTGGCTGCTGCGTGCGGTCACCGGCACCGCGGCCGCCTTCCCCGCGTACCGGCGCCCGGGCGCGGCTGTTCGCGCACTCACCCAGGGACTCCGCCGGCCGGTGCCCGGCCGCGCCGTGTTCAGGTGCACTCCCTGCTGAGGGTGTCGATCACGTCGCGCAGGGCGGGGGTGAAGTCCTCGCCGTCGATCCACCGCTGGAAGGCCTGGGCGAGGACCACCGCCCCGACCTGTGCCACGAGCGTTGCCGTGCCGGGCTCGGTGCCGCGTTGGCGCAGGGCCTGGTCGACGGCATCGGTGACCGCGGCGGCCTTGGTCCGCTCGCGTTCCTGGAGTTCGGCGCTGGCGGCGATCACACCCCGGCGCCTGGCGGCGTGGGTGCGGCCCACGGTCGCGGCGGTCTGCGATCCGACGCGGTCGAGGGCCTCGAACACCGCGGCGAGCGGGGCGGCCGCCGGGTCTGCGCAGAGCACGGCCTCGCGCATGGCGGCGGGCAGCTGTTCGGAGCCGGCGAAGAGCGCTTCGCGCTTGTCGGGAAAGTAGCGGAAGAAGGAGCGGCGGGTCAGTCCGGCGCGCTCGGCGATGTCCGCCACCGTCACGTTGTCGTAGCCGCGTTCGACGAACAGGTCGAGTGCGGCTTTGGTGAGGCGTTCGTGCGCCCCGGGATCCCATCTCGCCACGGTCCGACCCTAGCACTGATGACACCGTGTGCCATCGGTGCTAGCTTGAGCGATGACACCCTGTGTCATCAGGATTGGCCCGGGCATTGCCGTGCCCGGGCCCGGCGAGCAGGAGGTTCCCATGGAACAGAGCAGCAGGTCCGACGAGGTGTGGGTCCTCGGCGCGACGGGACGTACCGGCCGGGCCACGGCCGCCCGCCTGGCCGCGGACGGTGTGCCGCCCGTGCTGGTCGGGCGCAGCCGCGAACGGCTGCGCCGGGTCGGCGGGACGATCGGGCCGGACAGCGAGGCAAAGGTGGTCGTCGCCGACACGCCCCAGGCGGTCGCGGCCGAGATCGTCCGGCAGCGGCCCGCCGTTGTGGTCAACGCCATCGGCGGCTACACGGAGGACGCGCTGCCCATCATTCGTGCCTGCATGCCGGCAGGGCACTACATCGACTTCGCCGCCGGCCTGGACGCCACCCTGCAGCTCTCCGCACTCCACCAGGAGGCGCTGGACGCGGGCAGCACCCTGGTCACCGGCGCCGGTTTCGGCGTACTGGGGACCGAGGCCGTGGTGGCGAGACTGTGCGAGGGCCGTCCCGTACCGAGCAGTGTCCGCGTCGACGCCCTGGCTTCGGTCGCCATCGAAGCGGGTCGGCTGGGTGCGCCCCTGGCCGCCAGCATGGTCGGCATCCTCGCGACAGGCGGACGCCGCTACGTTGGCGGCCGCCTCGTCCGCAGCAGGCTGGGTGCCGACCCGCAACGCCTGACCCTGCCCGACGGCGAGACCGTGACGAGCGTCGGCGCGCCCACCGGCGAACTTTACGCCGCGCACGCGGTCAGCGGCGCCCCGGCCGTAACGGCCACATCGCTGCTCGTCCCGACCGCACCGGCGGTCCGGGCGGTGCTGCCCGCGCTCGCAGCGCTGCTGGCCGTGCCCTTCATACGGCGCCTGGCCACATCCCGGCTCGCCCGTGTGCAGGTCAAGGCCGCGCCGCGGCCCCGCGAGCACACCTGGGGGCATGCGGTGGCCACCTGGCCCGACGGCACCGAGCGGGAGGCCTGGCTGCGCGCCGGGGAGGCGATGGACTTCACCGCCGGTGTCGCCGCCGGCGCCGCCGGACGCCTGCTCCGGGGCGAGGGCAAGCCCGGCGCGTACACACCCGCGGCCGCTTTCGGGCCGGACCTGGCAGTCGAGGCGGGCGCCGCCTTCATCGACGGCTGAAGGGGCGTGCCGGTGCCGGGACCCGGCGGCGGCCGTGCCGGGCAGGGCAGGCTCGCCCGCCGGTCACCCGGGCACCCTGTTCTGGCACCGCCGCCGCAAGGGCGGGCCCGCGGCGGTCGCCGCGGCCCGTTCGGGCGCGCCGCAGAGCGGGCGCGGGGCGCGGGAGGCGGCTCGCGCGCTGTCAGCCGTCCTCCTGGTCGGTGTCGGCGCGCCCCGGGTTCAAGGCGCCGACGCCTTCCGCAGCACGGCGCGTGCCGCCGGCCCGCGTTGCGGTGAGCGTGCCCAGCAGCGCGAACGCATCCGCCGACGGGCTTGCGGGCTCGGTGCTGTAGGTGACGATCACCAGCCCGCTCTCGCCGGGCATCTCGAAGACGTCGAAGGAGACCTCGACGAGGCCCACATCAGGGTGGCGGAAGGACTTGACCCCGGTGCGGTGCTCGTGGACGTCGTGGCGGGCCCAGTCCTCGCGGAAGGCGGCGCTGAGGGAGGACAGCTCCCCGATGAGCGCGGTCAGGTCCGCATCCAGCGGGTTGCGGCCGGCCTCCAGCCGCATCATGGCGGCGACCGTGCGCCGCGCCAGCGGCCAGTCGACGTAGTAGTCCTGGGCGCGGGGGTCGAGGAAGATGAACCGTGCGATGTTGGGCCGGTGCTCGGTGTCGAAATGCGGGGAGTACAGGGCCCTGCCGAGTTGGTTCGCGGCGACCAGGTCCTGGCGGGCGTTGTGCACCACCGCGGGAGTGTCCATCGAATCCAGTACGCGCTGCACCGACGGGCGCACCGCCGGCGCCGAACGGGTCGGTGCGCCGGCGCGGCCGCCGTGGTGGACCATGCGGGCCAGCTCGAACAGATGGCCGCGCTCGGCGTCGTTGAGCTGCAGAGCCGCGGCAATGGCGTCGAGCACGCTCTCGGAGGCGCCGCCGATATTGCCGCGTTCCAAGCGGGTGTAGTAGTCGATGCTGACGTCGGCGAGCATCGCGGCCTCCTCCCGCCGGAGCCCCGGCACCCGCCGGTCGTCGCCGTAGAACCGCAGGCCCGCCTGCTCAGGGGTCACGCGCGCACGGCGCGTCATCAGGAACTCGCGGACCTCCTGTTTCTTGTTCGTGCCCATGAAGACGGCTCCTGTTCAGCTCGTTGGGCGGGTTTGGCGGATCGGCGGGCTCCGGCGGTGCCCGCGCCCGTGCGGCCCGGTGGGGCGGCGGGCCCGGTTTGGTCCGGCCGGGCCCGCGTGGGGCTCAGGGCCGCAGAAGCACCTTGGTCGCGCGCCGTTCGTCCATGGCCCGGTAGCCTTCGGCCGCTTGCTCCAGGGGCAGTTCCAGGTCGAAAACCTTGCCGGGGTCGATCTTATGCTCCCAGATGAGATCGATCAGCTCCGGTAGGAAGCGGCGCACCGGCGCGGGTCCGCCGTGCAGGTTCACTGCCGAGAAGAACAGCTCCAACCCGGGCAGTTCGACACCGTGGGCGACTCCGACGTAGCCGACGTGCCCACCGGGGCGGGTGGCGCGGATCGCCTGCATCATCGACTCCTGGGTGCCCACGGCCTCGATGAGGCTGTGCGCGCCGAGCCCGCCGGTGAGCTCCTTGATCTTTGCCACGCCTTCATCCCCGCGTTCTGCAACGATGTCGGTGGCGCCGTATTCCACGGCGAGGTCCTGCCGGGTCTTGTGGCGGCTCATCGCGATGATGCGTTCGGCGCCCAACTGCTTGGCGGCCAGGACGCCGTGCAGGCCGACGGCGCCGTCGCCGACGACGGCGACGGTCTTGCCCGGCCCCGCCTCGGCGGCCACCGCGCCGAACCAGCCGGTGCCGAGTACGTCGGATGCCGCCAGCAGGCTCGGGACCAGCTCGGCCGGCGGCGCTTCAGGCGTGGCGACCAGGGTGCCGTCGGCCAGTGGGATGCGGGCGTACTCGGCCTGGGTGCCGATATCGGCCATCACCTCGGTGTGCACGCAGCGGCTCTGGTAGCCGGCCCGGCAGATCTCGCAGGTGTTGTCCGAGGCCATGAAGGAGCCGACCACGAAGTCGCCGGGTTCGACGGTCCGGACCTCGCTGCCGACCTCCGCCACGACACCGACGTACTCGTGGCCCATCGCCTGGTGGTCGGCCGGATCGGCGCCGCGGTAGGGCCACAGGTCCGACCCGCAGACGCAGGCGGCGGTAACGCGGATGATCGCGTCCGTCGGAGCCTGGATCGCCGGGTCGGGGCGCTCTTCGACCCGGACGTCGCCGGGTGCGTGCATCACTGCACCGCGCATGTCGTTCACTCCTTGGTATTGCAGATGGATCCGCGCAGGTGGCGGCCTGTTCCGTTCTCAAGGCCCGCCCCGCAGACCACGGTAGGAATCCCGGTGCCCGTGCCGGGAGGGCCTCTCAGGCCCCCTCGCGCCGGCGCCCGATGCGCCGGGGCGCTTCAGGCGAAGTAGTCGGCGTCGGTGACGTGTTCGAGCCAGGTGGTGGTCGCGGCCGGGTCGTCGGCGTTGTCGAGCATCGCCAGGTGCTCCATGAAGGAGTCGGCGGCGGCGCCGTGCCAGTGCTCCTCACCGGGCGGGCAGTACAGGGTCTGCCCGGGGTGGGCCTCGACCTTCGGGCCGCCCCGCGACTGCACCCAGGCCACGCCCTGGGTTATGTGCAGGGTCTGCCCGCGGGCGTGGGAGTGCCACGCCGTGCGGGCACCGGGTGCAAAGCGCACCTTGGCGACGACCATCCGCTGGCCCTGCTCGCGCGGCACGGCTATGGGGTCCAGCCAGACGTCGCCGGTGAACTGCTCGGGCGGATTCTTGGTGGTGGATGGGCGGGAGTCGATCTGCACAGCGGTTCCTTTCGTTCTCCGGGGCGCTGCGTTGCCGGGATGCTGCCGGGTTGGTGCCGGGATCCTGCGCCCCGCCGGGGCGGGGCCGGTTCGACGGTTCGCCGGAGGCCTCAGCCGGCCGTACGCTGCTCGACGGTCTTCTTCAGCTGGTTGATCGCGGTCATGGCGTTCGGCCAGCCCGCGTAGAAGGCAAGGTGGGTGATCGCCTCGGCCAGCTCCTCGGCGCCAAGCCCGTTGTCCAGGGCCACACCGAGGTGGTAGCCGAGCTGCTCGCCGCGGTACAACGCGGCCAGCACGCTCACCGTGACGAGGCTGCGGTCGCGCTGCGACAGCTCGGGGCGCTCCCAGATGTCGCCGAACAGGACATCGTCGGTGACCTCGACGAGCTTCGGCGCGATCCCGGTCAGCTCCTGCGGTGCGGACTGCTTCGGCATCGTGATCCCTCCAGCAAAGCGGTACGGAATGGGACTCTGGCGGCGCGGAGGACACCAACCCCAAAGAGCAATTACTCAGCGTAATTGCCGCATGCTCCCAGTGAGGTAACTGCAGCGGCGAGTTGGCGGGGCCTGTGTCGGCCGCTCCCGCCAGTCAATCTTCCCGATGGCGCACGCGGGAGGCTCTGCCAGAACCCGCCAGGGCGGCCTCCGATGGAACCGCCGCCGCCATCGCAAGTGCGGCCGCAGGCGCAGCGGCCCCGCGTTCTCCCGCTACCGGCGCATCCGACGACGGTGCGGGTTGTCCGGGGAACCAGGGGTAGTGGCGACCGGGCACGGGGGTCCGCGGCGCAGGAACCGGCCGGCCGCGCGGGCCCCAACCGATCCCGAACCACCAAGGGAGCCGCTCGTGTTCCGCCACACCAGCCAACTGCAGTTCGAGGCCAAACCCGAACAGCCCGATGCGCTCTACGCCATGAAGCTCCAAGAGCTCATCGGCGGCGCCTTCGGCGAGATGACCGTGACCATGCAGTACCTCTTCCAGGGCTGGAACTGCCGCATGGAAGGCAAGTACAAGGACCTGATCATGGACATCGCCACCGAGGAGATCGGCCACGTGGAGATGATCGCCACCATGGTCGGCCGGCTGCTCGACGGCGCTCCCGACGATGTCACCGCCGAAGCCGTCAAGGACCCGGCCACCGCCGCCGTCGTCGGCGGCATGAATCCCCAGCAGGCCATTGTCGGTGGCGGCGGTGCGCTGCCGTCCGACGCCGCGGGCACCCCGTGGAACGGCAAGTACATCGTGGCCAGCGGCAACCTCATGGCCGACTTCCGCGCCAACGTCGCCGCCGAATCCCACGGGCGGCTGCAGACCGCGCGCCTGTACCACATGACCGACGATCCCGGCGTCAAGGCGATGCTGCAGTTCAACCTGGCCCGCGACACCGTGCACCAGAACCAGTGGCTGGCCGCGATCGAACAGCTCAAGGACGAGGGCGTCGAAGGCCCCATCGTGCCCGACGGCCTGTTCGACGAGGAGAACCAGGCCCACGCCCGCACCCACTGGCACCTCTCCGACGGCGGCGAAGCCGACCAGGGGCCCTGGGCCGGCGGGCGGGCGCCCGACGGGCGCCACTCCTTCGAGTACATGGCCGACCCGTCGCCGCTGGGCGGCAAGGCCTCCGCGCCGGCGCCCAAGCCCGACCAGTACGTGACCTCGCACACCGACTCCTCCGGCCGGCCGAAGATACCCGGCCAGGCCAAGAGCGCCGGCGAGAAGATCAAGGACACCTTGCGCTGATCCGTCGCAGCACGGCCCGGGGCCGCCGCGAAGGGGGTGCGGCGGCCCCGGGCCCGGGCGCGCAGGCGTTGCCGTGCGGGGTACTCCTGGTGCTCGTACGGTGCCGGGGGTGCCCGTGCTGCGTCCGGGAGGCGTCCGGGATGCGGTCATACGCAAAAACCGTGCCTTGCACCCCGCGGACCGGCGGGGACGCAAGGCACGGCGGCCGGCAGGAGCAGCAGCGTCAGCTCGGCTGCAGCACCTTCTCGTCGAGCTCGTGGGCGAAGCGCTCCAGCTTGCCCGCCGTCTCCTCCTCCTGCTTGAGGATCGTGGTGAGGCTCTGGGCAAGCCCGGGATCGCCCATGGCCAGTGCCTGGTCCACCAGAGCGCGGTAGGAGGCGATCTCAAAATGTTCGATCTTCATCGCGCCGCCCAGCGCGAACATCGTCAGGACCTGCGACGAAGGCTGCCGGCTCCGGAAGTCCTTGTACTCCTTGCGGATCGTGTCGACGACACCGCACGGGATGTCCTGCGGCGACTCCCCGAGACGTTCGAAGCACTCCTCGAGGATCTGCGCCTGCTGCTTGGTCTCGCTCTGGTGGGTGCGCATCATGTCGGCCAACGTGTCGTTGTCGATGTCCGCAGCGACCTCTTTGAGCATTTCAACGATCGTCTTCTCGCCGTTGTACATTGCTGACAGCTCGTAGAGGCACAGGTCCTTGGGCTGCTGCAACTGCATATCGGTCCCCCCGAACAGCGGTTGTGGTCGCTGGCCGCCTACCCATGGCCCGTACATCCGAACGCGGCGTTTCGCCTAGGCGGGATCCTGCAAGCCCTGCAGCAGGTCGCGGCTGGCGGGGCTGATCCGTGCGGGCACACCCAGGTCGGCGAGCATGTCGGTGGCGGCCTGCATCTCGTCGGTGCGGCGGACGGCGTGGCGGCGGCTGCCGTCGACCAGGCGCTCGACGGTGGCGGCGTCGGCGCGGGCCAGCTCGTCGGCGATATTGCCGCGCAGCCAGTCCTCGCAGCCGGCGGCACGTCCGGCGGCCAGGGCCTCGGCAACGGCCGCCGCCATGCCTTTGAAGAAGACGCTCCGCAGCAGCTTGCGTTCGGCGGCCACCCCCGCCGGACCCTCCAGCACCTCGACGCCGGCGCCCAGCGGGCCCATCAGTTCCGCATAGCGGGCGGCTCCGGGGCCGGAGGCGAGCATCGGGGTGTGCAGCCCGCGGCCGGGGACCGGGCTCATCAGCGAGACGTCGGCGAAGGCGATCCCCGCTTCGGCCGCGATCTCGCCCAGGCGGCGCTCCACCCGGGGTGCCGCGGTGTTCAAGTCGGCCCACACGGTGTCCGGGCCCGCGCCGGCAAGGCCCGCCAGCAGCGCGTCGGCGGCGGCCTTGGAGCTGTTGACGCTGAGCACGAGGTCGCACCCTGCCACGGCCGCTTCCTCGCTGGGCAGGTCGGCGACGCCTTCGGGCGCGCTTTGGGCCGGGTCGTAACCCTGCACGCGCGCCCCGGCGTCCCGCAGGTCGGCGGAGATCAGCCCGCCCGCCTCTCCCAGGCCGAGTACGGCGATCCGGACATCGGACGTGTCGGACGCTTGCTTCCGGATCACGTTCAGCTCCCCACAGTCGGCGGTCGGGCCATGCCTACACTAATGTGATAACGAAATTGGCGACAATATTGCGGCCGGGATTCGGTGGGATCCGGTGGAATCGGCGCAAGATCCGGAGAAGCGAGGGAACGTGGCTGACAACGGCGGAGGGTCCGGCTCGCGCAGGGCCGCCAAGGGTGGGAAGGGTGCGGAGGGCTCCGTCGCAGCGGCGATCCGCGAGGGCATCACCCGCGGCGAGTTCGCGCCCGATCAGCGGCTGGTCGAGGCCGACCTGTCCGCTCGTTTCGGTACCAGCCGCAGTGCGGTGCGCTCGGCGCTGCTCCAGCTCACCGAGGAAGGGCTGGTGGAACGCGAGCAGAACCGCGGCGCCCGTGTCCGCGCGGTCTCGTTGGCGGAGGCCGTCGAGATCAGCGAGGTGCGCATGATGCTGGAAGGGCTGTGCGCCGCCAAGGCCGCCGAGCGGGTCGACGGCGAGCAGACCGCCGAGCTGCGCGAGATCGGCGCACGCATGGAGCGGCTGGTCGCGGCGGGCGATGTGCTGGGCTACTCCGAGGCCAACCAGCTGCTGCACCGCCGCATCCGCGAGCTCAGCGGGCAGCGGACCGCGGGCGCGGTACTGGAGCGGCTGCGCGCGCAGAACGTGCGCCACCAGTTCCGGCTGGCCCTGCAGCCCGGCCGGCCCAACACCTCGCTGCCCGAGCATTCGGCGATCATCGCGGCCATCGCCGACCACGATCCCGTGGCCGCCGAGCGCGCGATGCGGGCGCATTTGGGCAGCGTGATCGAAGCACTCAAGGATGTCGCACCAAGCGGCGGCCTGCAGGTGTAGGCCGCCGCTTCGCTCACGAAACGCGGTCGGCGGGCTCTGGTTGCGGGCCGCCGGCCGCGTTTCGTATGCCGGGCGCCGGAGTCGGCGCAATGCCGTGACGAGGGGTGATCCGCCTTCCGTGACCCTTGACACATGTGACCGAGATTGTTAACAATTTTTTCAGACATTATGTCGACAGGAGACGAGGCAGTATGGCGGAGCATCCGACGCCCTCCTCCCGGGCGCGGGAACTGGTCGAGGGCGCCTACGACACCCACATCCACGTCGCCCCGGACGTGATGCGGCGGCGCATCGACGACCTCTCCCTGGCCCCCCGCTTCGCAGCGGCGGGACTGGCCGGGTTCGTACTGAAGTCCCACTACGTGCCCACCGCCGAGCGCGCCGCGGTGGTCAACGCCGCAGTGCCCGCATGCCATGCGGTCGGGGCCATCACGTTGAACGGCGCGGTCGGCGGACTGAACCCCATCGCCGTCGACATCGCCGGCCGCAGCGGAGCCCAGGTGGTGTGGCTGCCCACCGTCGACAGCTCCAACCAGCGCGCCTGCACCGCCGACATGCCCGAGGGCGCCACGCCCCCAATGTGGGCGCAGCTCCAGGACGAACTGCGCGCCGACGGCATGGCGGCCGACCCCGTCGAGGTGCTCGACGGCCAGGGCGGGGTCCGCGAGATCGCCCGCCAAGTGCTGCGGGTCATCGCCAAGCACGACATGACGCTGGCCACCGGCCACCTCAGCACCGCCGAGATCGAGGTCGTCGCCCGCGCCGCCCTGGACGAGGGCGTCCGCCGCGTCGTGGTCACCCACCCGGAGTTCACCTCCCAGCGCGTGGCCGCCGAACGGCAGCGGCGCCTGGCCGAGCAGGGCGTGCTGCTGGAGCGGTGCTTCACCACCCCCTACACGGGCAAGGTCGACTGGCGCACCTGGGTCGACAACATCCGGGCCGCGGGGCCGGAGAACTCCGTGCTCTCCAGCGACCTCGGCCAGCCGTTCAATCCCCCCGTTGAGGACGGCCTGGCGATCCTGGCCGACTGGCTGCTGGCCGAGGGATTCACCGAGTCCGAGGTCCGCACCATGGCCGTGGCCAACTCGCGCTGGCTGGCCGGCGCCGTCAACGAGCGCACGACCGCCCCCGCAACCCCCCAGGAGGCAACCCGATGAGCAACCGCCGTATGATGGTCGTCGGTGCGCACAGCGCCGATTTCGTCTGGCGCGCCGCAGGCGCCGTCGCCTGCCACACCGCCGCGGGCGGCGAGGCGGTCGTGATCGCGCTGTCCTACGGCGAGCGCGGCGAGTCCGGGAAGCTGTGGGAGCAGCCCGGCCAGACCGAGGAGAACGTCAAGCGCATCCGCCACGCCGAGGCGGAGCAGGCCGCGGGCGCGGTCGGCGCCCGATTCCAGGCACTGGACCTCGGCGACTATCCGCTGGAGGTGGGCGCCGCGGCGATCGACCGCCTCGCCGAGATGATGCGCGACTTCGCGCCGCACGTGGTGCTCACCCACCCCGAGAAGGACCCGTTCAACCCCGACCACCCCGCCGCCCACGCGGCCGTGGCCAAGGCCCGGCTGCTGACCTCGGGTGCCGGCGTGGCCAGCGGTTTCCGCACCGCGCCGCCCTCGGAGTTCCTCGTCTTCGAACCGCACCAGCCCGAGCTGTGCGCTTTCGTGCCCACGGTCTACGTCGACATCACCCCCGTCTTCGAGCAGAAGGTCGAGGCCATGTCGGCCATGCAGGCCCAGCACTACCTGCAGGACTACTACCGCCAGCGCGCCGACCAGCGCGGCAACCACGCCCGCAAGGTCACCGGCGACGCCGCGATCCGCCAGGCCGAGGCTTTCCACCGGCTGCTGCCGAACACGGTGGCTGCGCTGTGAGCGCCCAGGGGCAGGACGCGGTGCGCGAACTGGCCGACGCGGGCGTGGCCACCGTTTATGAGGCGGCCGGACGCGCGGGCCTGATCGACCTCGGCCTGGAGCCGCTGCTGCCCGGCGCGCGGGTGGGCGGCCCGGCCCGCATCGCGGTCTGCGGCCAGGACGACAACCGCGCCGTGCACGAGGTCATGGTCCGGCTCCAACCCGGCGAAATCCTGGTGCTGACCATGCCCGAACCCCGCCCGGTGGCACTGTTCGGCGACCTGCTCGCCACCCAGGCCAAGCTGCGCGGCGCGGCCGGCGTGCTGGTCAACGCCTCCGTGCGCGACGTGGCCGACCTGCGCGCGATGGGTCTGCCGGTGTGGGCGCGATGGCGGCGGGTGCGCGGCGCCACCAAGGACGTCCGCGGCGCCGTCGACGTGCCGGTGGTGCTCGGCGGCACCCCGGTGGCACCGGGCGACGCGGTGCTGCTCGACGACGACGGTGCGGCGGCGGTGCCGGCCGACCGGGTCGGGGCCACCGTTGCCGCGGTCCGCGAGCGGATCGCCAAAGAGGACGGCCTGCGGGAGCGCTGGCGCTCGGGCGAGCTGAGTTACGACGCCTACGGTCTGCGGGCCGCCGACGAGACGACGGGCAGCGGCCGGACATGAGCGCGCTATTGGAAGTACAGGGACTGACAAAGCAGTTCGTCAAGGACGACACCGGTATCGTCGCCCTGCGCGACTTCGACCTGGCGGTCGAGGAGGGCAGCTTCGTTACCGTCCTGGGGCGCAGCGGATGCGGCAAGTCCACCGCGCTCAACCTGCTCGCCGGGTTGATCCGGCCCACCGCGGGCACCGTGGCCTACCGGGGCGAAACCGTCTCCGGGCCGCGCACCGAGATCAGCTACCTCACCCAGAGCGACACCCTGATGCCCTGGCGCGATGTGCGCCGCAACGTCGAGATGCCGATGGAGATCAGCGGTGTCGGCGCCCGCGACCGGCGCGGGCGGGCGCTGGAGCTCATCGAGCGTGTCGGGCTCACCGGGTTCGAGCGCCACTACCCCCGCGAGCTTTCCGGCGGTATGCGGCGCCGGGTCAGCCTGGCCCGGATGCTCGCCGGCAACCCCGAGACCCTGCTGATGGACGAACCGTTCGGGGCGCTGGACGCCCAGCTGCGCATGGACCTGCAGACCGAACTGCTGCGCCTGTGGCAGGACAGCGGCCAGACCGTCGTGTTCGTGACCCACGACATCGAGGAGGCCCTGCTGCTCGGCGACCGCACCGTGGTGCTCGGGTTGCGCGGGCGCTGCGTCCTGGACCGCGAACTCGACCTGCCGCGCCCGCGCGACCCCGACGAACTGCGGGTGGAGCCCGACTTTGTCGCGTTGCACCGGCAAATGACCGAAGCCCTGCGCAAGGGGGCCAGATGAGCGCCATGACCGAATCACCGCAGACCGGCAAGTCCGGTAATCCCGGCGATGCCGGCCCCGGCGCCCAGGACGGCATCGTCGCCCTGCAGCGCACCTGGTGGCAGCGCCACGGCCGCACCGCCTCCATCTGGACCGCGCGGATCCTGCTCGTGGCCGGCTTCATCGCGGTCTGGCAACTGACCGCGGGCTCCGTCTTCGATGCGAGCTTCACCAGCCGCCCCAGCGACATCTGGGGCCGCCTGGTCGACTGGAACGCCGACGGCACCCTGTGGATGCACTCCTGGATCACCCTGCAGGAGATCGTCTACGGCTACGCGCTCGGTTCCGCCGGGGGCGCGGTCCTCGGCTTTGCGCTGGCCACCCTGCCGACCGTTTACCGGGTGCTGGATCCGTTCATCATGGCGCTGTACTCGATTCCGAAGGTGGCGCTGGCGCCGCTGTTCATCGTCTGGTTCGGCATCGAGATGGACATGAAGATCCTGCTGGCCGCGGTCACCGTGTTCTTCCTCGTCTTCTTGAACACCGCGGCCGGCGTGCGCGAGGTGGACCGCGGCCTGATCGACGCGGTGCGGCTGATGGGCGGCGGCCGGCGCGACATCGCGCTCAAAGTGATGCTGCCCGCTTCGATGACCGGCATGTTCACCGGGCTCAAGGTGGCGATCCCGTATGCGCTGATCGGTGCGGTGATCGGTGAGCTGGTGGCGTCCAACCGCGGGTTGGGCTACCTGATCAGCAACTCCGCCGCCACGTTCGATACCGCCGGGGTGTTCGCCACGCTCGTGGTGCTCAGCGTGATCGCCGCGATCCTCAACTTCCTCGTCGGACTCATCGACCACCGCGTGAGCCGGTGGAAACCAGTGGAGGCCAGAGCATGACAGCCACGACCACGGCGCGCCGCGTGCGCGCAACGGCGGCGGCCGGAGCCCTCGCCGCCCTGGTCCTCGGGACCGGCGCGTGCGCGGGCGGCTCCGCCGACTCCCCCGAGGGCACGCTCAACGTCGGCCAGATCAGCGACTCGGTGGCGTTCTTCCCGCTGTATGTCGCCGAACAGCGCGGCTACTTCGCCGACGAGGGCGTGGAGCTGGGCGAACGGCCGCGCTTGGGGACAGGCGCGAAGGTGGCCGCCGCCCTGCAGTCCGGCAGCATCGACCTGGGCGCCGGCGTGCTCACCGACGCCCTGAACCTCTACGGCAACGACGACTCCGCCGAGTTGGCGGCCGGCCTGGTCGACAAGTACTACGTCGACATCATCGTCGGCCCGGACTTCGGCGGGCCCGACCAGGACGCACCGCTGGAGGAGCGCGTCGCCGCGCTGGAGGGCGCGAACATCGGCATCACCGGGCCCGGCAGCGGCACGGAGGCGCTGGTGGCCTACATCTTCAAGCAGCAGGGGATGGACCCGGCCACCGACGCCAAGCTGGTGAACCTGGGCGCCGACCCCGCTGCCGCGCTGGGCGCGCTGGAGTCGGGCCAGGTGGACGCGCTGTCGTTCTTCCAGCCGGTCGCCCAGCAGGCCCACGCCACCGGAGCGGGCACGGCCTACATCTCGCCGTCGCGCGGGGACATCCCCGGTTTCGAGGACACGGCCCACGGCGTCGTCTTCACCACCGCCGGCATCCGCGAGCGGAAGTCCGACGAGGTGGCCGCCTTCCAGCGGGCCATCGAACGGGCCAATACCGACATCCGCGAGGATCCCGGGGTCGAGAAGCTGCTCGGCGACTACATGGAGGGCATCGACCCCCAGGCGCGCGCGGAGCTGATGCCCATCATGCAGGAGGAGGTGGCCGCCGGCGCCGGGTTCTCCAAGGAATCCGTCGAGACCGCGCTGGAGTTCCACTCCCGGACCGGGCTGGTCGAGGACCCGCCGAGCTACGCCGAGATCGTGCCCGAGGGGCTGCGCGAGCAGTGACTTCGCAGCGCCGCCGCGACCGCGCCGCCGCGTGCCATGCGCTGCGGCGGGAACGCGGCGGCGGCGCGCCCTCGACGGCCGCGAGCCCGGCGAGGGCGGCGCGTTCCTGCGGCGAGAGCACGCCCCAGCGCTCTTCGATGGCCGCGGCCATGGCGTCGCGGACCTGCTGCTCGAAGGCGCGGCCTTCGCCGGTCAGCCGCAGGCGCGATACCCGGCGGTCGGCGGGGTCGGTGTAGCGGTGCACCAGGTCGCGGCGCGCGAGCCGGTCGGCCAGGCCGGTGATGTTCGTCTTGTCGCAGCCGAGCAGCTCGGCCAACTCGCCGAACGAGGGTTCGCGGCTTTGCAGTACGCAGAGGATCTCGGCCTGCTGAACGGTCAGCTCGAAGCCGTGGGCCACCACGACGAGAGCCGAGCGGACCTGCCGGTGCAGCTGCATGAGTGTCCAGGCGAGGTCGGTCGCCCGCTCCGTCGGTGCCATAGGAGCAAAGACTACGCCATCGCAAATTGACGGTTCGAGCGAAAATAGGAGCGAGTATCGACTAACGATGTAGTCGACTATTTGCGAGGTCCCATCATGCAGGCCACACGAGTCGCCCTAGTCACCGGAGCGTCGCGGGGCATCGGCCGCGCCATCGCCGAACGGCTCGGCGCCGACGGCATGAGCGTGGTCGTCAACTACCGCACCGACCGCGGCGCCGCGCAGGAGGTGGTCGACCGGATCGCACACTCGGGCGGCACGGCCGTGGCCGCCCAGGCCGATGTCAGCGACCCCGACGAGCTGTACGGACTCTTCGACGCGGCCGAGCGGAACTTCGGCGGCCTGGACGCGGTCGTCAGCAACGTCGGCTTCGCCCGCTTCGCACCGGTTACCGATGCAACGGACGAGGATTTCGACGCCATGTTCGCGACCAACACGCGCGCAGGCTTCATCGTGCTGCGGGAGGCCGCGCGGCGCGTTCGCGACGGCGGCCGTATCGTGGCGGTATCCGCGGGAGCGACAGCCGACCACTCCCCCGGCACCGGCGTATACGCAGCGAGCAAGGCAGCCGTCGAGCAGGTCGTCCGCGTACTGGCCAAGGAGCTGGGCCCCAGGCGCGTCACGGTGAACAACGTGCTTCCCGGCCCGACCCGCACCGATGCCCTGATCGGAGCCCTCACGGACGAGACCGTCGAGCGGATGGTCGCGGAGACCCCGTTGGGACGCCTTGGCGAGCCCGAGGACATCGCCGACGTTGCCGGCTTCCTCGCCTCCGACGACAGCCGATGGCTCACCGGCCAGAGCCTGCGGGCCGATGGCGGCATGTACTGAGCCGCACCCCGCCGCCCGAGCCGCGCACGAGGAGGCGGGTACCGGGCCGGCGGGGCCGCGGTCAGCGGCTTGTCCGGTCGCGCCCCCGCACCGGTTCCGCGCCTTCTTGCTTCCAGGTCGCGACGATCACGCAGGCCACCGTCACCAGCAGCGCCCACGCCCCGAACTTGGCCGGGTGCACCAGGTGCCACACCTCGGCCTGGTCGGGGTACTCCCAGGCGCCGAGGAACGTCGCGATGTTCTCGGCCACCCACAGGAAGAAGCCGATGAGTACGAACGACAGCGCCAGCGGCATCCGGTAGCGCACTCCGCCGACGGTGAAGCGCACCATCACGCCCCAGGTGGCGGCGACCATGGCGGCGGCCAGGGCGATGCGCACATCCGGCAGCCAGTGGTGGGTCAGGAAGTTGGTGTAGATACCGGCGGCGACGAGGGCCGTGGCGGCCCTGCGGTATCCGGCGAACTCCAGGTCCAGCCGGCGCCACGCCTGGCACACGTAGCTGCCGACGGCCGCGTACAGAAACCCGCTGTAGAGCGGCACCCCGGCGAACTTGGCCAGTGCCTCCTCCGGGTAGCTCCACGACCCCATGTGCACTTTCACCAGCTCGAAGACCAGCCCCACGACGTGGAACCCGGCCACGGCGAGCGCCTCGGATCCGGTCTCCAACCGAGTCATCCAGAACACGGCGGTCAGGGCCAGGCCGTAGAGCAGCAGCGCGTCGTAGCGCGCGATGGGCAGCGGCACCAGCGCCGAAAGGGCGAGCCCGGCGAACAGGCATACCGCGAACAGGCAGGACAGCCCCTGCTGCCAGGCGAAGCGCAGCAGTTGGGAAAAGCGGAACCAGTCGGCGGCGGTGGCGGCCCGCGCCGCCGAGCCGGCCGCCGGTGCCGGTTCCGGTGCCGGCTGGTCTGCCGCCGCGGCCATGCGGGCCCCCTTTCCGTCGGCCACCGGTCGGCGGCCCGTGAGGCCGACAGCATGGCAGACCGCCGCCCGGCGCGCCGCGCAGTGCCGCGGTGCCCGACCGGCCCGGCAACCGCCGGCGCCGGGTGCGCGTTTCCTCCGTGGTCGCGCGCACCCGGACTTTTTGCCGCCGAATCCGTTTTTGCGGATAACCGGGACGGGAATCGGAGATCATTTCGGCGTTCTCGCTCCGGACGAACGGGCGAGGGCAGCCGACCCCAATGCCTTCAGCCTCTGCACTCGGCAGAAACGGCGACCATGCCATTGTCGGGCACGCAGCGCTGTGGTAGATATTGTCCCTATTGCGGTGAATCGCCGCTGGTCCCCACCGGGATTCCGGACGGGTCCCGGCCCTGTCCGCTCCGGTACGGCCGAACGAGGCCGCGCACCGGTGGGGCATCCTTTTCGGAAAGGAACGCCTATGCGCAGGATCCTGCTCTCTTCAGTGGCAACCGGTGCCCTCGCCTTCGGAGCCCTGGGCCTGTCCGCCCCCGCCGCCCTGGCCGAATCCCCCGCACCGAGCGTCCAGGCCGAGTGCCCGCCCAACACCCTGCCGCACCCCATCACCGGCGAGTGCATCCCCGTTCCGCCCGGCCCCAACGGTTGATCGCGTTCCCGAAAGGGCCGGTCGGTAGCCGGTACTTTTCGGTGAACGTGAATCCCGGACGCGCTGCCGGATGCAGTGGGCGGAATGCCGATTGCCCATTGGAATCGGCACAGGCCGGCGGGTTCGGCCGGGATCCCGGGAATGATTGAGCAGCAGGCACGGGACTCATTTCCGATCATCGGGCGCAAGACCCCACGATGATCTTGAATCCCGTGCCTGTACTGCTATGCGGCCCGATCCGTCCGGTCCAGGCCCGCTACGCGGCCCGGGAACCCCATCACGCGCCGGCGGCAAGGGCGGTGGCGAGCTGCCGGGCCTGATCGTGGGCGGCGGCCATCGACGCCTCGTGTTTCGGCAGCAGCTCAGCGAGCGCAGGGGTGTCCGGGACCATCGTCAACTCGGGAACCACGCTGGTCACGTCCAGGCCGAGCAGCTCCTCCCGACCCAGGACGGTTTCCAGGGCGGGCACGACGTAGTCCAAGCCGTGGTTGGGGGCACCGGGACCGTATCCCCCGCCGCGGGCGGAGATCACCACCGCCGGGCGCCCCGCGGCCGGCGAAGGCCCGGCGTGGTGGAAGGTGCGGCCGTCGACGACGATCTGGTCCAGCCACGCCTTGAACACCGACGGCATCGTCAGGTTGTACATCGGCACGGTGAACAGGTAGGCGCCGGCACCGAGGAACTCCTCGATGAGCTCGTCCTGCACCTTGACCGCTTCGGCCTGCTCCGGGGTGTGCCGGGCCGGTTCGACGGTGCGCGCGGTGATGCCTGCCGCGTCCAGGTGGGGCACCGGAGCGACGGCGAGGTCGCGGTGGACGACCTGCCCGGTCCATGCCCGGCGGAAGGACCGGGCGACCTGGCGCGAGACCGAGGCCTCGCCGAGCGACGACGAGTCGATGTGCAGCAGATACGACATGGTGAACGGCCTTTCAACAGTTGCCATGGTGTGTTCGGACCGGCAGCGGACGGCCGGACCGCGAAAATGCGTTACATACCGTTGGTGCGGTAGAATCCGCTTCGGAAGGGGCGGTGGATGATGAGTGCGCGAACGATCCAAGGGCCGTGCCAGGCTTGGCCGCAGGACAGCGGGTTCGTCCGCGAAGTGCTCGACCGCATCGGCGACAAATGGACGGTGCTGGTCATCAGCACGCTCGACGGCGGCCAGCTGCGCTACTCCGACCTGCAGGCGAGCATCCCGGGTATCTCGCAGCGGATGCTCACCGTGACCCTCAAGGCCCTCGAACGCGACGGCCTGCTCTCGCGCACCGCCTACCCCGAGATCCCGCCGCGGGTCGAGTACGAGCTCACCGCGCTAGGGCATTCCCTACTGGACGCCGTGACAGCGCTCGCAGGGTGGGCGGCGGCCCATCACGAGGAGGTCGCCACCAGCCGCCTTCGCCACGATCAGACCGGGGTCGGCCGAGAGAAAGCGCGCGGCACCGCTCCGGACACCTCCCCCGCCTCCTGATCCGGATCCTCAGCCGCTGCTTGCCCGGCCTGCGTTGCGACGGCTGCCACCGGCGGGCCGCCGCCGCCGTTGCCCCCGGGCGCATCGGGCGGTTCGGGCGCGGGAGCCGGGCCCCCGGCGCCGCCGGCGTACTCGGCCCCCGGCACGGTGCAGGCGCCGCCGTCCGGTTCGCAATGGCCCGCAGCATCCGGTTCCAGCACCCGCAGGACCGGGCGATCGGACCGGCCGTTCATGCCACCGCTCCGGAGACCGCCGCGGCCGCCTCGTCCAGGGCGCGGGCGTAGCCCTCCACCGACTGCGCTCCCGAGAGAGCCAGGCGGCGGTCGAGCACCGTGAACGGCACCCCGCGCGCACCGAGCGCACGCCCCTCGTCGATGTCGGCGCGCACCGCGCCGGTGTACTCGTCGCCGGCGAGGACCTCCCGCACCCGCTGCCCCGACAGCCCGAGCGACTCGGCCTCGCCGGCAAGCGCGCCCGGCTCGAACGGGTTGAACCCTCCGGCGAAGAACCGGTCCTGGACCTGCGAGAACAACGCCGCCCCCAGTCCCGACTCCTGCGCGTAGTGCATGACCCGGTGCAGGTCAAAGGTGTTCGCGTTCAACCGGCCGAGGTCGAACGGCAGCCCCTCGCGCTGCGCCAGAGCCTGCATGCGCTGTTCGGCCTGCACCGCGACCGCCGCGTCGCCCCCGTGCGAGCGGACGAACGCCTTCTCGACCGGCTCCGGCTCCCGCGGTGCGCCGGGGAGGAGCTCGAACGAGCGGATCTTGATGACGAACCGGCCGGCGTCCGGGCGGCGGCCGATGGCCTCCCGCAGCCGGTGCTTGCCGACGTAGCACCACGGGCACCCCAGGTCGGCCCAGTCCTCGACGATCACCGGAGGCTGTTCTCCGGCATCGGTCCCCTGCATGAAAACCACCTCACTATCAGTGCGTAACACCACCGTAGGTGCGTCGAGAAAGGCGTACAAAAGGCACTTTCAGCTGCGTAGGGCACACCGATGTCAGTAATCCGGCCGGCAGCGGTGCTGTGCTTCCGGGCCTTCGCTGCCGCAGGCTTGCGTCGGCGCCGCCTAGGGTGGAGCGGACGGCGGGGACGGTCGCGGGGGGTGGGCTGTCCGCACAGGGACAGCGCTCAAGGGGCGTGGGGCGGCCGTCGCGGTTGTCGGTTGAGGCGATCATCGCCGCGCCGGACGCGGCGGGCCACCGGGGTGGCGGCGCGGATTCCGGACCGCCGGCGGCGGGCCGAGGCGGGGTTGGGGCGAGGCGGCGCGGGTCCGCACTTTCGTAGGTGTCGGCGGCGCGGGCCAGGCGGCGAAACTCGCGGCATGATCGAGTTCGACCGCATGACCAAGCGCTACGGCGGCACCCTCGCCGTGCATGAGCTGAGCTTCACCGTCCGGCCCGGGCTCGTGACCGGCCTGCTCGGCCCCAACGGCGCGGGAAAGTCCACCTCGATGCGGGTGCTGCTGGGCCTGGACCATCCCACCTCCGGCCGGGCCCGGGTCGGCGGCCGGCTCTACGGCGATCTGTCCGACCCGCTGCGCACCGTCGGCGCGCACCTGGACGCGCGCTCCGTGCATCCGGGGCGCCCGGCGCGCGAACACCTCAAGGCGCTTGCGCGCAGCAACCGCATCGCCGCGAGCCGGGTCGACGAGGTCCTCGAACTCGTGGGCCTCGCCGCCGTTGCCCGCTCCCGGACCGGCACCTATTCCCTGGGCATGAGCCAGCGCCTCGGTATCGCCGCCGCGCTGCTGGGCGATCCGGAGATCCTCGTGTTCGACGAGCCCGTCAACGGGCTGGACACCGACGGCGTGCTGTGGATCCGCGGGCTGCTGCGCGGCTTCGCCGACCAGGGCCGCACCGTTCTGGTCTCCAGCCATTTGATGGCCGAGATGCACCAGACCGCCGACCACGTCGTGGTGCTGGGCCGGGGCCGCGTACTGGCCGACTGCGCCACGGAGGAGCTGGCGGGCCGGGCCGACGGGACCGTGGTGGTGCGCTCCCCCGACCCCGGCGCGGCCGAGGCGCTGCGCGCAGCGCTGCCAGCGGCCGCCGTCACGGCCGCGGCCCACGACCGAGAGGAGCTGCACGTCACCGGCGCCGGCGAACGGCTGGTCGGCGAAGCCGCCCACGACAGCGGTATCCCGGTCCACCACCTCGCCCGCCGCCCGAGCACCCTGGAGGCCGGATACCTCCGGTTGGTGGCCGATGACGTCGAATACACCGGCGGCGCGGTCGCCGCGGAAAGGACCTGAACATGCTGCCCACGCTGCGCAGTGAATGGGGCAAGACCTGGTCGGTGCGCGCACCGCTGGTATGCCTCGCGGTGACCGTGCTACTGATACCGGCCACCGCATCGAGTCTGGCCAACGACTTCCTGCACGGCCTGACCATCGGGGAGGCCCCCGAGGGTGCGACGATGCCGATGATGGACGCCGTCGGCCCGGCGCTGCTCGCCGGCGAGATCGGATTCGCGGCGTTCGCGATGCTGCTGATCACCTCCGAGTACTCCACCGGGGAGATCCGGTCCACGCTGCGCGCCCGGCCCGGCCGCGGCACCGTGGTGGCCGCCAAGTGCGTGGTCAGCGCGGTCTGCGGCGCCGTGCTCGGCGCGGTGGCGGGGGCGGGCGCCGCTCTGGTGACCCGGCTGGTCCTCGGCGGCAACCTCGCGGCGGCGCCGGAGCCCTACCTGGAGGTCGCGCTCCGCGCCGGGGCCCTGATGGCCGTCGTCGGGGTCCTCGTGGTGGCCGCCGGCACGCTGCTGCGCAGCGGGACGGCGACACTGGCCGCGGCGTTCGCGATGCTGCTGGGCACACTCGTGCTGCCCGCGGAGGTGAACAGGTGGTTCCCCGGAGAGGCCGCGTCGACGTTCCTCGCGGGCGACGGCGACCCCTATCCCGGCCCGGTGGGCCTGCTCGTGATGGCGCTATGGGCCGCGGGCCTGCTCGGGCTGTCCCTGTGGACGATCCGCCGCCGGGACGCGTAGGCGGCCTACGATGATGTCCATGCGCGTGTGGGGCGGCTTCCTCCCGTGGGCCGCCGCCGTCCTGGCGGCGGCCCAACTGGCGCTGCTCGGCGGGTGGGCGGCCACCGGCGCCGCGGTACTCGCCCTGCTGCTGCAGACCCTGCTGGTCGCCGCCGCGCTGCTCGCGGTGGTATGGGACCGCTACCTGCGCATCAGGCGCCGGCAGTGGGCCGACTACGCCCGGGCCGAACGGATGCGCGAACGCTCCCGCCTCGCCGAGGACCTGCACGATGTCATCGGCCACGAACTCAGCCTGATCGCCATCCGCGCCGGCGCGATCCAGGTGCACAGCACCGGCGCGGCGGCCGGCGAAGCCGCCGCGCTGCGCGCCGAGTCCCAGCGGGCGGTGCTCCGGCTGCGCCAAACCGTCGCGCTCCTCGGCGACGACCGCGCGTCGCCGGCCGACACTCCGCCGGCCGCAACCGATATCGGGGCGCTGGTCGAACGCGCGCGCGACGCCGGTCTCGAGGTCGTCCTGCACGGCGTGCCCTGCTCCGACGACCTCCCCGCTCCCGTGCTGCTGACCGCGCACCGGGTGGTCCAGGAATCCCTGACCAATGCGGTCAGGCACGCGCCCGGGGCGCGGGCCGAGGTGCGGCTCGCCGTCCGCGGCGGCGCGGCGGTGGTCTCCGTGTCCACCTGGGCCGACGACCCCAGCGGCGGTGCCGGCTCCGGCGGCGGCACCGGTCTGGCGGCGCTGCGCCGCCGGGTCGAGGCGATCGGCGGGGATTTCGCCGCCGACTCCCGCGACGGCTGCCACGTGGTGCGCGCCCGGCTCCCGCTGGCCGATGCACCCGCCGCCGCTGACGAAGACGCGCACGGGCAGGGGCCGCGGCCCCTGTTCGCCACACTGCGGTGGGCGCTGCTGCCCACGCTGGTGATGGCGGTGCTGGTCAGCGCGTTCCACACCTGGACCACCTATGGCAGTACCCTCGAAGTCGCCGACTTCCGGCGCCTGGCCCCGGGACAGCCCTACGACCGGGTGCGCCCCTTGCTGCCGGAACGCGAGGCCCCGATGCGGTTCGCGGTCGGCGCCGCCGAACCCTCCGCGCAGCAGTGCCGCTACTTCACCGACGGCAATTTCCCCTTGGGCCTGGCGAGCTTCCGGATCTGCCACGACGGTTCCGCGGTGACACAGGCGACCGATCTGCGGAGGCTCCCGCTGTGGCTGTGGTGACCGCTGCGCCGATCCGGGTCCTCGTCGCCGACGATGAGCCCGAGGTCCGCGCGGGGCTGCGCACGATCCTCGCCGCCGATCCCGCCGTCGAGGCGGTCGCCGAGGCCGGCGACGGCCGGGAGGTCCTCGACCTCCTCTCGCGGCACCGGATCGACGTGGTCCTGCTCGACATCAGGATGCCGGTCCTCGACGGCCTGGCGGCCCTCGCCGAACTGCGGCGCCGCGGCTCCGCGCAGCGCGTGGTCGTCCTGACCACCTACGGCGAGCAGGACTATGTCGCGCGCGCCCTTGCGCTAAACGCCGCCGGGTTCCTGCTCAAGGCCGGCGACCCCTACGAGCTGCTGCAGGGCATCCGCGCCGCGGCGGCGGGCGGCACCTGCCTGTCTCCCGGCGTGGCGGCGATGGTGGTGGCCGACCTCCGCCGCCGGCAGCGCGACGATGCGCAGCAGGAGTCCGCGCAGCGCCTGCTCGACCGGCTCCCGCCGCGCGAGCGGGCGGTGCTGCAGGGCATAGCCGCCGGGCGGTCCAACGCCGAGATCGCCGCCGCCCTGCACCTGACCGAGACCACGGTCAAGGGTTACACCACCGCCCTGTTCGCCAGGTTGGGCGTACGCAACAGGGTCGAGGCGGCGCTGGCCGCCTGGGAAGCCGGCTGGCGCGGCCGGTAGACCGCCGCCGGATGCGGCCGGCCGTGACCGCGACGGCTCGGCCGGCGCGGGGTCGCGGCAACGGCCCCTCAAGCACGCCGAAATGGCTTCCCATGACCGCGGGCCGCGCCGCCCGCGCAGCAAGCGGGCGCCTGCGCGGTCTTGGGCCCGGGGCCGGCAGCGGTCGCGGCTGCGCGGCCGCGGCCGATCACCGGTTCCCCTCACCGGCACCCGCCCGGCTTGGAGAACGGAAAGAAAGCCGCGACCGCCTCAGATGGCCGCGCCTGCCGCCGGTGCGGGCGTGCGAACCGGTTGTGTCCTCTCGTAGGCGTGTCCGACGCGCAGGAGCATCGCCTCGGAATGGGGGCGGCCGAGCAGCTGCATGCCGATCGGCAGGCGCGCCGAGTCATGGCCCACCGGCAGGGAGAGCGCGGGCACGCCGGTGATGTTGGCGGGAGCGCACAGCCGCACGTAGGCGTCGGAGACGCTCTCGGTCGTTGTGTCGCCCCAGGTGACCGTCTGCCGGCCGGCCGGTACCGCGGTCGTCGGGACGGTCGGGGCGGCGATCACGTCGACCTCGCCGAGCATGCGCTCCCATTCCCGCCGCATGAGGGTGCGAGCGCGCTGGGCGCGCAGGTAGTCGCCTGCGGTCATCAGCTCGCCGGCTTCGAGCAGGGCGCGGACGTCCGCACCGTACAACTCCGGCGTCTCCCGCATGCCGCGCTCGTGGTTGGCGGTGGCCTCGGGCACCATCAGGCCCCACTGGGTGGCGTGGATATAGCGGGCCATCGGGATCTCGACGTCGACGAGGCGGGCGCCGAGACCGGCGAGCCGGTCGATGGCGGCGCGGACCGCCGCCTCGACCTCCGGATCGACGCGGTCGAAGAAGTGGTTGCGCGGCACCCCGACGCGCAACCCGGTCAGCTCGGGATCGGGGGCCGGCCGGTAATCGGTGGCGGGGTTGGGCAGCGAGGCCGGGTCCCGCGGGTCGTGTGCGGCCAGCACTGCCAGCACGGCGGCGGCGTCGTCGGCGGTGCGGGTGATCGGGCCGACGTGGTCCAGCGACCACGACAGCGACGCCACTCCGTGGCGGGGGACGAGGCCGTAGGTGGGTTTGAGGCCGACGGCTCCGTTGAGCGAGGCGGGTACGCGGATCGAGCCGCCGGTGTCGGTGCCGAGCGCGAACGTGGCCGCGCCTGCCGCCACTGCCACGGCCGATCCGCCGCTGGAGCCGCCGGCGACGCGCTCCTGATCCCAAGCGTTGTGCGTTCCCGGTGTCGTCAGGCCGTAGGCCAACTCGTGTGTCCGGGTCTTGCCGAGCAGGACGGCCCCGGCGGCCCGCAGCCGTGCGGCCACCGTGCTGTCGGACTCGGCCAGGTGACCGCTCCGCGCCCGGGAGCCGGCGGCGGTGGGCGCGCCGGCAATGTCGATGAGGTCCTTCAGCCCCATGGGGACTCCGTGCAGCGGGCCGCGGAGCCGGCCGGCGAGGATCTCGCTTTCGGCGGTGCGCGCCGCTTGGCGCGCTTGGTCGGCCTCGACCGCCACGTAGGCGTGCAGGGCGGGTTCCACCCGGTCGATGCGCTCCAGGACCGAGTCGACCAGTTCAACCGGCGATATACGGTGCTCCCGGATCGCGTCCGCGGCTTGGGCGAGGGTCAGGTCGGCCGGCGTCATCGGCGTTCGCCTTTCGATTCGTCTGTTCCGCCGTGTTCTCCGCTTTCGGCGCTGTAGGCGAAGGCGGGCGGGGTGTCGCCGAAGTCCAGCTCCCGCAGGACGGACACGACGGAGTGGGTGTGATCGGCGGTGGCCGCGGCGCCGGCGTGGCGGGCCTCGTCGAGCGGCAGACCCGCGCGTGCGGCCAAGCGGGCCGCTTCTGCGGGCGTGAGTTCGGCAGCGGACATGGTGTCCCTTCGTGGGGTGCGGCGCGATGGGGCGGAGCCGGTCGACCTGGGGCACCTGGACACCGGGGACCGCGCCATTAAAGCTAAATATTTGCTTTAATGCAGCGTACGAGCCCCGCCCCCTTAACGCAAACTCATTGCGTTAGTGCTCATCCATTTACCCGTCCCGATGTTCCGATCCGCCGGCGCGACGAGGGTTGCCGGGCATGTCGGGGATGTCAGGGATGTCGGAGGCGGTGGCTACGCTAACCACCGCTGCTTCGCGCAATGCCCACTCGCCGGCCCTGTCCAGTGCCGGTGCCGTCGTCGCCGTCGATGTGGAGGAACCATGGGGTCAGAGCCGGATGAAGCACCGGGGGTGGCGGACGGGATGCGGCAGCAGGGTGCCGGCGCCGCGGGAGGGCGGGCGGGGCCGCCGATGGAGGCACTGCTCAACACCGACCACACCCCGATCGTGCGCACCGACTTCTCCGACGAAGCCGCGTGGCAGGCCGCCTGGCAGGACATCATGCTGCCGCGCACGTACTGGGACGACGGAGTCGTCCTCGACGCCTCGCTGGTCGCCGAGCCCGAGTTCGCAGGCTGGACGGGCAAGGAACTCGCCGCGGCGCTGGCATCGCAGGACGAGCACGCCCTCGTCCTCGTCGTCGACGCGGAAACCCTCGCGTCGCCGGAACACCCCGTACTCGTCGTGGAAATCGACCCCGATCTCGACGAGGCGCGCTCGTTCCGCGCCATTCCGCACGCGCTGCTCGACGCCGTAATCCAGCTGTCGATCGCCAACATGGACTGGGAGGACTTCAGCGAGTCCGCCGGCCCCGACGGCGTGCTGCGGACGTCCACGGCCGACTGACCGGGCACGTATGCGCCGGCGCGCCGGGGGCGGCCGGCGCGCGCCGCCTCAGTTCCAGCGCAGCGACTGGTGGCGCACCACGCCCCAGGGTCGGCGCAGCAGGCCGGGGTCGGTGAACGGGTCGCCGTCGACCAGGACGAGGTCGGCCGGCGAACCGGGCAGCACCCGGCCTGCTGCGGGCATCCCGAGCGCGTCCGCCGCCGCCGACGTCGCCGCGCGCAGCGCCTGCAGCGGCGACAGCCCGTAGTCCCGCAGCGTCGCGATCTCGTCGGCGAGGCTCGGGTGGGCCATGCCCGGGGCGCCGGCGTCTGTACCGGCGATGACCGGCACGCCCGCCTCGATCGCAAGGGCGACACTGCGCCGGTGCGCCTCGACCACCTCGCCCGCCTTGCGCACCGCGTAGCCGGGCGCCTGCCCGTCGGCCATGCGCCGGTACACCTCGGCCGTGGGGCACAGCACGGTGCCCCGCCGCACCATCTCCTCGATCACGTCCTCGGCCAGGAAGACGCCGTGCTCGATGGTGTCGATGCCGGCGCGGACCGCGTTGCGGATGCCGTCCTCGCCGAGCGCGTGGGCGGCGACCCGGCGGCCGCGGCGGTGGGCCTCGTTCGCGAGTGCCGCGAGCTCCTCATACGTCAGCTCGCTGGCCCCCACCTCCTCGCCGTGGGCCTGGCCGTAGACCCCGCCGGTGGCCGCGGTCTTGATGACCCCGGCGCCCTTGGCGACCTGGCCCCGGACGCCGCGGACCACCGCGTCCGGGCCGTCGCAGCCGATCCCCCAGAACGGGTCGTGGCCGCCGGTCATGATCACCGTCTGGCCGGCGGCCACGATCGCGGGCCCGTCCAGGTGGCCCCGGTCGACGGCCTTGGCGAGGGTGATGGCGACGTCCCAGTTGCCGCCGAGATCGCGGACCGCCGTGATTCCGGCGGGCAGGTAGGCGCGGGCGTGCTCGGCGGCCCGCACGGCGGTGAGCTGCTCGCCGTCCTGCTCCACGTGCGAGACGGGGTCGGTGCTGCCGTCCCACACCAGGTGCACGTGGGAGTCGACCAGGCCGGGCAGCACGGTGCTTCCGGCGAGGTCGACGTCGATGTCCTCCGCAGCGGCGCGGACCGTGCCGGGGTCGGCGACCTCGCGCACCGCGCCGCCCTCGCAGACCACATCGGCGGGCCGGGGCTGGGCGGACAGGCCGTCCCACACCAGGCCGTCGCGGAGCACCAGCGCGGGCGCCATGTCAGGGCCGTCCCGCGACGACGGTGCCGCCCTGCACCACGGCGCGCAGGTTGCGCTCGGGCTCGGCCAGGACCGCTGTGTCGGCCAGCGGGTCGCCGTCCACGAGCAGGATGTCGGCGGCGGCGCCCGGAGCGATCGTGCCCAGCTCGCCTTCGCGGCCCAGCAGCTCGGCGGCGGTCGTTGTCGCCGAACGCAGTACCTCGTGGGCGGGCTGGACCCGGCCGCGGATGGCGAACTCGCCGTTCTGGTGGCTGTGCATGCTGCCGAGCAGGTCCGTGCCGAACACCAACCGCACCCCGCCCTTGCGGGCCAGGTCCAAGGCGTGCAGGCCGGCCTCCAGCACGTCGGTCACCTTGGCCTGGCTGGCCGGCGGCAGGCCGGCGGCGGCGCCCTCGCGGTGCAGGTACTCGTAGGTGACCAGTGTGGGCACCAGGAAGGCGTCGTGTTCGGTGAAGAGCCGCACGCTGGACTCGTCGATGAGGTTGCCGTGCTCGATGCAGCGGACCCCCAGTTCCAGGCCCCGGTTCACCGCTGCGGCCGTGTAGGCGTGGCCGGTGACGTAGCGGTTGGCGTTGCGGGCCTCCTCGACGGCGGCCCGCACCTCCTCGGCGGAGAACTGCATAGAGTCGACCCGGTCGGTGGGCGAGGCGACTCCGCCGGAGAGCATGAGCTTGATGTGGTGGGCGCCGGTGCGCAGCTGGTGCCGGGTGCCGCGGCGCACTTCGTCGACGCCGTCGCAGACCAGGCCGATGCTCGGGCAGCAGGCGTGGTCGTCCAGAACCTGCCTGCCGGCGGAGCGCAGGTCGGCGTGGCCGCCGGTCGGCGACAGCGACTTGCCGCCGAAGATTACGCGCGGACCGGCCCACAAGCCTTCGGCGACCGCGGCGGCCACACCGTGGTCGGCGCCGCCGACGTCGCGCACCGTGGTGAACCCGCGGTGCAGCATGCCGCGCAGGATCCGGCTCGTGTGGGCGGCGACGTAGTATGGGGACTCCTCCGCGACGCCCCCGAGGTCGGCGCTTGCGGCGGTGGCGTGCACGTGGGCGTCGACCAGGCCGGGGACCAGGTGGCGCCCTGCGGCGTCGATCTCCTCAGCCGATTCGGGTGCCTGCAGCCCGCTGCCCACTTCCTGGACCCGGCCCTCGTGCACCAGCACGTCGGCTCCGCGCGTTTCGCCTGTGGCCGCGTCGCACACCGCGCCGCGACGGATGATGAGAGTGTTCGAAGTCATGATCTCCCTTCCCGCAGCCCTACCGGGCTCCCGGTTGTCCGCATCCTGCCAAGCACCCCCCAGAAATGCAATAGTTGTTGCAACATGGCGGAAATGAGTTCGGGTGCAGACGGGGCGGAAGGCCCCCGGGAACAGGCGCAGCCGCAGACGCAACCACGGACATTGCCCGGCTGGCTGACCGCGCGCCTGGGAGGCAGGCGGCCCGCCGCCGGTGCCCGGCGGGTGCTGGCGGCGATCGCCACCCAGCCCCGGCAGATGTCCTACGCCAGCACGTCTGCGGCGGCCGCCGCGGCCGAGGTCAACGTCGCAACGGTCGTGCGCACCGCCCAGCAGCTGGGCTTCACCGGCTGGCCGACACTGCGGTCGGAGATCCGCTCGCGCTACCTGTCGGGCCTGTCGGCCTCGGAGGTGCTCAGCGAGCACCACGACGACGCCGGCCAGGGGCCCGCGTGGTCGACGCTGCGCCGGGACCTGCACAACCTGCAGGACCTCGCCCGGCTGCTGGACGAGGCGCAGGTGGAGCGGGTGGCTCGGCTCATCCACGGCGCCGGCACGACGCTGGTGCTGGGCTCGGGCAGCTTTGCGGCGCCGGGCCTGCAGCTGGCCCACCTCGCCCAGACCATCGGCCACGACGTGCGGCTGCACCGGATCGGCGGGACCGCGCTGTTCAACGCGGTGCGCCTGCTGGGGCCGGGCGACTGCCTCGTCGTCTTCCAGCTCTGGCGCACGCCCCACGAGATCATGCACGCGATGCAGGTGGCCGCCGAGGCCGGCGCCGCGGTCGTGCTGGTGAGCGACCAGGCGCGCGAGGACCTGCGCGAACTCGCCGACGAACTGGTCGCGATGCCCAGCGAGGGCGCCAGCATGTTCCCCTCGCTGGCCGCCGCCACGACCGTCGTACAGGCGGTGGTCGCCGCCCTGGTGGCGTGCGATCCGGCCACCGCTGCGGCGCGCAGCGACGAGGCCGAGCGGCTCTGGTCGCGCTTCTCTCTCTTCCCCGATCCGGGAGAACGTCTGCAATAACTATTGCGTTCGAGCCGTCGGAGCAGGTTACATGGGCCACCACCCCGACGAGGGGAGCCCCCAGGGCCGCTCGGGCCGCCTGCCCGCACGGCCGCCCTTCGACCGCCCCGGAGGCGTCCATGCAGACGACCCACGTGATCGTCTTGGTGCTGTACCTACTGCTCATGGTGGGTATCGGCGCCTGGTTCACCCGCTCGAAAGAGGTGGCCACCGGCGACGATTTCGTGTTCGCCGGCCGGAGCCTGCCGCGCCCGGTCATGATCGGCACCCTGCTCGCCACGTGGGTTGGCTCGGGCACGATCATCGGCGGCGCCAGCTTCGCTTACAGCTACGGCCCGCTGGCCTCGATCTTCTTCCTGGCGGGCACGCCGGTGGGGATCGTGGTGCTCTACTGCCTGGCGCGCCGGATCCGCCGGAACTCGACCTACACCGTCCCCGAGCTGCTGGAGCGCCGCTACGGCATCTCGGTGCGCATGATCGCGGCCGTCATCACCGTGCTCGCCTACACCGGGATCACCGCCTACCAGTTCACCGGCGGCGGCCACATCGTCAGCGTGATCACCCCGCTCACCCCCGAGCAGGGCGCCATCGTGGTGGGGCTGCTGGTGACGTTCCTGGCGGTTGGCGGCGGCCTGAAGTCGGTCGCCTGGAGCGACTTCCTGTCCGCGCTGGTGATCGTGGCCTGCCTGCTCGCCGCGCTGCCGCTGGTGCTGGGGATGGAGCTCGGCGGTGTCGCCGAGTATTGGCGGAACCTGCCCGACACCCACCGCAGCCTGACCGGCGGGCTCACGGCGCTGCAGCTGCTCGGCTACTTCCTGCCGCTGTTCCTGCTGATCCTCGCCGACCAGAACATGTACCAGCGGCTCGGCGCCGCCCGCGACGAGTCGGAGGCCCGCCGCTCCACCGCCGGCTTCTTCGTGTCCAGCTTCCTGGTGACGGTGCCCGTCGCGCTGCTGGGCTCGGCCGCCTTCATCCTGATGCCCCGCGTCGAGCCGGACTCCGCGGTGCTGTCGCTGGCCGGGCAGGGCTACCTGCCCGCCGTGCTGGGCGGCCTGCTGCTGGCGGGCGCGCTGGCGTTCATCATCACCACGGGTTCCTCGTTCCTGCTGTCCGGGGCGGGCAACGTGGTCTACGACGTGACCCAGCGCCTGTTCGGCGTGCAGCTGAGCGACCGCCGGCGGCTGCTGGTCCACCGGCTGGCCGTCCTGGGCATCGGCGCCGTGGCCTACGTTCTCGGCCGGTTCTTCCCGACGGTGCTGGAGCTGCAGATGTACTCCTACACCGTCTACGGCGTCGCCCTCGCACCGCCGGTGCTGGCGATCTTCCTGTGGCGGCGCGCGAGCAAGTGGGGCGCGCTGGCGGCCATGCTGCTCGGCACCGCGGTGACCATCGTCTGGGAGCAGCTGGGCCAGCCCTACGGCGTGAACTCGGTGCTGGTCTCGCTGCCGGTTTCGCTGGTCGCGCTGGTGGCGGTCAGTCTCGCCCTGCCGGGCCGCGGCGCCCGCCCGGCCGAAGAGGGGGCCGCCGATCCCGATGCAGGCACGGATGCCGCCGGTGCCGGTACCGGTACCGGCTCCGAACCCGCCCGTCCCAAGGAGTGAGATGACCTTCGACCTGACCGCGTTCCGCGTCCTGAGCTTCGACTGCTACGGCACCCTCATCGACTGGGAGCAGGGAATCACCGCCGTTCTGGCGGCCTGGGCCCGCGAACAGGGCTTGGAGCACGGCGGCGAGGAGCTGCTGGAGACCTACGCCGGCCATGAGGCCGCGGTAATGCGCGAGTACCCGGCGTGGCTGTACCCGGACGTGCTCGCCGAGGCGTTCGTCCGCACCGGCGCATCGGTGGGCACCGAGGTCGGCGGCCGGTGGGCCCGGCGGCTCGGCGAGTCGGTCCCGGACTGGCCGGCCTTCCCCGACTCGGCCCGGGCACTGGCGCGGCTGCGCCGCCACTACGACCTGGTGATCGTGAGCAACGTGCACCGCGCCGGGTTCGCCGGCAGCGACAGGCACCTGCAAGGCGGCTTCACCCGGATCATCACGGCCGAGGACGTCGGCGCCTACAAGCCCGCCGACCCGCACTTCGAGGCGCTGGACACCGTCCTCGGCGAACTCGGCTGCGAACCCGACCAACTGCTGCACGTGGCCCAGAGCCTCTTCCACGACCACGTACCGGCCCGCCGCCGCGGCCTGCACTCGGTATGGATCAACCGCCGCCACGACCGCCCGGGCTGGGGCGCCACCCCGGAACCGTCCGGACAGTGGCGCTACGACGCCGAGTTCCCCACCATGGCGGCCTTCGCCGACGAGGTGGACCGCCAACACAGCTGACCGCACAAGGGCCGGGCGCCGCCGACACACTGCCGGCGCCCGGCCCCGCCTATCTCAGGCGATGTCCGCCGGAGGAGAAACAGGTGCAGGAGCGGGTGGGTGAGGCGTTGGCGAAGTTCGACCACGCCACCCACACCGGTCTGCACCTGGAGAAGATCACCGGAGCCCGCGACCAGCGGTTCAGCACCATCCGTATCGACAAGTTCTGGCGCGGCGTCGTCATCGCGCCGGATTCCGGCGACATCTACACCCTGCTGAAGGTGCTTCCGCACGATGACGCCACCCTGCCGCAGCTGGAACGTATTGCCTCCGGCCGGCCCGCCGCGGACACGCGCCTGTTCGCCGCGGTCTCCGACGCCGACATCGCGGCCTACTGGCCGGCCAGGGGATCATGCACAAGCGCACCCGCCCCTACCGGCCCCAGACCAACGGCAAGGTCGAACGCTTCCACCGCACCCTGGCCGACGAATGGGCCTACTCCCGGGCCTATACCTCCGAGAGCGAGCGGCGGGAGGCCTTCGGTGACTGGCTGCACCACTACAATCACCACCGGTTCCACACCGCGATCGACGGCCCTCCCGCCTTCCGCGTCACCAACCTCACGGGACAGAACAGCTAGCGTGTGCTTGGCGGGTCGCTGTCCTACTGCGCGGCGCCCGGCGATGATCATGCAGAGATGTCCGTCCCAGCCGTAAAACGCGGGCATTTCTGCATGATCGTCAGTGCACCGGGCGGCCCGGCCCGTTCCGCTCGCCGGTTACCGGCAGCTGTTGCCGAGTTCGCAGATGTCCGCCGGGTCGGTGGAGACCTTGATGTCGTCGTACCAGATGTGGCTGTCGTGTCGGGGGGCGTACTCCGGGGAGGAGCCGCCGGCGAAGCTGGAGAAGTAGGCCTTGTCGACCTGGTCGTTGTTGGTGACGAAACGCAGGCCGGTCACCTCGGCGACGGAGCGGCCGTTGTAGAACGCCTCGATCTCGCCGTCGGCGTTGGCCCGGCCGCCGGTGACCGTGTTGGTCTTGACCCGCTGCACGACGTTCACCCACTCGCCCCTGGGCCAGTTGATGGCGGGGCCGTCCGCGCCGCCCTGCTTCAGCATGACGTAGTCGCCGTAGGTGCCCTTCTTGTCCATGTGGTAGTAGTACAGCGCCGCAGCGCCGTCGGCGCGCCGCCAGATGAACCGCGACGTGAAGCCGTTCGTGCCGTCGCAGGTGCGGCCGCCGGAGCACGCGCCGCCGCCCGCGAGGCCGATGCCGATCTTGCCGCCGTACTTGCCGCTGCCCCAGCTGAAGTCCGCGCCGAACCTGACCCACATGGACAGGTGGTACTCGCGCGCCTTGTCCAGCTCGAAGGGCGCCCACGCCCCCGATTCCGCGACCCCGATCCCGCCCTCGGGGTACAGCACCCGCAGCGAATGGTCGCCGCTGTGCGCCGGGGTGGCGCCGTCGACCAGGGTCCGCTCGCCCAGGCCGCGGGACCGCGGCGCGTACCAGCCGTCCGCGCGCCACTCGCTGAGGGGGTAGGTGCTGCCGGCAGCGGGCCTTTCGAACGTGTTCTCCAGGTGCGTCCCGGACCGCTGCGTCCCGGGCTGCCCGCCCGGCGCCCGGTGCACCGCGGCATGGGCCACCTGCCCGGCGGGCTGCGCGGCCAACTGCGGTGCCGCCACGGCGGGGGTGAGCAGCGCGGCGACGGCCGCGGCGCGCAGGAGCAGGGGCCTCGGTTTCATGGCGGGTTCTCGGCTTCCCGGTCGGCACAGGCTCGGTGGGCTGGGCCGGCCGTCGGGGGCCGCCTCGGGGACCGGCCGCACCGGGCAGGCGCCGCTACCTGGAGTATCTCCCCGAGTCCGTTCCGCGGCTCGGAAGGACACGCCGCACGCCAGACACGGCCACGGGCATGGGCATGCGGATGACCGCCGGGTACCCGCCCCGGTACACCGGCCCTTGCGGGCGATGGCCCCCTTTCTTGGTGTCCACACCCGGCATGTGTCCCAAGGCGGGCGAGTGTTGCAGCGGCGGAGCGGATGTGCGCGCGGGCCCCGGGCGCACCCGGAGTTCCGGCTCCGGGCCGACCCCGCGCGGCCTGTGCGCGGCACCTCCCCTATGCTGATCAGTCGGCCGGATCAGCCGACCGGATCCGTGTCCCACCGGGGAACGGCCACCGGACACGGCCCCGCCGACCCAGCGAGCCACCGAGCCGGGCAACCAACGAACCAGCAACCCAGGAAGCCGCCACCGCCAGTGCAGCCCCGATCCGACGTTTGGGCGACCTTTGCTCCCGACCGGGAGGTCCTGGCCGTAGCACGCAGCGTCCCCGCAGCCGGCCGCCTCCTCGACGTCTCGGCGCTGCTGTCCGACGACCGGATCGGGGTCACCTTCACGGCGATGCCGGGTTCGCGCTCGGCCGCCGGGGTCGTGCCGCTCCTGCGGGCGGCGGGCGTCGAGCGGATCATCCCCTGGGACGAGGCGGTGGCCACGGCCGCGGACTACCACCTGGCGCTGGCGGCCAGTACCAAGGGCGGCCTGCACGAACTGTCGACTCCCCTGGTCCTCATGCCGCACGGCGCGGGCCACAACCGCCGGGTCGGCTCCGCGCCGGGCTCGCTGTCCCACGCTTCCGGGCTCGACCCCTCCGAGCTGCTGCGCGACGGGCGGCCGTTTCCCGAGCGCATCGTGCTGTCCCACCAGGAGCAGGCGGACCGCCTCAAGCAGAGCTGCCCGCCGGCGGCCGAGCGCGGTGCCGTTGTGGGCGACCCGGCCTTCGACCGGATGCTGGCGGCGCTGGGGCGCCGCGAACGCTACCGGGAGGCGCTGCGCGTCCGGAACCGGCGCCTGGTCGTCGTCACGTCGACGTGGAACCGCGGTTCGCTGCTGGGCGCCCAGCGCGAGCTCGTGCGGGAGCTGCTCGCCGAACTGCCCGAGGACGAGTACCGGGTGTCGCTGGTCGCCCACCCCAACGTCTGGTACGAGCGGGGCCGCGGACAGCTCGAACTGTGGTTCGCCGACGAGATCGAGGCCGGGCTGGCACTGATCCCCCCGTTCGAGGGGTGGCGCGCCGCGCTCATCGCCGCCGACCTGGTGGTGGGCGACACCGGATCGGTGACCTCCTACGCGGCGGCGCTGGGTCGCCCCGTGCTGCTGGCCGCCTTCGACACGGCCGACATCGATCCCGGCTCGCCCCTCATCGGGTTCGGGGCCGCCCTGCCGCGCATCGCACCCGGGGGTGTGCTGGAACAGGTGGAGCACGCCGCCCGGGGCCCGGCCGCTCCTGCGGCCGACACGCTGATCGACCACCCGGGCGGGTCGGCCGCGCGGCTGCGTTCGCTGCTGTACTCCCTGCTGGAGCTGCCCGAGCCCGGCGCCGCCGCGCGGTACCTGCCGCTGCCCGATGTGCCGGAGGCGCCGGACGACCCCACCGCCTGGCGGATCGCCGGCGAGGTGCCCGCTGTGCCGCCGGGCGGACCGGCACGGCTGCGTGTGCGCCGGTTTCCCGCCGGAGCGCCCTCCGCAGCGGCCGACCGCCTGCTGGTGGTCGACGCCGAGGACGCGATCATCCCGCGCTGGGATTCGGCCGACGCCTGGTCGCACCGCCGCGGCCGGACCGAGGCCGAGGCTCTTGCGTGGATGCGGGACCGGCTCACCGCCCACCCCAAGGCCGTCTTGGCGACGGCTTCGGTCGGCGAGCACTGTGCGCTGCTGCTGCACCGCTGCGGGCAGGCCATGCGCGTCTACGGCGAATCGGCACCGCTGGACGCCGCCGTGCTGGCCGCCGCCGCGGCCTGGTGGGCACGGGACCGGCGGCCGTGGCGGGCCTGGCGCGAGCGGTTGCTGCTTGAGGTGGGCGAACAGACCTTACGGCTGAGAGCCGACCCCCCCCCGCTCGATTTTCGCTTTCTTGGGGACGACGAGGCCGCCGGTGGCGCAGGCCCGGGGATGTGAGGTACCGCGGTCCGCCGGCCGCGACCGGTGTCCGGGGGCACTTCCCAGGTCACTGCTCGCCGGCGGCCCCGCCTGTGCTGCGGGAGAGTTCGCGGCGGGTTTCGGCGGCCACCTGGTCCAGGTGGTAGTGCTCGGCCAGCCGTTCGACGTGGCGGAGCAGGTCGCGCGCCTGCTCGGCGTCGCCGTCGCGGGTGGCGGCGTCGGCGAGGAACCGCGCCGCCTGCACCTCCTTGACCGGTTCGGCCACCCGGGTGAAGACTTGCCAGGCCGCGTCGGCCTTAGCCCTTGCCTGCCCGCCCCGGTCGGTGTCCAGGAGGGTGCGGGCCAGCGCCAGCCGGACGCGGGCCCGCAGCAGCTCCCAGTCGTCGGCCAGCCACCGGGCGCTGGGCTCGTCGCCGGCAGCGTGCAGCTCCGCCAGCCTGCGGTCGGCGATCCGCTCGGCGTCGAGCAATTCGGCCTCGGCGGTCTGCAGGTCGCCGGTGCGGCGGGCGTTGTCGCCGAGCTGGTAGGTCTGCAGCGCGTCGCCCCGCGGTCGGCGCAGCCGCCGGTGGATCTCGCGGGAGCGCAGCAGTAGGTCGTGGGCGTCGTCGCCGTCTGTGCGGGAGGACCGCCCCGCCAGGAGCCCGCGGGCCTCCAGGACGACGGCCCGGTCCAACTCGCCGCCTGCTGCATCGGCCGCCCGAGCGGCCTCTTCGACCAGTTGCTCGGCTCGGGCCCCGTCGCCCAGTTCGAGGTACAGCCGGGCCGAGTAGACGGCGAACCGGGTTTCGGCCGCGCGGTGGCCGGCGAGCCGGGCGATCTGCAGGGCATAGCCGTAGACCGAGGTGCCGATCGCCAGGCGCCGGCGCCCATAGCAGGCCGGCCAGCAGTAGTCGGCGAGCAGGAACGCGGCGACCGGCCTGTCGAGGTCGACGGCCAGCCGCATCAGCTCGGGAATGTGGACCAGGTGGGTGTCCTGCCAGTCGGCGGCTTCCCTGCGGCTGTCGAACGGGGCACGGTAGTCGGCGGGTGCGACGGTGAGTTCGGCCGTGTCCAGGCTGTCGGCGAGCCGGTGGCGCTCGCCCAGGCTGGCGAGGTCGGCCCGGTGGTGGGAGACGGTGAAGAAGCGCAGGATGGCGGCGGTGTCGACGGCGCGCCGGCCGGAGCCGTCGGAGGCAGCAGGGTCCGCCGGTTCCCCGGCGGGACCGGCACTCCCGCTGTGGATGCGGGTGCGGACGAGTTCGACGATGCTGCGGCCCGAATTCGCCACCGGGCGCAGCACGCTGGCCTCGCACAACCGGTCCATGACCTGCGGGGCGCGCTCGCCCAGCGCAAGGTGCCCGAGCTCGGGCGGGAAGAAGCGTCCGGGGTGCGCGGCGAGGAGGTCCAGCAGGCGCCGTTCCTCGTCGCCGAGGCCGGACAGTGCGATGTCGACCACGGCGTCGACGCCGGACAGGCCCGGCACGCTGCGCTGGCGTGCGACAACGGCCTCGACGAGTTTGCCGATGGTGAGGTCCTCCTGGGACTCCAGCAGCCCCGCCGCCATCCGCAGTGCCGACGGCAGGCCGCCGCACAGGTCGGCGAGCCGCTCGGCGCTGTCGTGCTCGCTCCGGTCCTCGGTTCTGCGGCCGACCGCGTGGAACTCGCGCAGCAGCCGGGTTCCGTCGAGGGGCCGCAGTTCGCGCAGCCGGAACGACTCGGCGCCCCGGCTGACCAGCTCGGCGGTGCCGGTGAACCCGGGTGCGCAGGCCGCCACGACGAGGTTGGGACCGGCGCCCAGGGTGAAGTGGCCGAGTTCGCCCGCCGAGAGTGCGCCGTCGAGCAGCAGGAGCACGCGCCTGCCCGCGGTGACGTCGCGCAGGCGCGCCACGAGTGCCGCGGTATCGGTTTCCGCGGCGCTGTCGGCGACCTGCAGGTGCGACAGCAGCCGGCGCAGCGCCGCCGGGAAGTCCGCGTTGCGTTCGCGGTCGCGCACGGCGGCGAGGTCGCAGTGCAGGACGCCGCCGTCGAAGCGCCCGGCCAGCCGGTCGGCCGCCTCCGCGAGCATGGCGCTCTTGCCGATGCCCGCTGGGCCGCCGATGACGACGGTCCCGCTGCGGCCCTGCCGGACGACGTCGGCGGCGACGGCGTCGATCCGCGCGAACTCGGCCTCGCGGTTGGTGTACTTGCGATCGGCGGGCGGGGCCTGGCCGGCCCGCGGCGGCGGGGGCACCGGCGGGAGGTGCAGGTGGACGCCACCGTGCACGGTGCCCGCCTGGACGAACTGGCCCGAATTGTCCGCCGCCTCGTTGCGGTGTGGTCCCGCCACCAATGGCCCCCCGGGGAAAAGAGCTGCGCGAGTACGCCGGGTGCGGCGCCGTCGGCCAATCCTAGAACGCCGTCCCCGCCCCGTGGCGAGCCCCCGCATCCCCGGGTTGCCGCCCGCAGGCGGCGGGCACCCGGCGCACCGAAATGATCTGCAGTAATGCCGAGATTTCACTGCTCAGACGGGCGTTACTACAGGGTCATCTCCGAATACCAACCCGAAACCCGACATAAGGGACAGACGCCCGCCCGGCCGAAATTATCGAGCGCGGGAGGCTTTACCCAGCATTTACAACGATGTAAAAAAGCAGTGTCCGGGCAGACCGGCATTCCTCTTCGGACAGGAAGCAGCGATGTCACCACGCACGTCCACGTCCCTCCGCTCGCAACGGCATGTGATGGCCATCGGCGCGCTGATCCTCGCGCTGCTCATGCTCCCCTTCGCCACCGCAACCGCCAACGCCGAACCGGCCCGGCCGCCGGTTCCCGCCGGACCCGCGCAGAGCGGGGAGTTCCGCAATCCCCTCAACCCCGGCGCCGATCCAACGGTCGTCCACCACGACGGGAACTACTACCTGTCCGCCACCCAGGGCGACCGCATCTCGGTCTGGAAGTCGCCCAGCCTGGCCACCCTCGCCAACGCCGAACCGGTGGTCGTGTGGCGCGACAACAACCCAACCCGCAACACCGAACTGTGGGCTCCGGCGCTGCACCGGTTCCAAACCGAGGACGGGCCGCGCTGGTACCTGTACTACACGGCCGCCGACAGCAGGCTGACCGACCCGGTCGAGCGCGACGCCAGCCACCGGCTCTACGTGCTGGAGTCGGCCGGCGACGACCCCGCCGGCCCGTACCATTTCAAGTCGAAGATCGCCGACACCGGCACCTACGCCATCGACGGCGAACCGTTCATGCACGACGGGCAGCCCTACTTCGCCTGGAGCAGTCCCGGACGCGGATTCGACGGCGGACCCCAGCAGCTCTACGCCGCGCGAATGCGCAACCCCTGGTCGATTCAGGGCGAACCGGTCGCGCTGCCCAACGAGGGCGGCTGCCCGGAGGTCCGGGAGGGGCCCACGCCGCTGTACCGCGACGGTAAGACCTTCCTCACCTATTCGACCTGCGACACCGGCAAACCCGACTACCAGATCTGGTCGATCGCGCTACCCGAGGATGGCGACCCGCTGTCCGCCGGCGCCTGGGAGCAGCTGCCGGGGCCGCTGTTCAGCCGCAACGACGCGGCCGGCGTGTGGGGGCCGGGGCACCACTTCTTCTTCAAGTCGCCCGACGGCACCGAGGACTGGATCGCTTACCACGCCAAGAACACCCCCGAGTACACCTACTCGTACCGTTCCACGCGCGCCCAGCGCATCGGCTGGACCGCCGATGGCACCCCCGACCTCGGCGAACCGCTGCCCGCCGGCGCGTCCCAACCGCTGCCCTCCGGCGACCCGGGTGCGGGCAGCACCGCGATCGACGACACCGCCACCGGCCAGAGCGGGCCGCGGGTGTCCTACGAGGGCGACTGGACCGCGGGCGGCCGCTGCGGGGTCCACTGCTTCAACGGCGACGACCACTACACCGGCCAGGCCGGCGCCACGGCCACCTACCACTTCACCGGCTCGCGGATCGCGGTCTACGGGGCCCTCGACAGCGATCACGGCTACGCGACGTTCTCCGTCGACGGCGGGCCGCCCTCGGAGCCGGTGAGCTACTACGACAAGCTGCGGATCGGAGAGCACCGCACCTATCTCAGCCCCGAACTCGGGCCCGGTGAGCACACCCTGACCGTCACGGTCACCGGGGAAAAGCCCGCACAGTCCGGTGACTCCATCGTCACCATCGACCGCGCGGAGGTCTATTCCGCGCGGTGACACCGGCCGGATCCGCCCGCGACGGGGGTCCGCGGGCGGATCCGGCACGGCTCCGCACTCCCCCGCCTGCACGGGCGGGACAGGAGGACCCGACGGCCAACAGGGGCCTCAGGCCGCGGTGCCGCTGCTTTCGCGGACGACGAGGGTGTGGCCGACCACGACCTTGGCGGCCTGCGGGTCGGCCGGGCCGGCCTCCCGCGCGAGCACTGTGTCCGCGTCGGCATCCGCGACCGCGGCACCGGGGCGGGCCCCGACCGCCTGCAGCAGCAGCTGCACGGCCTCGCCGGCCAGGCACGGCTTGTCGGGGGCAACGGTGGTCAGGCTCGGCACGGAGTAGCGCCCGGGGGCGATGTCGTCGAACCCGACCACCGCCACATCCTCGGGAACCCGCACCCCGGCGTCGTGCAGCGCGCGCATCGCCCCCAGCGCCAACAGGTCGTTCATGCACAGCAGGGCATCGGGTCGCGGCCCGGGGCCGGCTATGAGCTCGGCTGCCAACTGGGCTCCGTCGCGCCAGTGGAAGTGCCCGGCCGGGCGCACCAGCGCGGGGTCGTAGGCGACGCCCCGCGCCTCAAGGGCCGCGCGGTGGCCCCGGGTGCGGAGTTCGGCGGTCCCCGACGGTCCGGGCGGCCGGCCGCCCACCACCGCGATGCGGGTGCGTCCGGCGTCGAGCAGGTGGCCGGTCGCCTCGCGCGCGGCGGCCACGTTGTCGATCGCGACGTGGCTGCGCGGGACCGTGCGGGGGATCTCGCCCAGGAGCACGACCGGCAGCCGGGACGGGTAGGCGTGCAGGTCGCTGTCGTCCATGGCCAGCGGGCTGAGGATGACGCCGTCGACGAAGTCGGTGCCGAAGCCGTCGAGGGCGGATTCCTCGCGTTCGCGGCGTGCCTCGCTCTGGTGGACCAGAACGGTGTGCGAGCGGCGTTCGGCCTCGCGGATGACCAGGTCGGCGAGCTCGGCGAAGTAGCCGAGGTCGAGTTCGGGCACGACCAGCGCGATCACACCGGTCTGGCCGCGGCGCAGGTGGCGGCCTGCCAGGTTGACCCGGTAGTCCAGCGCGGCGATGGCGGCCTCGACGGCGGCGCGCTTGGCGGGCCGGACGTGCGGATGGCGGTTAATAACGTTGGAAACCGTTTTCTCCGAGACCCCGGCATGACGCGCGACGTCCTTGATACGCGGCCTCGTGCCCACGTCCACCTCCCATCGGCGCCATCCTAGCCCGTGCCCCGCCGCCGACCGCCCGGCCGGCCCCGCGCGGCCCGCTGCTTCCCCGAAACCGCATGACCTTTGGATGGAGGGATTTACATCGATGTAAAAATGTGCTGACATTTCCGGTGACGCCAGTCACAGCACGCCGCCGCGAGAAGGAGCAGACCTCCGTGCCGACGCAAGCCCAGCCCCAACACCAGCCCCGGCCCGAGGACGGATCCGCCGCTGTGCCCCGTCCCGAGTACCCGCGCCCGCAGCTCACCCGCCCCGACTGGCTGTGCCTCAACGGCACCTGGGGCTTTGAGACCGACCGCGGCGACAGCGGGCTGGAACGGGGCCTGCTGGACGCCGAACCGTCCGGCACCATCACCGTCCCGTTCTGCCCGGAATCGGAACTGTCCGGTGTGGCCGACACCGACTTCATGGAGGCGGTCTGGTACCGGCGCAGCGTCCGCATCCCCGGCGCCTGGGCGGGCCGGCGGGTGCTGCTGCACTTCCAGGCCGTCGACTACGACACGACGGTGTGGGTCAACGGTGTCGAGGCCGCCCGCCACCGCGGCGGCTTCACCCCCTTCACCGCCGACCTGTCCGGGATCGCCGGCCCCGGCGACGAGGCCGTGGTGGTCGTGCGGGCCCGCGACAGCCGGCACGGCCCGCAGGCCCGCGGCAAGCAGGCCACCTGGTACGCCAATTCGGGGTGCCACTACACGCGCACCACCGGGATCTGGCAGACCGTGTGGCTGGAGCCGGTCCCCGACATCCACCTGCGCCGGCCCCGCATCACGCCGGACCTGGCCAACGGGGCGTTCCACCTGAGCCTGCCGCTGTCGGCGACGGCCGAGGGACTGCGGGTGCGCGCCGTCCTGGGCGACGCGGACGGCGAGGTCGCCGCGGCCGAGGCCCGCGCCGACCTCGACCCCGCGCCCCGGCTGACTCTGCCGGTGCCCCAGGAGCGGCGCCGCGCCTGGTCGCCCGAGGACCCGCACCTGTACACGCTGCGGCTGGAACTGCTCGGCCCGGCAGGCGAGGTGGTCGACACCGCCGACTCCTACGCGGGCCTGCGGTCGGTCTCCATCCGAGGCAAGGCGGTACTGATCAACGGCCGGCGGGTTTTCCAGCGCCTGGTCCTGGACCAGGGCTACTACCCCGGCGGGCTGATGACCGCGCCCGACGACACCGCCCTGGTGCGCGACATCGAACTGGGGTTGCAAGCCGGGTTCAACGGTGCGCGCCTGCACCAGAAGGTCTTCGAGGAGCGTTTCCTGTACCACGCCGACCGGCTCGGCTACCTGGTCTGGGGCGAGTTCGGCGACTGGGGGTGCGCCTTGCCCGGCGGTGCGGCCGACGACAACCAGCGCCCGGACGCCTCCTATGCGGCCCAGTGGTCCGAGGCCGTGGAGCGCGACTACTCCCACCCCAGCGTCATCGGGTGGTGCCCGCTCAACGAAACCTTCCAGCGGCTGCACGACCGCTTCACCGCCCTGGACGACGTGACCCGGGCGATGTTCCTGGCCACCAAGGCGATCGACCCGTCCCGTCCGGTGATCGACGCCTCGGGCTACTCCCACCGGGTTCCCGAGACCGATGTCTACGACTCGCACAGCTACGAGCAGGACCCCGCGGCGTTCCGCGAGCAGATGCGCGGCCTGGCCGAGGACGCCCCCTACGTCAACCGGGGTGCGGACGGCCGCGAATGGTCGGTGCCCTACCGCGGGCAGCCCTACTTCTGCAGCGAGTTCGGCGGGATCCGCTGGGACCCCGGCGCCGCCGGAGGTGAGCGGTCGTGGGGCTACGGCAGCGACCCGCAGACCCTGGAGGAGTTCCACACCCGTTTCGAAGGGCTGACGGGCGTGCTGCTGGAGAACCCGGGCATGTTCGGTTACTGCTACACCCAGCTCACCGACGTGTTCCAGGAGCGCAACGGCATCTACCGGTTCGACCGGAGCGAAAAGCTCGACACCGCCCGCATCGCCGCCGCGCAGCGCAGGCCGGCCGCCTACGAGCAAGGCGAGCCCCGGCCCGAGTGAGCACGCCCGCCGGGCGGGGCCCGGCCACCGCCCGGCCACCGGCCCCCGTTGCGCCCCCTCCCCGCCCCCGTGAAAACCCCTGAACTCCCCTCCTCCCGTTTCCGTTGTTCCTTGGAGGCCGCCGATGCCGCACGTGCCACACAGGGCCGGTCCACCGACCGGGTCCGCTCCCCCGCTCTCCCGGCGCAGCATGCTGCTGGGCACGGGCGCCCTCGCCCTGGGATCGGCCCTGGGCGCCGCCGGATGCGCCCCCGGTTCCGGCGCAGGGCCGACGACACAGGTGCGGTTCTGGAGCCTGTTCCAGGGCGGCGACGGCGCCCTGGTCCAAACCATGCTGGACGCGGTGCGCGACGCGGCCCCGCACCTGAGCGTCACCTCCAGCACGCTGGCCTGGGGCCCGCCGTACTACACCAAACTGGCCGTGGCCTCGGTCGGCGGGCGCGCCCCCGAGACCGCCGTGCTGCACCTGTCCCGCCTGCCCGGCTACGCCCCCGGCGGCCTGCTCGAACCCTTCGACCTGGACCTGCTGGCCGAGTTCGGGGTCAAGCCTGAGGACTTCGTCCCCGACCTGTGGCAGCGCGGCATCCACGACGGCGTGACCTACGCGGTTCCGCTGGACGCCCACCCGATGATCGTCTTCTACGACACCGAGCTGGCCGACCGGGCCGGGCTCCTCGACGGCGACGGCAAGCTGACCGGCATGGACTCCCCCGAGGGTTTCCTTGCGGCCTCCCGGGCGCTGGCCGAGACAGGCGGCGGCAACGGCATCTCCTACGGCCACGTCAACGACGACTCCCAGGGGTGGCGGCTGTTCTGGATGCTGTACAACCAGACCGGAGCGTCGATGCGCCTGCCCGAGGGCGGGCCGGCCGAGTTCGACCGCGGCGCCGCGCTGCGGGTCTTCACCTTCCTCGCCGACCTGCTCGACGGTGAGACATCGCCACCGGATTTGACCTACCCCACCGCCCTGGCGGCCTTCGCCTCCGGGCGTTCGGGGATGCTCATGTGCGGCGAGTGGGAACTGCCCTACCTGTCGGAAAGCGTGGAGAACCTGGGGGCGGCGCCGTTCCCCACTGTCTTCGAGCAACCCGGCGGCTACGCCGACTCCCACTCCTTTGTGCTGCCCCGGCAGTCGAACCCCGACCCCGAGCGCACGCGCGCCGCCCACGAGTTCGTGGCGCTGATGGTGCGCAATAGCCTGACCTGGGGCAAGGCCGGCCACATCCCGGCCTACTCGCCGGTCGCGGAGTCGCGGGAGTACCAGGCGCTGACCCCGCAGTCCGACTACGCACCCGCGGGCGACACCCCGGTGCTCGACCCCGAGGTGTGGTTCGCCGGAGCCGGCTCGCAGTTCCACACCGACGTGAGCGAGGTGCTGCGCACGGCCCTGACCGGCGACGGGCCCGAAGCCGCGGTGGAGCACCTGGAGCGGACCCTGAACTCCTGGGCCGCCCGGACCAACCCGGGAGGTCTGCAATGAGTGCGCCCACCGAAGCCCCCGACCGCATCGGCGCCCGCCGGCACGCCGGTTCCGGTTCCCCGCAGGGCCGCCCCGGCGCCGCGCGGCTGCGGCTGCGCATCGCCGATTCGCCCGCGCTGTTCCTGCTGCCCTTCCTCGCGGTGTACGGGCTGTTCCTGGTCTGGCCGCTGCTGAACGGCCTGTGGATGAGCCTCACCGACATCGCCCTCAACGGGGCGGGCGGCGCGTTCATCGGGCTGGACAACTACACCGAGGCACTGGGCGATCCGATGGTGTGGCGCACCTTGGGCAACACCGTCGTGTTCACGCTCATCACCACGGTCCCCCTGGTGGTGGTCGCGCTGACCATGGCGACCCTGGTGCACACCGGGCTGCCCGGCCAGTGGCTGTGGCGGCTGTCGTTCTTTCTGCCGTTCCTGCTGCCGGTGGCCACCGTGGCGCTGGTGTGGGACTTCCTGTACGTGGAGGACTTCGGCCTGTTCAACCAGGCCCTGGGGCTGTTCGGGATGGAGGGCCTGGGCTGGCTCACCGACGAGCACGTGGCGATATGGTCGATTGCCCTGACCACGGTGTGGTGGACGGTCGGGTTCAACTTCCTGCTGTACCTGGCGGCCCTGCAGTCGATCCCCGGCCACCTGTACGAGGCCGCCGCGCTGGACGGCGCGGGCGCCTGGGCCCGGCTGCGCTACGTCACGCTGCCCCAGCTGCGCGGCACCACGGTGGTCGTGCTGCTGCTGCAGGTGCTGGCGTCGCTGAAGGTCTTCGACCAGATCTACCTGCTGACCGGCGGCGGACCGGGCGAGGCGACCCGCTCGCTGCTGCTCTACATCTACGACGTGGGATTCACCGGATACCGGTTCGGCTACGGCGCCGCCGTCTCCTACCTGTTCCTGGCGCTCGTCCTCGGAGTCGCCGCCGTCCAGTTCCGGGTGAGCGCGCGGAGAAAGGGCTGACATGGCAACGCAGAGTTTCCGTGCGGCGCGGCGGGCCGAGTTCGCCCGCGACCGCGCCCGGCAGCGCGACCTGGTACTGGGCGGGGGCCGCGGACCGCGGATCGCCGCCATGTCGGCGCTGGTGGTCCTGGCGGTGCTGTGGCTGGCGCCCATGGTGTGGGGCCTGATCACCTCGTTCAAGACCGAAGAGGACGCGGTGTCGCTGCCGCCGAGCCTGGTCCCCGAGACCGGGTTCACCCTGGAGCAGTACCGCAACCTGTTCGCGGCCGGCAACGTCCAGTCGTGGATGTTCAACAGCCTGGTCATCGCCGTGCTGGTCACCGTGCTGACGATCGCGGTGGCGGCCCCGGCGGCCTTCGCGATGTCGCGCATGGAGTTCCGGGGCCGCGCGGCGCTGATGGCCTTCACGGTCGCGGCGATCGTGGTGCCGCCGCAACTGCTCATCGTGCCGCTGTTCCAGCAGATGGTGTCGCTGGATCTGGTCGACACCTACACCGCCGTGATCCTGCCGCAACTGGTGTCGCCGATCATCGTGTTCGTACTCAAACGGTTCTTCGACGCGGTGCCGCGCGAGCTGGACGAGGCGGCCCGCATGGACGGGGCGTCGTACTGGCGGCTGTTCGCCACGGTGATCATGCCGCTGTCGCGGCCCATCCTCGCGGCGGCGTCGATCTTCGTGTTCATCACCGCCTGGAACAACTACCTGTGGCCGTTCATCGTCACGACCGACCCGGCGCTGATGACGCTGCCGGTGGGCATCCCGAACATCCTGGACTCCTACGGGACCTTCTACGCCTCGCAGCTGGCCGCGTCGATGGTGGCGGCGGCGCCGATGGTGGTCGTGTTCGTGCTGTTCCAACGGCAGATCGTCAACAGCGTCGCCACGACGGGGATGGGCGGCCAGTGAGGGCTGCCTGCGTCCGCACGGGCTGAGCGTCGCTGCACGCCGGCCGGCGCGTCAAGGGCCGGTGGCGGCGGTGGCCGCACTAAGCAACGAATTCCTGCGGAAATACGGGTTGACGTAGCAGAAATACAGGAGTTACAACGTTGTAACCGCGGGATACCGCTTACACGGAGGTCATCGCAATGGCAGCAGAGATGCCGGACCGGCGCACAGTGCTGCGGGGGCTGGCCGCCGCCGGCCTCGGTGGCGCCGCCGCCTCGGCGGCGGGCGCCCAGTCCGCCGCGGCCGCGGCACAGCCCAACATCGTCGTCGTGCTCATCGACGATCTGGCCCAGCGGGAGCTGGGCTGCTTCGGCAACACGTTCAACGAGACACCGCACATGGACCGCCTGGCCGCGGACGGGATCAGGTTCGAGGCCGGCTACACCGCGGCTCCGGTCTGCTCGCCGACCCGTGCCAGCATCATGACCGGCCAGTACCCGGCGCGGGTGGGCATCACCGAGTTCCTCGGGGCCCGCGGCGACGACCACCTGCCGACCGGCCACCGCACCCTGCCCGAGACACTGCGCGACGCGGGCTACCGCACCGGCCTCATCGGCAAGTGGCACCTGAGCGAGACCTATACCGGCCCGGTGCGCGACCGGCCCGGCAACCCCTGGTCCCACGGCTTCACCGAGGTCATCGCCTCGGAGCAGAAGTACATCGCGGGCGGCGACTACTTCCACCCGTACTTCATGCTGCCGGACCTGCCCGCGCGCGAGGAGGACGAGTACCTCACCGACCGGCTGAACCTGGAGGCCGTGGAGTTCATCACGCGCGCCCGCAACGACGGGCAGCCGTTCTTCCTCTACCTGTCGCACTACGCCACCCATACCAAGCTGGCGGCCCCGCAGCCGCTGATCGACAAGTACGCGGCCAAGCCGGGCGCCGGAGAACCCGGCAGCAACCCGGTCCTGGCGGCGATGCTGGAGGTCATCGACAACGGCGTCGGCTCGATCCGGGAGACGCTGCGCGGGCTCGGCATCGCCGGCAACACGGTGATCCTGCTGCTGTCGGACAACGGCGGCGAAGCCAGAGTGGCGACCAGCACCCCGTTCCGGGGCAGCAAGGCCACCCTCTACGAGGGCGGTGTGCGGGTGCCGATGATCGCCTACCACCCGGCCGGCCCCGGCGGCCGGGTCGTCGACACGCCGTTCAGCACCGTCGACTTCATGCCCACCCTGCTCGACACCGCCGGCGTCGCCAGGCCGCCGGGACAGCATCTGGACGGGACCGGGTTCGCGGGCCTGTTGGCCGGGGGCGCGGCACCCCGGCGCGGCGACCTGTTCTGGGTCTACCCGCACTGGCACGACCCCGGGGCGCCGACCGCCTCGGTCCGGCGCGGCCGGTACAAGCTGCTGCGCTACCTGCACAGCGGCCGGGCCGAACTGTACGACCTCACCGCCGACCCAGGCGAGTCTGCGGACCTCGCCGACCGGATGCCCGGCCGGACGCGGGCACTGCAGGCGGCCCTGGACAAGCACCTGCGCGACGTCGGCCTGCCGCCGCCCGCCCCCACCCGGGGGAACTACCCCGTCCCGGTCCTGGATCAGGGGTTCGAGCACGGGCTCTCCGGATTCACCGTGCTCGCACCGGATCCGGAGCAGCGCCCCGGGACCGTGCGCAGCACCGGCGGTGCGCTCACCGCGGCGGCCGACGGGGCGCCCGCTTTCGCGCTGCTGCGCTCGGACCGCGCCGCCGCGGAGTCGCCGGCCGCGATGGTCGTGAGCCAGCGCTCGTATGCCGGGAGTGCAGCGGCCGACCAGGACACCCTGTTCGCAGGACTGGTCGCCGACGCGGACAACTACCTGCTGGTCTGGTACAACCACCGGCGCAAACGCACCGGCTGGGACGTCCGGATCGACGGCGACCTGGCCGCCGAACGCATCAAGCAGCTCGACGGGCGGATCGACTACCCCGGACCGGACGCCCGGCTGGCGTGCGTCGTGCACGGCGACCGGCTCACCGCATACGCGATGGCCGGCGGCGGTGCTTGGCAGTACCTGTTCACCGCCGATGCAGGCCGCTACGCGCGGCTTGACGACCCCGCGGTCCGCGGCCGGTACCGCTACGGCTTCGGCGCGCGGGTCGACGGAGGCACCTTGGCCGTGGAGCGCTTCGCGGTCCGCGGCCGCTGAACCGGGCGGCGGCGGTGCCGGCCGGTACCGCCGCCGGCTAGGCGGGCGCCCGGGTGATCCGTTCGACCGCGGCGACCACGAGGGCGCGGTCCTGGGGTGCGGTGTCCAGGGCGCTGTGGATGGTCAACCCCTCGATGAGCGCGTCGATGAGCCGCGCCGTGGTCGGATCGAAATGCCGTTCCAGCGCGGCGCGGCTGCCGGCCATCCACGCGTTGGTGAGGTCGCGGTAGGCCGGATCGCGTGCGGCGAGGGTGTAGAGCTCGTGGGTCACCACCAGGTCGCGGTGCGTACCGAACACGTCCTCGGTGATGATCGCGACGACGGCCCGCTTGGCTTCCTCGGCGTCCGCGGCGGCGGCCATCCGGCGCTCGAATCCGTCGCTGACCGTCCGGGAGAACCGGGCGAAGGCCGCGTGCAGCAGCTCGGCCATACCGGTGAAGTGGTAGGTCATCGAGCCCAGCGGGACACCGGCCGCCGCGGCGACGTGGCGGTGGGAGGTGCCGGCCACGCCCCGCTCGGCGATCACGTCCAGGCATGCGCGCACGATCCGCTCCCTGCGGTCGGGGTCGTGGCGGCGGCGCCGGGAGCCGCCCGCGGCGGCGGCCGGTTCGGCCGGTTCAGCGGGGTCGGCCGGTTCGGTCATGGCGGTCTCAGATCCTCCGGGTGACGCGGGCGGGGTTGCCGACGGCGACGACGCCTGCGGGGATATCGCGCGTCACGACCGATCCCGCGCCGACGACGGAGTCGGCGCCGATCGTGACGCCCGGGCACACGATGGCCCCGCCGCCGAGCCAGACATTGTCGCCGATGGTGATCGGCAGGGCGGCTTCGAGCTTGTCGCGCCGGGGCTGGGGCTCGATCGGGTGCGTGGGGGTCAGCAACTGCACGTTCGGCCCGATTTGGCAGTCGGCGCCGATCGTGATCGGTGCGACGTCGAGCGCGGTGAGGTTGTGGTTGGCGAACGTGCGCGGGCCGATGGTGATGTGGTCGCCGTAGTCCACGAACAGCGGCGGTTTGACGTGCGCGTCCTCGCCCAGGTCGCCGATCAGCGCGGCCAGCCACGAGCGGGCGCCGGGCTCGCCGTCGGCGAACGCCCGGCGGTAGCCCTCGGCGAGCCGGACGGCCCGCTGCGCGCGCCGGTCGTTCTCGGGGTCATCGGCGATGTAGAGGTCGCCGGCGAGCATCCGCTCCCGGTTGGTGCGGGGGTCATCGGGGAAGTACGCGGTCATGTGTACGATCGTACACATGTCGCTCGATGCCGCCCCCACTCCTCCGTTATCCGATCGCCGCGCCCGGGCCGCGGTCGCTGCGCTGTTTTTGACCAACGGCGCCCTGCTCGCCAACGTCATCCCGCGGTACCCGCAGATCAAAGCCGACCTGGACATGGGCAACGCGCTCTACGGCGCGGCGGTCGCGGCGTTTCCGACCGGCGCGATCGTCGCCGGCCTGGCCGCCGGGGTGCTGATCCGCCGGTTCGGGTCGGCGCGGACGGCCGTGGCGGGCACGGCCGTGACCGGCCTGGGCCTGTTGGCGGCCGGGTTGGCGCCTTCGGCGGTCGCCTTCGCAGTGGCGCTGTTCTGCGCCGGGGCCGCGGATGCCGCCACCGATGTCGCGCAGAACGCCCACGGGCTGCGCGTCCAGCGCCGGTACGGCCGCTCGATCATCAACTCCTTCCACGCGCTGTGGTCCATCGGCGGGGTACTGGGCGGGTCGATGGCCGCCGGGGCGATCGCCGCGGGCCTGCCGCTCGGTGTGCATCTGGGCGTTTCCGCCGCGGTGTTCACCGGTGTCGCGCTTGCCGCGCTGCGGTTCTGCCTGCCCGGCCGCGACGGCGACGACGACGCCGAGGCGGCTACCGGGGCGGATGCGGCTGCGGCGGCGCCGCGCGGAATCCGTCCGCGGACCGTGTTGGTGATCGCCGCCCTGGTCGTGATCGCGATGGCCGGCACGATGGTGGAGGACGCGGGCAACACCTGGGCGACGCTGTACCTGGCGGAGTCCCTGCACGCACCGGCCGCGCTTGCGGCGACCGGCTTCATCGCCCTCATCGGCGCGCAGTTCATCGGCCGCATCATCGGCGACCGGCTCGTGGACCGGTTCGGCCAGCGCACCGTCGCGCGCGCAGGCGGGCTGACCGCCGCAGCGGGCATGGGGGTAGCGCTGGCGTTCCCGACGATCCCCGGCACGATTATCGGCTTCGGCGCCGCCGGGCTCGGTGTCGCAACGCTGGTACCTGCGGCGATGCACGAGGCCGACGAACTTCCGGGGTTGCGCCGGGGTACCGGGCTGACGGTGGTCTCCTGGCTGATGCGCCTGGGCTTTCTGCTCTCCCCGCCCCTGGTGGGCCTGGTCGCCGACGCCACCGCGCTGCGCATCGGCCTGCTCGTCGTCCCGATCGCAGGCGCCGCGGTCGTCGTGCTCGCCGGTGTGCTCCACCCCCTGCGCAAGGCGGCGGAACAACCACGCAACCGCGAGCCCGCACCGGCGGCGGAACCCGGGCAGTGAGCGTTTTTCATCGTGCTCGGCGTAGCTGAAGGCCGCCGCTCGGCTGCGCCGGAGGCGCCCTCCGGGAACACCAAGAGCGGGCCGCCCCCGAGGCTGCGGCAATGGGGCGCAGCTCGCGCAGCGAGCAAGCCGGCTTGCCGCCGAGCGCACGCCGCGCCGTGCAGCGGGCCCCGCCACCACCGCTACGCCAGCGGTGGTGCAGGGGGGCCGCCCCCGCGCATCGTTCCCGAGGGCGGCCCGCACGTCACCCGGGGACGACAGGATGGAAAGCGCTCAATGGCGGCGGAGAATGCACCCAACCCTGCGTTCGAGTCCCGGTCAGCTCTCAGTGAGCACGGGCACCAGGTAGATGACCGAGAACGACTCGTAGATCGCCCCGACCACGAGCAGCGCCAGCGCGGGCAGGCTCAGTCGGCCGAGTTGACGCAACCCGCGGACGTACCCCTGGCGCCGGTTCTCGGCCCCGACCGTCCGGGGCCGGATCCACGCGCGGCCCAGCAGGTAGGCGCCGAGAGCGAGCAGCACGAAGCCCTGGAGCTCGATCAGGACGGTCAGCGAGTGCGGTATGAAGGCCAGCCATCCGTCCCTGTCGGTCGGTGCGAGAGTCACACCAACCGTGTACAGGTTGTAGGCGAACCAGGGGATGCCCGCGAACGGGACGATCATCGACGGTAGGACGAGGTTGAGCAGGCCGGACCGCAGCGCGTTGTTGGCCAGGATTATGAGGGCGAACAGCCAGGGGTTCTCGAGCAGCGACCGCACCAGGTCGGCCGTGCTGCCGCCCTCCAGGGCCTCAACCTGTGCGGCGGTCAGGCTGGGGAAGAGCAGGCCTGTCCCGAGGCCGACGAGAAACGGGCCGTAGAGGAGCGTGTTCAGTACGAGATAAGCACGCCGGTTCGCCCGGATGATCTGGATGGCATTGTGCAGGAAGCGCAATTCGTGCTCCATGAAGGGTTGGACAAGGGCCGCCGTTCTCGACGCCCGCGCCGAGGTGTGGTCGCATGCGTCTGCTGTTATCGGGCTGCAGTCGCAAACGGGGGTGCGGCAGGGCACCGAGCTGCTCGATCAGGCGGCGGCCTTCACCGGCTGGTGCAGGAACCTCAGTGCTCGATCCCCCCGGTTTCGGCATCCGGGAGCCGCTGATGTCGGAAGGTGAGTGCTCGCTCGATCCCCGCGAGGGCCGCGGCGGCTGTCAGTGCTGTGTGCGCCGGTGCCGGCAGGTCGACAGGCGAGGCGAACGGCGTGCAGCGGTCCGCCCGATGCCCGGCCCTACAGGTGATCGACGTCGACCACGCCGCCGCATCGTCGAGGTCATCGCGCCCTGCGCGCCCGAAAGGGTCCTCGCCCCGCGAACCGCTCCGGGGGTCGTCGCAGCCCTTCGTGTCTCGCCCCGTCGGGGCTGGGACGGGGTGGAAGGCTGTCGCCCAACGTATTTAGCATATCCATGCTAAATAATTTAGCATGCGAATGCTAGAGATGGCCATGATGGGGTCATGCCGAACGAGTCGACCCGGGTGTTCGCCGGGAGCAGGTCGCCGACGCCGTGATCGATGAGATCGCCGAGCATGGACTGCGCTCGGCGGCCCTCTCCCGGATCACCGCTCGCTCCGGCCCGGCCATCGGGAGCATCCGGCACTACTTCGGAGACACTCTGCGCGAAGTCATGCGCTTCACGCTGAGCGTGCTCATGCAGCGCGCCGTGCGACGCGCGACGACGATGTCCGACGACCCGGTGGTACGGATCACGGACGTCATCGCCTTTGCCGCGCCGACCCGCGATCAGGAGCGCGGGGAGAACATCGCCCTCGTCGAGTATCGCGTCATGGCGCGCACGGACCCGGAGTTGGCGGCCGACATCGCCGCGACATCACTCGAGGGCGCAGAAGCGATCCGCTCGCTGCTGCGTGCGGCGCTGGCCGACCGCGAGATCGGCGAGGAGGCGCTGCGCCGCGAAGCGCTCCTGCTGTTCGCCCTGGTGGAGGGCTTCTCGTTCAGTTCTGCTCAGTTCGCCGCCCCACTGCACGAGACGGGACGTCCGTGCGGTCGTGGCGGCGACCGTGCACCGGCTGCGCGACGCCTATCCACCCGTCGAAGAGGTTGCCGAGGACCCACGGAACCAGGCGGGACACCCCGGCATAGGCGCCCGTTATGCCGGGTTTCCGGCGATGATCCTGCTGGAATGCCCGTCTCGGCCTTGATTTTTGGGCATTTCCGCGGGGCAGGCGCGCCACCCCGCCCCCGCCGCCTTCTGCATGGCCGCCACCGGCCCCGCAACAGCTCAGAGGACGCGGGCGAGGATGCCGGCCAGCTGTTCCAGGTCGCCCGGGGTGCACCGTGCGAACGGGCTGGATTCCAGGGTGGTGTGCACGACCTGTTCGCGGACGGTGCGGCCCTTTTCGGTGAGCACGAGGACGCGCGAGCGGCGGTCGGCGGGGTTGACCGCGCGCTCGACCAGTCCGCGCTCGACAAGCTGGTCCGTTATGAAGCTGGCGTTGGGCGCATTGCAGAACAGCTGCTCGGCCAGCACCTTCAGGGTCGGGGGTTCTCCGGCCGGGTCGATCACCCAGAGTGCCTGCGCCGTTGCAAGGGTCAACCCCTGTTCGGCCAACACCGCCTCGATGCGGTTGCTGGTCAGCATGAAGATCTCGTGGTTCGCGCGCACGACGGCTTCGAGTCCGGTTCGGCTCATGGCGCCAACCCTAACGCTTGTCGTTCGAGTTTCGAAGTGCTAGCGTCACCAAACTAGTTCGAGTACCGAAACAAATGCGCTCGGATGGCCCGGCGCACGGCGTCCGGCGGCCACCGGCCCATCCCCGGGCCGCTCCACCGCCGCACGCCGGCCGCGCCTGCCCGACCGACCCGCCGGCCGCGCCGAACGGTGCGGGGCCCGGCGGCTCCACTCGGCGACCCACCCACCTCCCGCCACTGAGAGGCGACACCATGGCAGCACCACCCGCATCCACCCCACCCGGTGACCGGCTCCGCTACCTCTGGCTCGGCATCGGCGCCGCGGCGGCGCTGCTCGCCGTCGGCGGCCGGTGGGACCTCCCCCTCGCCGCGTGGGTCTTCCCGATCCTGCTGCTGCGTTTCGCGCGCACCAGCCGGCCCGCCGGCCTGCTGTGGGTCCTGCTGGTGTCGGTGGCCGCGGCGCTGTTCTGGATGGTCCAGTCGGCGGTGCCGGTGACCCCGCTGGTCCTGGTGGGAGTCGCCGGCTTCGGCGTCGCCTATGCGCTGCCGTTCCTCGCCGACCGGCTCCTCGCGCACCGCACCGCAACGCTCGGCCGGGTGCTGCTGCTGCCGGCGGCGATGATGTCGGTGGAGTTCCTGCTCGGCACCTTCGGCCCCTTCGGCACCGCCTACGGCCTGCGCGCCGCCACCCAGAACGCCGAAACGGACCTGCTGCAGGTCACCGCGCTCACCGGCCCCTACGCCATCTCGTTCCTCATCGGCGCAGTCGCCACCGTCGCCAACCTCGTCTGGGAGCGCGGGTTGACGCGGACGGCGGTGCGCGCGGCCGTCGGCTACGCCGCTGTGCTCGCCCTGATCGCGGTCTCCGGACAGATCCGCCTGGCCACGGTGCCGGTCGGCGCCGAGACCGTCCGCATCGCCGGTATCAACCCGAGCCAGGCCGCGATGGACGCCGAAACCGCCATCCACGGCGCCTCCCGGTTGGAGGTCACCGACCCGCGCCGGGTCGACCAGGCGAAGGTGGCCGCCGCCTCAGAACCGGTGCTCGACGACCTGTTCGCCCAGACCCGCCAGGCCGCCCGGGGCGGCGCGAAGATCGTCGGCTGGTCGGAGAACGCCGCACGCGTCCTCGGCGCCGACCACGACGCGTTCCTCGAACGGGCAGCGCGGGTCGCCGACGAAGAGGACATCTACCTCAACGTCGCCGACCTGGTGTATCTCCCCGACTCGCCGCACGCCCGCGACGAGACCCACATGTTCGGCCCCGACGGCGAGCGGCTCTGGGACTACCAAAAGGCCAAGCCGATCCCCGGCCTGGAGATCTACCGCCCCGGTGACGGCGACATCCCCGTCATCGACACTCCTTACGGGCGGATATCCAACGTGATCTGCTACGACGCCGACTTCCCGGCGATCAACCACATCGACGCCGACATCGTGCTCGTTCCCGGCGGGGATTGGCCCGAGATGGGCCGCATCCACACCCGGATGGCCGGGCTCCGCGCCATCGAAAACGGCTATTCGCTGGTCCGCCAGGACTTCAACGGGGAGTCCACCGCCTATGACTCCTACGGCCGGGTCCTCTCGACTCAGGACACCACCAACGGTTCGGGCATCTGGTACGCGGAGGTGCCCACGGCCGGCACCGGTTCCGGCTACCGGGTGACCGGCGACCTGCTGTCGTGGGCGGCACTGGCCGGCACCGCCGCGATCATCGGCACCGCGATCGCGCGCCCGCGGCGCCCAGGCAACCGGGCCGACCGGGCCGACCGGGCGGCCTGACGGCGGAGTGCCCCTGCAACGCCGCCGGCCGACCGCCGGCGGCGGGGCGGACGGGACGGGAAGGACGGTGCCCGTCCCGTCCGCCCGCACCGCCGAGCCGGTCGGGCCCCCTGCGCCGGTCGGGCTCGCGGCCCGGCGCGGTTCAGGAGAACTGGACGCCGCCGTCGATCATCACGGACTGGCCGGTCATGTAGTCGGAGTCCGCCGAGGCGAGGTAGGACACGAATCCGGCGACGTCCTCGGGTACCGACACCCGGCCGAGGTGGATCAGTTCGGAGTACTTCTCGATGGCGTCGCCCTTGCGCAGGCCCTCGTTCTCCGCGAGTTTCTCGTCGATGTGGTCCCACATGGCGGTGCCGACGATGCCCGGGCAGTAGGCGTTGACCGTGATGCCGTGCTGCGCCCATTCCATTGCGGCGGCCTGGGTGAGTCCGCGGACGGCCCACTTGGAGGCCGAGTACGGACCCAGCAGCGGGAACGGCCGGTAGGCCACGATCGAGGCCGCGCCGATGATCTTGCCACCGGTCCCCTGGCGGATCATCTGCTTGGCGGCCGCGGTGTAGCACAGGTACACGCCGCGCATGTTGATCGACATCAGGTGGTCGAACTCGGCGGGCGTGGTCTCCAGCAGCGGTTTCACATCGGCGATGCCGGCGTTGGCGACCATCACGTCCAGTTGCCCGAGTTCGGTGGCGACCCGGTCGACCATTGCCTGCACGGAGTCGGGGTCGGACACATCGGCCACGATCGCCGCCGACCGCCTGCCCAGCGCCCCGATTTCGTCGGCGACCGCCTTGAGCTGGTCGTTGTTGGCTTCGATGTCGTTGACGGCGACGTCGAGTCCGTCAGCGGCCAGCCGCAGGGCGATGCCCTTGCCGATGCCCCGGGCGGCACCGGTGACCAGCGCGACACGTCGCGGTGCATTCTTTTCGGCCATTTTTTCCTCCGGGTTTTCGGTCGGATGGTTTCAGGTGATCGGACGCGGTCATTCCTGGTCTGGCACGGACATTTCGCCGAGCAGGGACCAGTCGTCCTGCGGCAGGTCCGCGTTGATGATCCGCGGGGTTTCCGAGAGGTAGGGCGGCAGCGTCTGCTGCGCGGTCGCGAAGTGCGCGGAATGCACGTGTGCGGCGCCGGCCTCGCTGTCGTGGAATGCTTCGACCAGCACGTACTCGTTGGGGTCCTCGACGCTGCGCGACCAGTCGTACCAAAGGCACCCGGGTTCGGCGCGGGTCGCCCGGGTAAATGCGCCGGCGATTTCGGGCCACTGGTCGGCGTATTCGGGCTTGATACGGAATTTCGCGGTAATGAAGATCATGGGGTTGCCGTTCGGCCCTTTCGTTGCTGCTGGATCAGGGGGTGAGGATGGCCCGGCCGCGGACCCGGCCGGCGTCGAGGGCGCCGATGGCGTCCTGAAAGCCCTCCAGCGGGTACTTGGTGGTGTGCAGCCGGACCTCGCCGCGCGCGGCGAGGGTCATCAACTCGCACAGGTCGTTGTAGGAACCGACCAGGTTGCCGACGAAGTTGATCTCGGCCGAGATGATGTCGATGGTCGGAATGTCGAGGTTCTCCCCGTAGCCGACAACGTGGTAGTCGCCGGCGCGCCGCAGCATGCGGACACCGTCGGTGGTGGCGCCGCCTTCGCCCACGAAGTCGATGACGGTTTCGGCCCCGTGCCCGCCGGTGAGGTCGAGGACCTGCTCGACGTGGCCGCCGCCTGCGACGATTCCGCGGTCGGCGCCGATGTCGCACGCCAACTGCACGGCGTCGGAGTTGCGGTCGACAACGACGATTTCGGCGGCAGTGAGGGCCTTGAGCACCTGGATTCCGATGTGGCCCAGCCCGCCCGCGCCGATCACGACGCACACGTGCCCGGGCCGCAGGGCGCGGGCGGCTTTGGCCGCCGCGTGGTAGGCGGTCAGGCCCGCATCGGCCAGCGCCGCGACGTCGGCGGGCTCCAGGGAGTCGTCGATGCGGACGACGCTGCGGGCGGAGGTCTTGAGGTACTCCGCGTATCCGCCGTCGGTGTCGATGCCGGGAAACTTCGACCGCATGCAGTGCACGTCGTCACCGGACCGGCACGCCCGGCACAGCCCGCAGGTGATCAGCGGGTGCAGGATGACCTTGTCGCCCTCGGCCACGTTCGTCACCGCGCTGCCGGCGGCCGCGACCCAGCCCGCGTTCTCGTGCCCGATCGTGTAGGGCAGCGTGACACCGGACTTCTCCCGCCACTGGCCCTCAAGGATGTGGATGTCGGTCCGGCAGACACCGGCGCCGCCGATCTTGACGATCACGTCGTGCGGCTCGGTGACGGTCGGCGCCGGAACCTCGGCCATCTCCAGGTTCCGGTGGTAGCCGACGACCTGTACGGCTTTCATGCTGAGGACTCCTTGATGCGCGGGGACTCGTCGGGGTAGCGGGTACGTAGCAGGCCGCGGCAGAAGTGGGCGTTGCCGTCGACCGAAATGCGGGTGGAGCGCGCCCGCCGCAGCCGCAGCGGAACCTCCTCGGGCGGGAAGGACCTGCCGCGCTCGTCGACTAGGACGGCCAGCTCGCCGCTGGTGCCCAGGCCGATGGCCGCGCGGCGGCGCAGCAGCGAGCTGGTGGCGTCGCCGGCGGGCAGGTCGGCGATCGTGATGCGGTGCAGCCCGGTTTCGGCCAGGTCCGGATCGGCCCGCAGCAGCGCGGTCAGCACCCGCTCCATCGCGGCGGTGTGCGCCTTGCGGCGAAACGTGCGCCGCAGCTCATCGAGATCGGACTCGGCCTCGCTGCCGAACGTGCCGCGGTAGCCGGCATCCGCGGCGAGCCCGCGGTTGATCACCGCGGAGTCGTGGTGGTCGTCGAGTTCGACGGTGACCGCCCGGGTCCAGGGCAGGTCGGTGAGCACGTCCTTGGCGTCGGAGGCCATCAGGTAGGCGAAGTTGGGTGCGCAGAACGGGGTGGGCAGCCGCAGGTGCACGGTGACCGATTCGCCGTCGGTCTCCAGCGAGCGCACGAAACCGAGGTCGGTGATCGGTTCGTCCAACTCGGGGTCGACGACGGCGCCGAGGGCGGCGAAGGCGTCCCGTTCGAGGTGTTCGAGGCGTTCGCGGAATTCGCGGTCTCCGGTGCGCATCATCAGGCCACCGCCGGAGTCCGGGGCTCGGCCAGGTCCAGCTGCGCAGGTACGGGGATGTCGTACATCGCCGCTGCGTTGAGCCCGAGGATCTTCTTTTTCTGCGCCGTGGTCAGCGGCGCGTACTCGGTCATGTCCTGCGGGATCTGGAAGTCCACGAACCGCTCGATAAGCCAGCGCGGTGTCCACAGTGCATAGTCGCTGGAGAACTGGATACGGTCCTCGTCGAGCCAGTACAGCAGCTCGCCGATGATCTCGGCGAAGTACCGCGGCCGGGTGTGCATAAACGGGATCGCCACGGCGAGCCCGGCGTGCACGTTGGGCTCCTGGGTGGCGATCCAGCAGAAGTCCTCCAGCCGCGGCAGGCCGCAGTGCTCGACCACGAAGTTCATGTCCGGGAAGTCCGTGGCGACCTTGTCGACGTCGGCGACGTCGAAGGCGTCGCGGTCCAGCGGGCGGATCGTGGGGCCTTTGTGGATGTGGATGTTGCGGATCCCCAGCTCCTGGGCCGCTTCGAGGTAGCGGTAGGACCACAGGTCGTCGAGCTTCCAACCCCGCGATTCACCGTGCCACTCGGCGGTGTAGAGCTTGCAGCCCTTGAGCCCGAAGCGCTTCGCGTCCTCGCGCAGTTGCTTGAGCCCGGCCTCGCCGTAACGCGGGTCCCAGCAGTGGTTGTAGGTGAGCTTTTCCGGGTGCGCGCTCGCCAGCGCGAACGCCTGGTCGGTCTGACCGAAGCCGCTCGCGTAGAACTCGCCCAAGTGGGCCGGTTGGAAGATGGCGTGGTCGACGTAGCCGTCGTCGAACAGGTCGCGCATGAGCCGCTCGCCGCCCTGGTAGAGGAATTCCTCGTAGGGCCAGGTCTCGGAATCTGGACTCAGATTGCGGTGATAGTCGTAGAAGCAGTCGATGAACTGTTTTCCGTGGATGTTGCGCTGGTTTTCCGGTCGTGCGTCCCAGAGCGCGACGTGGGCGTCGACGATGAAGTAGGACTCGCCGTCCTTGCTATACACGTGCAACCTCCTGAATTGCGGCTGCTTTCCTGAACCTGCGGCAACAATAGGCAGAACGGAGTGGGGAACACAGCCCCCGGACATCTCATCTTGAGACGGCCGGACCTGCGGTTTTGTCCGGTGGTGTTTCGGCGCGGACTCCGGATCGCGCCGTTCGGCGCGAGCCGGCGACCGCGCCGCCGTATTCGCTCGGGACGGGCGGCGCGGAAACGCCGGCGGAGGCCCGGACCGCTCCGGCGAAACAGCGGAAAAGGGCGAGCACGGCGACTACGGGCGGCGCGGCCCCCGGATCATTCCGGTCCGTTTCCGGGTTGCGGAAAGGAGCGGAAGGGCATGGAGGGACACCGGCCGGAAACGGCCGCCGGCGGCTGGTACCGCTGATGTGCCGCGTGTTGTGCGGGAGCCGGCCGGTGCGGTTGGCTCGCGGCCGGTGCGGGTGCCCGTCAGCCCGGGGTGCGGATCCCGTACCGGGTGATCCTGCGGTAGATGGTCGCCCGGCTCATGCCGAGGACCTCGGCGGCGCGGGTGACCGTGGTGCCCGGCTCGGCCAGGCAGCGGGCGATCTCGTCGCGCTCCAGCACCTCGATCCGGGTCAGGGTGCGGGTCGGCCCGCACAGCACTTCGGGGGGCAGGTGGCGGGCGTCCACGGCGTCGCTCTTGTTCGCGGCCTCGCGGACGACCCGGTTGAGCTGCTCGGCGTTGCCGGGCCAGTGGTAGGTGCGCAGTGCCCGGACCGCCGCAGGGGTGAACCGGACCTTGCGTCCCCGGGCCCGGGCGCCGAGGTGTTCGGCCAAGGGCAGGATGTCGTCGGGGCGGTGGCGCAGCGGCGGCAGTTCCACCACGGTGTCGACGTGCGGGGCCAGCGCCTCCGGGAGCGCCGCCGCGCCGTGCGCGGTGACTGCGAGCGAACTTTGGGCCTGTCCGGCGACCATGCCGGCCAGCTCGGTGGCCGCCCACGACGGCAGGGTGTCCACCCCCGCGGCGATGACGCTGGTGTCGGCCTTGCCGAGTTCGGGCGCCCACAGGGCCAGCCAGGACTCGGTGTCGCGCGAATCGGGCGGGCGGACGCTGAGGATCCGGCCGTGGGGCCGTACGCGGCGCAGTGCGGTGGCCAGCAGCGCGGACTTGCCGGCCCCGGGTTCGCCGCCGACTCCGACCAGCAGTCCCCCGGCCAGCGCGGCCTCGGCCTCGGCCAGGGCGGTCTGCCACTGTGCGCCCAGCTCGGGACCGAACCCGGTCCGCTCTGCGCTCACGCGGAAGACCTCGCCGCGGGGGGTGGGGCGCGGCCGCATGCCGTGGCCGCGCGAGAGCATCAGCGCCGAGGTGTGTCCAGCGGCCGTGTGGGCCAGCGCCAGCAGCAGGTTCGCGGACTTCTGCGACCAGGTGGTCAGGTTGACGCTGCCGAGCAGGTCCCCCTGCACCGGGTCCACGACCGGGACGGCCGCGCACGTGTAGTCGCGCAATCCGGTGCAGTAGTGCTCGTCGCCGCGCACCAGGGACGGCGCGCGGTCGGCAAGGGCGAGGCCGAGCCCGTTGGTCCCGGCCTCCCGCTCGGAGAACGCGAAGCCGGGGGCGAGGTAGGTGCTGTCGAGGGCCTTGACCAGCGCGCGGTCGTGGCACGCCCGGCTGAGCACGTGGCCGTCCTGGTCGGTCAGCATCAGGCTGACCGGCTCGTTGGCGAGGGTCTCGTGCAGGCCGTTCAGGACTTCCTGTCCGCACTGGAAGAACAGCGACTCGTTGTCGACACTGCCGATGAAGACCGGATCGACCTTTTCCGCCGGCGCCCCGTAGCTGCTGCTGCGCCGCCACGAGGCCGACAGCCGCGGCGCGGCCGCGGCCGGTGCACCGCCTGTGCGGGCGCGTCGGGCGAGCTTGTCCATCTGCGCACCTCCTCCTGCACCTCGCTGCGCTTGCGCCAACTGTGACACAGATAACGCGCACACCAATGTGATCGGCGTCTCAAATTGAGACCCGACCGGGCCGGCCGAGCGGGCCGGCCCGGGTGCCGCGGCACGGCAGCCGGGGGAGACCCGCAGCGGGCACCGGCGCGCCCGCCCGCAGCCTGCCGCCCGTGACGGCCGGCAGGGTCTTTCGCTCCTTGTACGGCAATAGGGGTTCTGCTAATTGGCCGCCGCGAGCAGCTGCGACGAAACCTGCGTGGAATCGATAGTGCAGAAATGCCTAGATCTAGCAACGGATTTGGGCATTTCTGCACTATCGTTACCACTGAACTCGACATAGTGGACACGCGCTCGCCCGCCCGGGCCGCCCGCCGCCCTTGGTGCCGCTTTGCACTGCAGACCACCCGCCATTCGGCAGACCACAAGGCCGCACCGCCGACCGTCGCCCGCCGGCTCGATCCGTCGCCCCGCGCCGACGCCCGTCCGCCGGGGCCCTGCACCGGCGCGCCACCCGGGTCGGGCGCCGCTACACTGCCCCGGTGATCGGTCATCAGCGGATCTTGGAGTGGTGGCGCCGGCTCGACGTCACGGTCCGGGACCTGCCCTTGGGCGTGCTCCTCCTCGCCGCGTCGTACGTGCCGGCTCTGCAGAGCCAAGGGACGGTACTGGGCTACCTGCCGGACCGCCCTTTCGACCTGCTCGCCCTTGCGGCGGGCGCCCTGCAGAGCCTCCCGCTCGCCATCCGCCGGCGCTGGCCGGTCGGCTGCCTCGCCCTCGTGTCACTCGGTTTCGCCCTCGACCAGCTCCGCGGCTACCACATGGTCGCGGGCACCGGCCTGGCCATCGCGGTGCTGAGCATCGCGGCCCACCTGAACCGGCACCGGCTGCCCGCCATGATCGTGTTCTCCGCCGCCTACGTGCCGCTGGCGGTTGCGCTCCACCGGCTCGGGAACGAGCCGGTGAGCGAGTTCGTGACCTTCTACCTCGCGGTGGCCCTCATGTGGGGCATCGGGTCCTGGCTGCGCTCGACCCGTGCCGCAGAGGCCGAACGCCGCCGCCGCGTCGCCGAGGAGACCCGCACCGCCGAACGCACCCGCATCGCCCGGGAGCTGCACGACGTGGTGACCCACCACGTGACGGCGATGGTGGTGCAGGCCGAGTCGGCGCGGTACCTGACCGGCGCGCCCGACCGCCTCGACCAGACCCTGACCGCCGTCACCGACACCGGCCGGCGCGCCATCACCGACCTGCGGCACCTGCTCGACCTGCTCAACCCCGACCACGGCACCGGCAGGACCGAGCGGTCCGCCGAGGGCCCGGCCGGCGGCACGGCGGGCGCCGAAGGCCCCGAGGCTGCCGGAACGGCCGGGACCGCCGGGGATACCGAGGCCAGGACACCGCCCGTCGGCAGGCTCCACACCCTCGTCGACCAGGCGCGCCGGTCCGGCCAACCCGTGGAGTTCACCGAGGAGGGCACGCCGGCGGAGTCGGCCGGCAGTGCCGACCTGGTGGCCTTCCGGGTCGTGCAGGAGGCACTGACCAACGCGCTCAAGTACGCCCACGGCAGCGGCACCCGGGTCCGGGTGCGCCACGGAGAAAAGGAGATCAGCGTGGAGGTCGGCACCAACGGCTCCGCATCGCAGGGCGGCTTTGCCGCCGGGAGCGGGCGGGGCCTGGCAGGCCTGCGCGAACGCGTCGAGATCCTGGGCGGCGACTTCGGCGCGGGCCCGGACACCGCAAGCGGCGGTTTCACCGTGCGGGCGCGCATCCCCGCGGGTGGGTCGGCGTGACCGCGCCGACCCGGGTCCTGGTCTGCGACGACCAGGCGCTGATCCGCACCGGGCTGGTCACGATCATCGATGCCCAACCCGACATGGAGGTCGCCGGCGAGTGCGGCGACGGCCAGGCGGCGGTCGACCTGGCCGCCCGAGTGCGTCCCGACGTCGTGGTGATGGACGTGCGCATGCCGGTCCTCGACGGCATCGAGGCCACCCGGCTGCTGGCCGGCGCCGGTGTGGCGGACCCGGTCAAGGTGCTCGTCGTGACGACGTTCAACCTGGACGAATACGTCTACGAGGCGCTGCGCGCGGGAGCGAGCGGGTTCCTGCTCAAAGACGCGCCGCCGCCCCACCTGCTCGATGGGATCCGGACCGTGGCCACCGGCGCGGCGCTGCTGGACCCCGAGGTCACCCGCCGGCTCGTGGGCACCTTCGCCGCCCGGATCCGGCCCAGCGACGGCGCCCGGGACGACATTCCGCTGACGCCCCGCGAGCTGGAGGTCCTGCGGCTGATCGCCGAAGGCCTCTCCAACGGCGAGATCGCCGAGTCGCTGGTGGTCAGCCCGGAGACCGTGAAGACCTTCGTGTCGCGCATCCTCACCAAGCTCGACCTCCGCGACCGCGTACAGGCCGTCGTCTACGCCTACCGCCGCGGCCTGGCGACCTGACACCCGGCCCCTCGGGTGACACCGTGCGGGGGCGGCGCCCCGCTGCCGGGCGCCGCCCCCGCACGGTGTCCGCGCGCAATGCGCCGCTCAGGCGGTCCCGGTGGCTCCCGTGAACAGCACCAGCAGCGGCAGGGCCATGTTGTTGACGAAGTGGACGACCACGGCCGGCCAGATCGACCCGCTGCGGCGCATCAGCTCGGCGGCGATGATGCCGACCACGATCGCCGCGGGCAGCACGAGGTTGATGCCGTGGGCGAGCGCGAAGATCACCGAGCTGGACAGCACACCGATGACGGGCCCGTAGCGCAGCAGGGCGTTGGCGATGACCCCGCGGAAGAGCAACTCTTCGCCGATGGGGGTGAGGACGGCCAGGAACAGCATGGTCAGGATGAGCGGCACGACGCCGCCGCCGGCCGCGTCGTAGTACATGCCCTGCGGGTTGGCTTCGGATCCGGCCACCGCCGTGACGGCGGCGGTCACCGCGGCCTTGACGACCAGGGCGACCAGGCCGCCCAGCACGCCGATCCCCATCCAGCGCCAGGTCGTGCGGCGCACACTGAAGGCTCCCCAGCAGCGGATGCGGATCAGCGCTGCCGCGGCGAACCCGGCGAGGCCGACCACCCCCGACCACGCGGCCACGACAAGGCCGTAGCTCACGTCGTCCAGTTCCAGCCCCCACGGTCCGAAGAACGGGAGCACGAACGTGGCGGCGCCCATGGCGAGCAGGCCGACGATGATCTCCGGCCATCCCGGGCGCGCCGGGCAACGGGTGCCGGCCTCCGGCTCGTGCGGGCGGTGGGCGGGGGCTGCGGACATGGGAGAACTCCTGACGCTGGTGGTTCGGGAAGGTCGGGACGCCGATCGGGGAACGGATCGGGGCCGGCGAGAGCCGGCGCCGGCGGGGCCGCGGCGGGCGGCCCCGCGGACAGGTCAGCGCTGCGCGGCGGCCGGAGCGGCGGTGGAGCCGATCAGGCGCTTGGTGGAGCGGCGGAACGCCCAGACGACCACCACCGCGACCAGGCCTGTCAGCGGGAACCCCATCGCGGTGTCGGCGACCGCCAGTGCGGTCGTGGCGTCGGCGCGGTAGAGCCACTCCTGCACCCCGAACCGGGCGGCACACATAACGGTCACCGCGAGCGTTGCGGCGTAGTGGGCCCGCAGTGCGGGCCGGTCCTCGCGCCAGGCGTGCGTGCCGCCGTGCACGGCGTTCCAGACGACTCCGGTCAGCGGCCGGCGCATGAGGACCGAGACGAGTGTGACGGCGCCGACCACCAGGGCGGCCCAGATCCCGATAACGAAGAAGTCGTTGGCCGAGCCGGTGAGGGCGGAGACGCCCCCGGCGAGGCCGACACCGATGAACCCGCCCGTGGCGGAGTTGAAGGTCTGGCCGCGCGAGAGCTGCACTACGGCGATCACCAGGGCGGTGGCGAGCGCGATCCCGATGCTTATCGGCAGCGAGACGAAGGAGACGGCCGTCGCGAACACCACGGTCGGTGCCGCCGCGGCGGCCATCCCCCACGGGCCGCCCACCGCGTTCAGCATCGCCTGCTTCGCGTCGCCAACCTGCTCGGGTCCGGCGGGACCGGCGGGTCCGGCGGGACCGGCGGGTCCGGCGGGACCGGCGGGACCGGCGGGTCCGGCGGGACCGGCGGTCTCATCGGTGCGGTCGCCGGCGCGCTCCGGCGCCGCGGCCAGGTCCTCGGTTGCGGTTGGGGCGGGGGGTGCCGTGTCGTTGCTCATGGCGGATATTCCAGCTGCTTGCGCCCGCACCCGGCAGTGCGGCCGCGTCACCACTTCGGTGTGACTTTCCGCGGAGCGCGACCATGACGTGGTGTCACTGGTGGCGGTGCGGGAGCGGCGGCATACTGGGGCGGCCCCTGCCGGTCCCGATCGCGAGAGCCGCATATGGACACCCGACACCCGCGCCAACCGCCAACGGCCGGCATGACCGTACCCGCACCGGTCACCGCGCCGCTCCTGCGCGGCCGTTCCGGCACCGGTGGCGCGCGGCCCCGGGCCGAGGACGACCGGTGACCGGTGCCGAAGCCCGGACCGGTCCCGCAGCGGACGACCGGAATCCGGTACCGCCGACCCGGGAAGGTAACGGCATGAGCGCCGAGCCCGCCGAGGAGACGCCGTGGCGGCTGCGCACGGCCAGCGTCCAGATGGCGTCCGCGTCGCTCATGTGCGCGGGGGCCCTGCTGATCGCGATCGACGCCGCGACCCGGTGGGAAGCCGCGGTCCTGGCTTTGGGCCTGGCGGCGGCCCAGGTCGCCGTACAGCGGTGGGCAACCGTGCGCAACTCCAGGGTCATCCTGCCCTGCCTGGCCGTCACCGCGGCCGTGTGGCTCGTCGGAGCGCTGGTGACCGGCAACGGGACGGCGAGCTACGGCCTCGCCGTCGTGGGCACCATCATCGTCCACGAGCTACCGCGCCACCGGCGGACGGTGATTCTGGGGTTGGCCGCCTTCGGCGCCGCAACGCTCGCGGCCAGGCTCATGGTCACCGACGACGGCGTTGCCGACCTGCTGCTCCAGTACGTGGTCTCCTCAAGCGCCGTCGCCATAACGGCGGCCATACTCACCTCCCTCATCCAGGGCATCGCCCGCCTCGCCGCTGAGCTGGACGAGGCGCGGGCACGCGCAGCGGAGTTGGCCGTCGTCCGCGAACGCATGCGCTTTGCCAGCGATCTGCACGACATCCAGGGCCACACGCTGCACGTGGTGAAGTTGAAGACCACGCTGGCCCAGAAGCTGCTGCGCAGCGACGCCGACCGCGCGCAGGAGGAGCTCCGCGAGGTGCACGACCTGGTCGGCGACACCATCGCCCGCACCAAGGAGCTCGCCTACGCGCAACGGCGGCTGAACCTGTCGGCGGAGTTGGAGAACGCGAAGAACCTTTTTGAAGCGGCGGGCATCCACGTGCGGGTCGACCGCGAGGCCGAAGCCGATGAGCGCGTGGGCGAACTGCTCGGCCAGGTGCTGCGGGAGACCACGACCAACATCCTGCGCCACGCCCAGGCCCGGCAGGTGCACATCACCCTCGCCGAGTCCGGCATCACGGTCGTCAACGACGGCGCGCAGGATGCACCGTCGACCGGACTGCGCGGGCTCGCCACCCTCAGAGAACGGCTCGCCGAGAGCGGAGGGGAACTGACGGTGGAACAGCAGCACGGGCGCTTTTTGACCGCTGCGGCGTTTCCCCGCGCCGGCGCGGCCGAACGGCAGGCTTCCGCTGTTGCGGAGGAGGATGCCCGATGACCGATGTGGTGCTGGCCGACGACGAGGCCCTGCTCCGCAAGGCGCTGGCCGCCCTCCTTCCGCTTGAGGGCGATATCACCGTGCTCGCCGAAGCGGAGGACGGCGAAACGGCCGTGCAGGCAACGCTGCACCACCGGCCCGACGTCCTGGTCATCGACCTGGAGATGCCCGGTGTCGACGGCCTCGGCGCCGTCTCGGCGATCCGCCGCGAGCGGCCGGAGCAGGTGATCCTCATGCTGACCCGCCACGCCCGGCCCGGTGTGCTGCGCAAGGCCCTGAAACTCGGGGTTCAGGGCTTTGCCGGCAAGGCGGCCGAGCCCGCGCACATCGCTGCTGTCATTGCCACCCTGCACTCGGGAAAGCGGTGGATCGACCCGGAGGTTTCCGCGCTCGCCGTCATCGACGACTGTCCGCTCACCGAGCGCGAGACCGACGTGCTGCGGGTGACACGCGACGGTTACTCGGTCGCCGACATCGCCGCCCGGCTCCACCTGGCGGAGGGAACGGTGCGCAACTACCTCTCCAACGCAATGCAGAAAACCCAGACCCGCACCCGGCACGAGGCGGCACGCTACGCCCACGAACACGACTGGTTGTAGCGCTGGGGCACCCGGCGCCGCACTCCCTGCTCCCGCTGCGGACGGTCACCTGCTCGCGCTCACGTTGAAGACCAGCATGTCCTCCGTCATCATCGGCGGGATGGTCTTGGCGACCCGGAATCCGCGGTCGCGCAGCAGTTCCTCGACATCGGCGACCGGCGAGTGCTCGGTGTCCTGGACCTCGAGTTCCATCTTGCGCACCTTGGCCCAGTCGGCGTCGTCGATGCCGCGCAGGACCTCCGCCTCGGTGCCCTCGACGTCGATCTTCAGCAGGTCGATGGTGTCGACATCGGGGTGGTGGGCGGCGAGGATCTGCGAGAGGCGTTCCACCCGGACCACCAGCTCGGTCGGCGTGAACAGCGCCGTCGCGAACTCCTGCCCGGTCTGGTCGGCCACCATGTCCTTCACGATGCCCTTGCCCTCTGGGCGGAACGTGGAATTGGCTGGAAGGTGGGGGTAATAGGTGAACGACGCTTCGCGGGTTTCGCTACCCAGCCCGCACGGATGGACGGCAACGTCGGTCATGCCGTGCAGCTGCACATTGCGCCGCAATGCCTCCAGGCACTCCGGCGCGGGTTCAAAGGCGATGATGCGGGCGCGGGGCCGCAACCGTTTGACATACATCGAGAACAGCCCGACGTTTGCGCCGGCGTCCACGACCACCGGTTTTTCGGGCAGGTCATCGACACTGTAGATATCGTGTTCAAAGATCTCCTGATAGACGAACCGGGCGTCGTCGCTCGGCGAGTAGAAGACAAATCCATCCGTCATTTCGATGCGCTTCGGGCTCATTTTCCGGGGCCCTTCCCAGGAGTGCCGATGGGATTTCGGAGTGGAATGGTGTACCTAAATAATGCGCTAAGGCGCCGGGCGGCGGCGTTGGAATACTCCGAACGGTTCGCAATCGAATCTGCATGCAAGAGGAGGGCCCGAAGCGCGGCCAAGGCTCCCTTCCGCGGGGCAGCGGCCGACGTCCATGCCAGGTTCACGGCATGATCGTAACTCCACGGGATTTAGGGATATACCGGGAGTATCGCGTGCGGAATCCGGCCGCGTCCCCGCAGCCAGCAGGGCCGGATGTGCCGATCTGTCGCAGTGTGCGGTTACGATGCCGCAATGCTTGACCTCCTCCCCGCCACTCTCCGAACTTCGACCCTCTACACAGAGTGGGCCCGCCGCCACGCCCCCGGATGGGTGGGCGCGGCCGAGAAAACGCTGAGGCGACTGGACCAAGGGATCGGTGGAGCGCATACCAAACCCGGCGCGTTCCTGGACGATATGAAACGCGCGGCGCGCGACCTGCCGCCCGAGCATCTGCCGTGGTTCTGGGACACCGTGGGCCACCGGCTGTGCCGGGATGTCCCCCGGCACGCCGCCAAGGCCTACTCTTTGGCGCGCGGCGCCGAGCGCGACCACGGCCTGCCGGTGTGGGCCGACTACCTCGTAGGCAACGCACTGCTGTTCGCCCGTGCCGGTGCACTGGGCGGATCCGAGGTGAGCGGCCACCAGAAGCAGCTCGCGGCCCACCTTCCGGGAGAACGCGCCCACGAGGAGTTCGCCGTGTTGCTGCGCGAGTGCGGCGCCGCCGGAGTGGTTCCCCCGGCCGACCTGCACAGCCGGGTGCGGGCCTCGGCGAAGGGGGCCGGGTTGGGTGCCGGTGAGCAGGCGCGGCTACTCGGGGAGGTCCTCACCGCCGCCGGCGGTTCGGCCGTTCCCGGTGCGCTGCTGGACGGTGCCGCGCGGGTGTTCGCGAAGTCCCCGCCCGACTACGGCGTCCTCACCGCGCTGGCCGAACTGTTCCCGCCCGTCGGAACGGTCGGCGGCGCGTATCTGCGGCTGCTGCGCGACAGCCGCACGGTCGAGGCCATGGCCGGCGGCTGGGTGGCGCCCTCGGGCGGGATCGCCGCCTGGCTGGACCGGTTCGTGTACACCTACACCTACAGCTTGGTCCGGGTGCAACCCCGCACCCGCTCCCTGATCCGCGGCAGGTACCGCCAGGCGATGCCGGACGAACTCTACGCCGACGTGCTGCCGCTGCTCGCCGGGCGGCTGCGGGGCCAGGGCACCCCGCTGCAGCTCGGGGACCGGGTCGACGCCGACCTGGTGGACGCCTGCCTGGCCCTGGAGATCCCGGTGGAGAAACCGCACGGCCGCGTGCGGCTGGAGACGCATGGGTGCGGGCGCGACTTCGCGGCGCTGGCCGCCCACCCCGATTGGCGCCACCTGCTCGCGGGCGCCGCCCAACCCGCGAAACGGGGCACCGCCATCACCCGGCTGCCCGAAACCGCCGGTGTGGACACAGCGGTGCACCAGCGCATCTCCCAACTGCTCGACCGAGCCGCCGGCGGGGGACTCGACTCGGCCGGCGAGGCCCTGGACCGGCTCGACTCGCTGCTGGACACGCCCACCAGCGCCGCGCTGGAAGGGATCGACGAGGCCCTGGCCGGGCTTGACCTCTCCGGCCCGCTTCTGCGCACGCTGCGCGCGGACACGTCCGCCGAGACGGGTCTGCCGGCGCCGGACGACAGCGCGGCCGAGTCGGACGGGGGCGGCGCCCGGGGGCTGCGGGAGGTCTCGCCCGAAGCGGCGCAGGTCCTGCTGGACACTGCGCGGTCGGCCCCGGCCGGTGCCGCCGCCGCTGAGGTGCATGCGGCTGCGGTCCGGGTGCTGCCCGGTGCCATCGATCCCGGCGCCCTCCAGGGCGTGGTCGCCGCGGCCGAGCAGGCCGCCCGGCTCCGCGACCGCGCCGAGGCGCTGTCGCGGCGGACCGCCACTGTGCGCTCCGGGGCTCTGGTGCACCCGCAGGAGACGGTCCCCGATAGCGCGCTGGTCCCCGCCCTGCGCGGACTCCTGCCCATCAGTCGGCCGTTCACCCCGTCCGAGCAGCCTGCCACGGTCACCGCGCTCGCCGCCGACGGGCAGTACCTGCGCGGAGCCGTCGGCGATGACGTGCGCCGGATCAGCCTGCCGGACACCCCCCAAGACTGGACGTTCCTGCTGGGCGCGATCGACGCCGTTGCCTGGCGCGCGGTCTGCGGTTTCACCGGCGGCGAGGACCGCGCGGCGCTGAAGGCGCTGCTGGGCACCTGGGCCGAGCACCCCTGCGCCGAACCGGGCGAGTGGCGGGTGGGCCGCGCAGACGGCGCCGCGCTGGCACCGTTGTGCGAAAGGGGCGGCACGGTCGTGCCGGGTGTACCGGGTACGGAGGTGCTCGACCCCCGAACGCAGTACCGGTTCCTGCAACCCGCCGACGCGCCCGTGCCGGACGGCGCCAAGGACACCGGTACCGTCGCCGTCGCCCGCGATGACGCCGGCCGGTTGCGGCGGCTGCTGGGACTGCTGGCCGAGCGCGGCCCGCTCCCGCTGGTCGAGGCCGCGATCGCCGCGTTCCAGGAGCGCACCGGGGTCCGGCGGGCGGTTGCGGCCCTGGTGCTGGCCGGTATGCCGCGCCGGGCCAACCACGGCAGCGACTACACGAACAACTTCGAGGCCCACCAGCGGATGCTGCGGGCCAAGCCGTTCCAGGCGAGCAAGCTGGTCGCCCGCGAGGCCGAGGGCCTGTCGTCCCGGCTCGATGCCGCCGGAAGGCTGCGGGTGCTGGCGGCAGCGGTCCCCGACGACCCCGCCGAGCTGTGGGCCGAGGGCGGCGCCGCGGCGGCGGCGCGGCGCATGGCCGAAGTCTGGGTGGAGCTGCTCGGCGGCCGGACCGCGGTGGACGAGGACACCGCCGAGGCGCTCGAAAACGATCTCGGGTCGGGTTACCCGCAGGCGCTGGCGTTGGCCGACCCCGGCACGTCCGGTATCGCCACCCGGGACATGCGCTGTGTCCTAGCCGGAGGCAAGTACGGCCCGGTGGAGCTCTACGAGGCGGCCACGGACGGCTCCCGCAAAAGGCTCTTCGGATTCAAGGGCAGCCCGTACGCCGGTCTGGCCTCCCTGCTGGCCTGGGCGTTGACCGAGCGTCCCGCCGGCTCCCCCGCCACTGCCGGCGTGCCCGAACTGTTCGCCCGGCTGCGTGCCCGGCTCGACGCGCCGGAACTGCTGCTGCCGCTGGGCCGCCACCGGCTGCCCGGCGACCTGGAGCGGGTGTTCGGCCCCCGCACCCATCCGGTGGAGCCGCCGAGCGCACCGCGATCCGAAAGGGCCGCCCACCCGGTGGCCTACGACACCGGGCTGGTGGTGGTCGACGGCAAGAGGGCCTCAAGCCACCCCCTGTTGCGGCCCTGCGCGCTCGCCGACCCCGGGACGGTCGAGCACACCGCGGAAATCTGCCGCAACCACGGCCTGCACGGACTGCTGCGTGACATCGACCGCCTGCGGGTGTACTACGACGGCGGTCTGGCCCGCATGGTGGAGCGGGCCGCGGATACGCCTGTGCCGCCCGGCGGCTACGAGGCGAACCCGCTGCTGAGCGTGCCCGACCTGGTCAAACAGGCCGCGGCTGAGTCGGGTACCGGCACCGACGCCGCTGCCCTGCACCTGCAACTGCTCACCCTGGCCCGCCCCACCGACCGCAACGTGCGCACCTGGAACGGCTGGACGCCCTCCTACCACAAGAAGGTCCAGGCCGAACTGCTCGACCGCGGCCTGGTGGTGCAGGACAAACGCTCCCGCGCCGGGCGCAGCGTGTTCCTGCCCGGTGCGTGGACCGTGCTGAAGGCGCCCGAGCTGCCGTTGGAGACCGCGAAGCTCGACACCCACATGGCCGCGGTGACCGACACGAAGGAGATCGAGGGCCCGTTCACCCGGCTGCTCCCGCCGGCGCCGCTGCATGAGATGTTCGCCGCCGCCTGGGCGGCGCGCTGAAGGGTGCGGCGCCCGCAGCAGCGCAGCGGTACCGCCGGTTCCCCGCAGCACGCGGCGAACCGGCGGTACCGCGCCCGCCCGGGGGGCGGGGCCCGGTCGGGTTACCGTGCGGGGTCGCGGTTGTAGAGCCGCTTGGCCCAGATGTAGGCGGCCAGTGCGATGGCGGCGCACCAGGCGACGGCGAGCATCCGGTCGCCGCCGGCCCCGGTGCCCATCAGCAGTCCGCGCAGCGTCTCGATGATGGGGCTGAAGGGCTGGTACTCGGCGAACCACCGCAGTCCGGTCGGCAGGGTTTCGGTGGGTACGAATCCGCTGCTGAGGAAGGGCAGAAACACCAGGGGCATGGGCAGGTTGCTCGCGGTCTCGACGCTGTCGGACACCAGGCCGAGCGCAACCGCCAGCCAGGTCAGCGCGAAGGTGGCCATCACCAGCAGACCGGCTCCGGCGAGCCACTCGGCGGGACCGGCATCGGGGCGGTACCCCAGGAGCACCGCCACGCCGGTCACGACCGCGATGCTGATCGAGGTCTGGACCAGGGTGCCAACCACATGGCCGGTCAGTACCGATACGCGGGCGATGTCCATGGTGCGGAATCTGGCGACGATGCCTTCGGTCATGTCCGTGGCCACCGAGATGGCGGTGCCCTGGGCCGCGGAGGCCACGGTGATCAGCAGTATCCCGGGGACGATGTAGTTCAGGTACTCGGCGCGGCCGCCGCCGGAAGCCCCGGGGAGCCCGGCGCCCAGGGCACCGCCGAAGACGTAGACGAACAGCAGTAGCAGGACGATCGGCATGCCCGTGAGCAGGAGCGTCATGGAGGGGTAGCGCAGCATGTGCCGCAGTTGGCGGCCCACCATCGTGGCCGAGTCGCCGGTGGCGCGGGTCAGGGTGTGCATTGCGGGGTCGCCTTCCGCTCGTTGGGGTCTCAGGTCCGGTCGCGGTCGCCGGCCGCGGCGCGGCCGGTGAGGGTGAGGAACACGTCGTCGAGGTCGGGGGTGTGCACCGACAGCTCCTCGACCTTGATGGAGGCGCCGTCGATGCGGTCGAGGAGTTCCCGCAGCGACGCGATTCCGCCGTCGCCGGCGACCTGCAGCGCCAGCGCGTCGTCGTCGCGCGAGCCGCCGAGGGCGCGGTGGGCCGACTCCAGCTCGCCGGCCTCGGCGAAGTGCAGGCGGATGTGGCCGCCGGGGATGCGCCGTTTGAGCTCTGCCGCCGTGCCCTCGGCCACGAGCGTGCCGTGGTCGAGGACTGCGATCCGGTCGGCGAGCCGGTCGGCCTCCTCCAGGTACTGCGTGGTGAGGAAGATGGTGGCGCCGCCGGCCACGAGGTCGCGGATGATCTGCCACATGCCGCGGCGGCTGCGCGGGTCGAGTCCGGTTGTGGGTTCGTCCAGGAAGATGAGGCTGGGGGCACCGACCAGGGTCATCGCGAGGTCGAGCCGGCGGCGCATGCCCCCGGAGTAGGTGGCGGCCGCCTTGTTTGCGGCGCCGCCCAGGTCGAACTGCTCCAGCAGCTCGGCGGTGCGGCGCCGGGCCCGGCTGCGGCCCAGGTGGTGCAGGTTGGCCATCAGCATGAGGTTCTCGGCGCCGGTGAGCAGGCCGTCGACCGCCGAGTACTGGCCGGTGACGCCGATTGCGGCGCGTACCGCGTCGGGGTCGGCCGCCAGATCGTGGCCGAGGATGCGCGCCTGGCCGCTGTCGGCGCTGATCAGGGTGGACAGGATCTTCACGACGGTGGTCTTGCCGGCGCCGTTGGGTCCCAGCAGCGAGAAGATCGTGCCCGCTGGGATGTCCAGGTCGATGCCGTCCAGGACGGTGTGGTCGCCGTAGGACTTGCGCAGTCCGGTGGCCGTGACGGCCGCGTGCTGAGGGTGGGAAGCCATGGGTGCCTCGTTTCTGGTGCGCCGGAACCGGCGCTGCCGGAGCTGTCGGACGGGATGGGACCGGGCGGCGGGGGCGCGCTTTGCAGGCGCGCCGGCGCAGGCGGGCGGCTCAGGCGCGGCGGACGACGATGTCGCCGTGGAGGCTGCGGGCGCGCACTTCGGCGGTCTCCTCGGCGGTGCCCGGGTCCTCGGCCGCTTCCAGGGAGCTGGTCACGCTGCCGTGCTTGGAGTCGGCGTCCAGCCAGGCGGCGGTGCCCGCGCAGATGCCGACCTCCAGTTCGCCGTAGGAGCTTTCCAGGTCGACCCGGCCGCGGACCACCTCGGTGATCCGGATGTTGCCGTGGGCGGTCCTGGCTTCGACGGAGTCCAGGGGGCGCTCGGCGGTGATGTCGCCGTGAGCGGTGCGCATCCGGAGCCTGCCGCCCACCGTGCCGAGTGCGATGGCGCCGTGGGTCGTTTTGACCACGGCACCGCCGTCGATCCCCCGGGCGCGGACCCAGCCGTGCACCGTGGTGAGGTCGGCGTTTCCCGACACCTCATCCAGGGTGATTCTGCCGCTGGAGGCGGTGAGTTCGACGGCGCCCAGGCGGCCTTCGCAGCGGAGGTTGGCGTCGCGTGTGGCGGCCTGGACCCGCGACCCGGCCGGCAGGTCCACGGTGACGTCGGCAATGCCCTTGCGCAGCATCCGGCCCAGCCCCGTGACGTCGGGGTCCTCCACGACCAGCCGGCCGTCGGTGTACTCGGCACGGATCTGGTCCGCGGCGCGCACGTCGGCGTCTTTGGCGGCGTCGCGCGGGCGCACCTCGACGACGGTGTCGGTGCGGTCGGCGGCGTTGATCTGGACGGTGCCGTAGAGGAAGTTGATCTCGGCGGTGATCGGTTCGGGGGTGCGGAAAGTTGGCATGGCTGTCTCCCGTTCATGGCGGTTGCGGGCGTCTCCGCTGGTGGGAGACAAACGCAGTGGTGGTGGTATCGGCGGCGGCGGTGCCGGGATTGCGGTGCGGTCAGCGCACCCAGCCGGTGTAGCCGCGCCCGACCGGGCGGCCGGCGCTGCGGCCGGACCGGCGGGTTCCGGTGGCGGTGCCGGTGTCGAGTCCGGCCGCGACGGCGCGCACCAACCAGGCGTTGACCGAGAGACCTTCGCGGCGGGCGGCCTCTTCGACCTGCGGCTTGAGGCGCTCGGGCAGGCGCAGCGTGATCCGGGCCGTGCCGCCCTCTTCGGATTCGGGCGGCACCGGGCCCGCGGACGGGCGGGCCTCCGCAGCGGCGCCGTCCGGGCGGTCGCCCTCGTCGGTGCCGGCGAACGACTGGTCGGCCAGTGGTGACGTCACAATGAAGTCAGGCCGGCCCCCGCGCAGCCGGACCTCGACCGAACCCGGGGCGACGTCGCGCGTGATCTCGTCCGCGGCGTCGGAAAGCGCGTCCATCAGCGCCAGCCGCGCAGCCGGCTCCAACGCCGTGGCCAGCCGTTCGGCGGTCGCCCGGATATCAGCGCCGCCGGGTTCGGCCGCGGCCATGAGCTGGCGGCGCAGGTTGTCGATATACGGCATCAGATCCATGACTTCATAATGACGCCATAGTGACGTCACGTCAAGCCGTTCTGACGCAGCTTGATGTCAGCCCGGAGGACGCCGCCCCGGAACCGGCCGCCGGCAGCATGCAGCCGCCCGGAATCAGCACGGACCAGCGTGGACCTAGTTGGTTCGGCCAGGGTGGCACCCCGGCCGGGATCAGCGCGACGGGCGCAGCGGGCGCGCCGCCGGC